>CACJZA010000036.1 GCA_902597795.1 uncultured Alphaproteobacteria bacterium | reverse complement strand
TGCTCAGATCCGTATCTTTCAAACATTTTTGCAAATGTTGGATAAATATTTTCTAAAAATGGTAAAATATCATTTATGGGAGTAGCAGATCCAATGTGTAAATTGTTATTTTTATTTTTAATATAATTTAAATCTTTATTTGAGCCTAAATAAAAAATATTTTTTAAATCTTTTCTTTTTTTTGTTACTTCAAGAGCTAGATCTGTACCTCCAACTAGTAAATGTCCATTACTAATCTTTTGATAGTCTTTTATTAGAGAATTTAAATTATAATGGATGAAAAACTTAGAACCATTTTTTTTAATAACAGTATCAGTTTTCTTAATTGATTTTAATAATCTAATAACTTTACTCTTTGAAAACTTATTACTTTTATAGCTATACATATTCTTAATTGCATTTTTAATTGGAAGATAACCTGTACACCTACATAAATTTCCAGAAAGAAATTTATCAATATTTTCTTCTGTTGGTTTTATTTTATTTTCATACATATTGTACATTGACATGATAATACCTGGTGTACAAAAACCACATTGAGATCCGTCACTATCAATCATTGATTGTTGAACAGGATGAAGTTTATTTTTTTGTATATGCTCAACTGTTATTAATTGCTTACCATGCAGAGAATACAAAAAAGTAATACACGTGTTTATACTTTTATAAGAAATTTTATTTTCTTTTAATTCTCCTACAACTGCAGTACATGCTCCACAATCACCAGATGCACAACCTTCTTTTGTTCCAGTTAACTCATGATTATTGCGAAGATAATTTAGTACCGTTGTATTTGTGTCTAAATCTTTGATAGATATTTTTTCTTCATTAAGAAGAAAATCGATATGCTCTCTAGACACTAGCTTCCTCTATATGTTGAATAACTCCACGGGGTAATAAGAAGAGGAACATGGTAGTGCTCTTCTTTGTTAATTCCAAATCTAATTATTACGTCATCAAGAAAGAATGGTTCATGAAGATTTGTAAATTCTTTAAAATAACTCCCGCAAAGAAATAATAACTCATATTTTCCAAGAATAAAATTCTCTTTACCTAATATAGGTTCATCACACCTGCCATCTTCATTGAGAATGAAATTTGAAATTTTAACTTTATTTTCACCATCAATTTTAAAAAGAGACCCTTTTATACCAGATCCAGGCTTACCATTATAGGTATCCAAAACATGAGTAGTTAAATATCCTTTAGACATAATACTTATTCGTTTATACAGTATTTAACTAAATATTAAATCAAGCATTTTTATGAAAGACGACAGAAATTATATAGGTTACGGAAATAATGACTCTAATTTTTATTGGCCTAACAAATCAAAACTCGCTCTTCAATTTGTTCTAAATTATGAGGAAGGTGCAGAAAATTCAATATTGAATGGCGATGAAGGATCAGAAACTTTTTTATCTGAAATAATTAATGCGAAGCAAATAATAGGTGCCAGAAATATGAATATGGAATCAATTTATGAATATGGCTCAAGAAGAGGTTTTTGGAGAATACATAATGAGTTTGAAAAAAGAAAATTACCTCTAACAATATTTGGTGTTGGTATGGCTTTAGAAAAAAACCCTGATGTTTGTGAACAAATAATTAAATCAAAGTATGAAGTAGCTAGCCATGGTTATAGATGGATAGACTATCAAAATATAACTGAGGAGGTTGAAAAAGAACATACTATAAAATGTAACAACATTATTAAGGATATTTTTGGATATTTTCCTTTTGGTTGGTATACTGGTAGAACAAGTCCAAATACAAGAAATATAATTTTAGATAATACAAATATTATTTATGATAGTGACTCATATGCAGATGATTTACCCTATTGGATAAAAGTAAAAAATAAAAAACATCTTATTATTCCATACACTCTAGATAATAATGATATGAGATTCTCTACCTTACAAGGTTTTAACACAGGTGAAGATTTTTATAATTACTTAAAAAACTCATTTGATACATTATACAGAGAAGCAAATGAGCTCAATAAACCTAAAATGATGAGTGTGGGTTTACATTGTCGATTAATAGCAAGGCCAGGAAGATTTATGTCTTTGGTAAAATTTTTGAATTATATTTCTGGTTATAATGACATTTGGATTTGTAAAAGAGAGGAAATTGCTAATCATTGGTATGAAAATTTTAGTGATGAAAATTAAAGATATAAATAATTATAATTCTGAAAAGTTTATTGATTCTTTTAAAAATATTTATGAAGAATCTAAATTTATAACAGAACATGCTGATAAAAAGCGACCATTTAAAAATAAAAAAGAAATGATATTAGTGTTTTTAGAATTATTTGATAACTTAGATGAAGAAACTAAAATAAATATAATTAAAAAACATCCTGATCTAGCCGATA
>CACJZA010000035.1 GCA_902597795.1 uncultured Alphaproteobacteria bacterium | reverse complement strand
AGTTCCAGCAGCTTATTCATATGCAAGATTTAACTTTCCTTTTAAGCAGGGAAGTCTTTGGGTTCTACTTGCTGTTAATATGTTTTCTGGAGCTGTACTTTTAATTCCATTATTTAAATTATTAAGAACTTTTGATTTATTAAATACTTATTTTGCAATGATTGTACCTGGTATTGCTTTTTGTATTCCTACTTCAATTTGGTTGCTAAAAGCATATTTTGAAAAAATACCTGTTGAGTTAGAAGAGGCTGCTTATGTTGATGGAGCTTCAAGAATAGATATTCTTACAAAAATTATTGCGCCCTTAAGTACTCCCGGAATAGTTGTTACTGCCATATATGCATTTATTCAAGCCTACGCTCAACAATTTCTTTTTGCCATTACATTCAATTCAATAAGAGAATATATGCCAATAGTTTCAGGATTAACTGAGTTTATAGGATATCAATCTGTAAAATGGAACGAAATGATGGCAGCATCAATAGTTGGAGTATTCCCTGTATTAATAGTATTTGTGTTCCTCCAAAAATATATTGTTGAAGGATTAACTGCTGGAGCTGTAAAAAACTAGTAAATCTAGCAAAAACACTCTTGCTTGCGCCTACCTAATAATGCTACGGTCTTTTATATTTACGGAGGGATTATGAAATTTTTAAAAATTACTTCAATTGCTTCTTTCATATTTTTTCTGTCTTTTGGTTTCAGTGCAAACTCACAAGAATTACATGGCATTCTATGTGGTGGAGAAATCAGACAAGCAGATATGGATGTAGCAGCTGAATTTGAAAGCGCTAACCCAGGTGTTACTATAAAATGGGAAGCAGTTCCATGGGGAACATGTCAGGATAAAGTTATAAATTTAGCTATTGCTGGTGATCCAGTTGACTTAGCATATGTTGGTTCAAGAACTTTAAAGGGCCTTGCAGAAAATGGTCATATAATTAATGTTGATATTCCACAATCACAGATTAATATGTATCAACCAGGTATTTTAAACACTGTTTCACATTTAGGTAAAGTATGGGGATATCCAAGAGCATTTTCTACTAAAGCTCTATTTATGAATTGTGATTTATTAGAAGAAGCTGGTGTTGCATGTGAGGGTCCTGAAACATGGGATGAATTATACTCAATGGCAGAAGCTGTAACTAATAATGTGCCTGGTGTTGCTGGAATAGGTCTAACTGGTAAAGATTTTGATAACACTATGCATCAGTTTTTAAATTATTTGTATAGTAATGGCGGTCAAGTAATTGATCCTGATACAAATACTATTACTTTGAATAGTTCAAACACAGTTGAGGCTCTAGCATTTTATGGAAAATTAGCAAATGTAGCTCAAGAGGGTCCGTTAGCATATGAGAGATCACAATTAAGAGATCTACTTAATGATAAAAAAATTGCAATGTATATTGATGGACCATGGGGTCGAGGTACTCATAATGAAGATCTTAATATGAAAACTGTTAGGATTCCTGCTGGACCACAAGGTAAACAAGGAACTCTATTAATCACTGATAGTATTGCTGTATTTAATAATACTGGAAATGAGGAAATGGCAAATAAGTTTGCGGCTATGGTTACATCTCCAGAATGGCAGTATAAACTAGATACTGAATGGGGCTTAACTCCAATTATGCAATATGATGTTATAGGAAGTGAAGAACCATACAATGATGATTATTGGATGATGTTTATAGATGCAATAGGGGATGGTGGACCAGAACCTTTACTTGTTGACTATAAAGCTTTTCAATCAGTTATGAATAACATGATCCAAGGAGCAATTCTTGGTGAAGGTGATCCTGCTGATTTAGTTGCAGAAGCAGCTGAAGAGTTAGAAGAATACAAATAATCATATTATTATTGCTAGGGCAATATTTGCCCTAGCATCTAATATAAAATCCAAATGAGTAAATTAACAAGATCATATTCTTCAAAAATTAATTTAATTTTAAAGAAAATTTTAAAAGAAGAAGAAAAAAAATTCGCACAGTGTGCTAAGTTAATTAGCAAATCTTATAAAAAAGGTGGGCAGTTATATATTTTTGGAACTGGACATTCTAGATTGCTTGGAGAAGAGTCATTTCATAGAGCAGGAGGTTTTGCTGCTGCTTGTCCAATAAGAGATGATGATCTAAGTTTTAAAAAAGGAGCAAGAAAGGCTACTGCTTTAGAAAGAACTCCAAACATTGCAAAAAAAGCTCTAGCTAAATATAAAATTACCAGCAAAGATATTTTAATGATTGTATCTAATTCAGGTGTCAATCACGCACCAGTTGAAGCAGCATTGATTGCTAAGAAAAAGAAAATAAAAACTATTTCACTAACATCTGTAAAATACTCAAAACAAGCTCCTCTATCTAAATTGAATAAAAGATTATTTGAAAT
>CACJZA010000034.1 GCA_902597795.1 uncultured Alphaproteobacteria bacterium | reverse complement strand
AAATGTTAGGCTCAGTGAATATAGCAATTTATCCAACTAGTTTTGCAGAACGGATTTATAAATATGTTTATGCTGTCTTAATTAGAGAATTAAGTTTTTAATTTTACATTATTGTTATTATTATTATAACTTACCCCAATCATTAGAAATAATCCTAAACTTAATAACACTATTGAAAAACCAAAACCAACTCGCTGAGATATTAAAAATGTTAAAGCAGAAGCTAAAATTGGACCTAAAAAAGCTGTAATTTTCCCAGATAGAGTAAATATTCCAAAACTAAAACCTTGTCTGTTATTATCAGTTAAATTAGCCATAACAACTCTGCTCGAGCTTTGAAGTGGACCTGTAAAAAAAGTAGCTATTATCACATATAATATAAACATTGATTGATTTGTATTTATGGAAATTAATAAGATTAAAAAAATGACAACAGTTAAAGTTAAAATTATTGTTAATTTATCATTTTTAATCAAATATCCAAATAAGTAACAACCTATCGCACCACTGATGTTAGCTTGTAGTCCAAGAACTAATATTTGTTGTAAAGTTAAGCCCATTACTGAAGTTCCAAAAATACCTATCGTAGTAGTAATAATAACTAAACCATCAATATAAAAAAGCCTCGCTAATAAAAAACGCCCAGTGTTAGTTAATTTATCTTTCCAAATTAAAGATTTAATTTCAAGAAAGGTTTTTTGTGTGAATTTTTCAGCAAAATTATTAATGTTAGACAAAAATAATAATGGCAAAGCAAAAAGTAAAAACCAGAAAGCTAATACTATATGCACAAAACGAATATGATCAAAATTTTCTTTATTCAAATTGAAAATATTTTTTTCAGGTAAAATTAAAAATTGTAAAAGTAAGAAAAAAATTATGACTCCACCAATAAATCCAGAGCCAAAACCAACTCCTGAACCTAAAGTAAGATTATTAGGATAGCAGTCTTTTAAAGTAGCATTATAAAAACTATTAGAAATTTCGTAAGTAATTCCACTAATAAATAAAACTAATAAGGCATAGTAAGTATAACTTGATGAAGGTTTTATTAGAAAAAAGCAAACAATTGCAATAATGCAAAATATTGAAAATAATCTTAAAAAAAATACTTTTCCATTTTCTTTACTATCAGCAATTTTTCCAAGGTATGGCATTATTATAGCAACTATTATACCGGTAATGCCAATTGTGAATTGCCATAGAGCTGTGCCATATTGAGGATCATCAACCACGTTGTTTACAAAATAACTTGATGTTAGGGCTGCGATGACAATCATTGGAAATACCGAGTTTCCAACATCATATAATGAAAATGATAATAATTTGTTCATAAGAATATTTTAATTTTTATTTTCTATAGCTGAAACAGTTGAATTTTTTTTGTTCATATCTTTTAAAAGATCTTGTAAGAAACCTATACTCTCCATATCTTGAATTAAAAAAGATAACTGTTTAAGTGTATGCACTGAAAAGCTCTTAAGTATTTCTGAATATTTTTCAGTAAGCATAATTCCCCCAGTATTATCTTTAACAAGTAGACTTAATGAAATTAATCTATTCACTCTACGTCGCACACTTTCTTTTGGTTGTTCTAATATATTAGCAATACTTAAAATTGATAATTTGGATCGTTTAAAAATTTTTGTAATTTTTTCATCTTTTAGATTTGATAAATCTTTAATCGAAAGTGACTCAGAAAATTTTAAGTTATAGCCTAATTGCGCAGCTACAGTATTTAGAACCATCATTTCATCAAAAGTTAGTTTTAATTTACCCACTCTTTTGTAATAATCAGTTAAAAACATTAAAAACGCATAACCTACGTTTGAAAATTCTTGGTTTGAGTCAATTCTCATAATATAATTCTAATAATAAACCCAAAATGGGTTTATATAAAGTACAACTAATAAAACGTTATAAATATTGGAAAATTTTGTATGTCTAAATTCATAAGTGTAGTTAAGTTTAAAGTTAAACCAGAAGAAGAAAATAATTTTAATGAAGCGATGCAAAAATATAATTTACCAGAGGGTTTAATTTTTAGGAAATTAATTAAAACAGATGAGTATTCTTATTGCAGTATAATTGAATGGGCAAACGAGGCTGCTTTGGAAGATGCAAGGCCTCATATGATAGCTTTTCTTGACACAATAAGAAATATGTTAATAGAGTTTAGTCAAGAATTAGGTGTTACAGATCCAGCATCTGGTCCTGTAGTAATTGACCAAAGTGGCCTAGTAGCAGAACCTGGAAAAACTATTACTGGGAAACTAAAGCTATAAATCTTAAAATAGTTGTCCATAAAACTTTTCTCTAAATGATAAATTCTAAAATAATACAAATATGGATAAAAAAATTCTAGTCTTTTCAAATGGTGAAAAAATCGGAGATGGAATAATAAAATTACAACTTCTTCACGAAATTAAATCAAGACTTCCAGATTATAAATTATATTGGTTAACTAATAAGGGTAAAACTGTTTATTCAAGCACT
>CACJZA010000033.1 GCA_902597795.1 uncultured Alphaproteobacteria bacterium | reverse complement strand
GAAAAGTTTTTGTTATCGGACTTGGATGTGAATGTGCCCAAATAAGTTTGTACAACAATGATCAGGAAAAAAGAAATATTGAATATTTGAATATTCAAGATGAAGGTGGAACAAATGAAATAATAACGAAAGTAACTTCAAAAATTATTAATCAATTAAATGAAATTAATTGTATTTCTAGAACAAATATACCCATTTCAGAACTAACAGTTGCTTTGCAATGTGGTGGTTCAGATTCGTATTCTGGGATAACTGCAAATCCTGCACTAGGCTTTGCTTCAGATATGATTATTGATCATGGTGGTACAACATTACTATCAGAGACTCCAGAAATATATGGAGCAGAACATTTATTATTTGAAAAATCATCAAACGAAAAAAATATAGAAAAACTAAACAAACAAATTGAATGGTGGAAAAAATATGTTGCTAGCAATGATAGCACATTAGACAATAATCCAAGTCCTGGTAATAAAAAAGGAGGTTTAACTACAATTCTGGAAAAATCATTAGGGGCAGTATCCAAAGCTGGTAATAGAAATATGGTTGATGTTCTCGATTATGCTGAACAGGTAAAAACCAAAGGTTTTAACTTTATGAATTCTCCAGGTTACGATCCTGTATCTGTAACTGGTCAAGTTGCTTCTGGTGCTAATATTATTTGTTTTACTACTGGTCGAGGTTCATGCTTTGGATTCAAACCCACTCCAAGTATTAAAATAGCAACAAATACAAATATGTATAATAAACTTAGTGAAGATATGGACATCAATGCTGGTACAATTATGGATAACGTTGCAAGTGTTAATGATGTTGGCAAAGAAATATTTGATAAAATAATTTCAGTTGCATCAGGTGAAAAATCAAAGAGTGAAATAAATGATTATGGTGATGATGAATTTAATCCTTGGATAATTGGAGCAACGTTATAAATTTATAAATCACCTTTAAAGGCATTAACATACATTTTTAAAAAATCTTCTGCATTAACTGGTATAGGATTTGTACTTGTGGAAGGATCATTAAAAGCCATTAAACTCATTTTTTCTAAATTTTTGTCATCATCAATTATTTCACTTAAAGTATTAGGAATATTTAAATTAGATCTAAGCTCTAAAATCCAATCCATAAAATTATTAAATGTTGCTGATTTTAAATTTATATATCTTGAAATATCAATAATTTTTTCTTCAATACCTTTTTTATTATATTGCAAAACATATGGCATAAATACTGCATTGGTTAATCCATGATGAGTATTATAAATTGCACCAACAGGATGACTTAAAGAATGGATAGCACCTAAACCTTTTTGAAAAGCTATTGAGCCCATAGATGAAGATGCTAGCATATGCGATCTAGCTTCTAGGTTTGATCCATTATTAAAAGCAAGAACAAGATTATTTTTTACTAATCTAATCCCCTCTAATGCAATACCTTGCGAATAAGGATGGAAAATATTCGACAAATATGCTTCTAAGCAATGAGCTAGTGCATCCATTCCTGTAAAGGCCGTTAGATTTGCAGGGAGTGGAATTGTCAAATTTGGATCAAGGATAACAATTGATGGAAGCATTTTTGGATGGAAAATTATTTTTTTTTCTTGTGTTTGTTCGTTAGTAAAGACTGACGCTCTTCCAGTTTCAGAACCTGTTCCAGCTGTAGTAGGTAAAGCAATTATAGGAAAAATTGAATCTGCATTAGCTCTAGTCCACCAGTCACCAATATCTTCAAAATCCCAGATTGGTCTTTCCTGCTTGGCCATAAAGGCAATTGCCTTTCCTGTATCCATACCCGAGCCTCCCCCAACAGCTATTACTCCATCATGTTTATTTTCATTAAATGCCTTAACACCATCTTCAACATTCTTACCTGTAGGATTTGATTTAACATCACTAAAAACAATTGCCTGTTTATCTAAACAATCATTTAACTTATAAATAATGTTTGTTTTTAAAATTCCATTATCAGTAACAATTAATGGTTTTTGAATATTTAATTCTTCACAGGCTTTTTGTATTTCTTTTATTCTATCAACACCAAACCAGATTGTAGTAGGATAATTCCAATTTATATTTTCCATAATCTTAAATGTTTCTTATATGATAACTTTTTGGTCTTGTTAAATGATCAAATCCTAGAACAGATAAAGTAACACCAATTCCAGTATCTTTTACACCGGTCCATGCTAAGCCGGGATCTAAGTAATCACATCTATTCATAAAAAAGGTTCCTGTTTCAACATTTTTTCCAAAATTTTCTGCAAAAGACTTATCATTTGTCCAAATACTTGCTGTTAACCCATAAGAACTATCATTCATTAGAGATAAAGCTTCATTTTCATTTTCTACTTTCATTATTCCAACCGAAGGACCAAATATTTCTTCCATCATATATTTCATCGAATGATCGACATTGATGAGTGCACTTGGGCTTACATAACAATTATTACCATCATCTAAATTGAATTTTTTGTTATCTATAATATTCTTTCCACCTTGACTAATTACATTGTTAATTTCAGATCTAATGTAATTTGCAGCAGATTGCTTCACTACCGGACCTAAATTTGTCTCCATCTCTAGTGGATTGCCTAAAACATATTTCTCAGTTACATCTTTAAATTTTTCTACAAATGTATTGTATATTTTTTTATCAACATAAATTCTTTCGATACCACAACAAGATTGACCAGAATTGAAGTATGATCCATCAACTAAATTTTCAACAGCATGATCTAAGTCACAATCAGCTCTAACATAAGCAGGATCTTTTCCACCTAACTCTAGACCGGCTCCAATAAATCTAGTGCCTATAGATTTTTTTATTTGTTTTCCGCCACTTACAGAACCTGTAAATAAAACATGATTAATTCTTGAATCTGAAATTATTCTTGATGTTTGATCATGATCTA
>CACJZA010000032.1 GCA_902597795.1 uncultured Alphaproteobacteria bacterium | reverse complement strand
GAAAATTATTCGCAATCAATTTATGCCGATGAGATTCGCAAAGCTGGATCATGTGAAGAGCTTAAATTAAATGACCTTGGTTACAAATGTGATGATTTGATAAATCAAAATGGAGGTATGTTACCAAAAGAAATCGAAGATATTGTAACAGGAGAGTTTACATACAACTAAAAATTATAACTATTTACGCGTATAGGACGCGTGAACTGAGAGCATTCTAAAAAAAACAAGAGAAAAAAAATAAAAATAACAATTATAGTGGGGCGTTCTGTATAACGACTACTAAATCATTATTAACAGAAAATAAGGACTTTTGGAAACTTCTTCGTAGAAACTTCGTAGTAAGTTTTCTTTATTTGTCAGATTTCTTGTTTTAGTTCTTCGTAGTCTTTTTTATTCTTTAATTAAGGATAATAATTTCTTTGCTAGTCTAGAAACTGCCTTTCTTCTATCTTTTGAAAGTTTTTTAATAATTTTTATATTTTCTTTTATTGTTTTATTATCAATTTTATTGAAAGTTATTAGAGCATTCATTGATTGACACAAAACAATCCAATCACTGGAATTATTAAGATAATCAGATACAATTTTTTTTGCTTTTTTTTGTTCTTTATTTTCTAATTGATTAACTAATTCTGAAAATAATTGAGCGCAGGTCCATTGTGTGGAAGATTGTTTTATTTTTGAAATTTTGTTTAAGAAAATATGTTTAAAATCTAAAAACCATTCTGGTTTTTGTCTAAATATTCTTTTAAAAGCATTTGATGTTCTTAATCTTACTATTTGGTCTGTGCTTGAATAACACTTAATTAATGGATTAATTCTATTTTTTTTAACAATAACATGTTCAACAACTTTTATTGTATTACCTAGTGAATTTGGATGACCTCCAGTTAGTTCAGACTCATAATTCATTATCAATTAATTTGTTTAAATAAATCTGACAATTAACATTACCTAATAATAAATTATATATTTTCCTTCGTAGTAAACTTCGTAGAGAGGTTTTTAAAAGAAATTGTTGATTTGATTAGATAATATTTAAAAAATGGGGCGTTCTGTTGCTCGGTGCGTGAACAAGTCCTCATTCAATTACGCGTGAGCGAACACCCAAAAGTTTAAGCATTTCCTACTGTAATCGCTTATTCTTTCTTAAAAAAGTTTATATCACATGCTTATAAAAACGCACAATTTTTAATTATAATTACGCGTACATTACGCGTAAAATTAGGGCATTCATTTACATATCATGTTAAAATATAAATTATGATGAATAAATTACTTTCATTATCAATAGGATTACTTGTTTGTTTTTATATTTCATTAGGTAATGCAAAAGAAAAAATATCATTTTTTGAGGGTAATTCTGAATATGTAATTCTTAAAGTAGAATACGATAGTGATGCATCAGAAAGTAAACAAAATAAAAGATGGTATAAACAATACAGGGAAGCTGAAAAGTATTGTAAAAAATATGATAAATATAATTATTGGTTTTTTACTTCAAATAATATTATAGAAAATGAAAAATCATATAAATTTAATTCTATAACAAGAGATGCTTGGTATCCGCCAACTTCATCAAGTCAAAAATATTACTTACATAGATTTATTTGTTCCAATAGTGCAAAAAACGCTGTGATTTTATTAGATAAAATTTTAAAAAAAAGTTCCCATAAAACCAACCTAAAAATAGATGGCACAAGAGGTAAGTTAGCATTAATTAGAAACTCATGTAAGGCCGGTATGAAAAAAACGTTATTTAGTTGTAAAGATTATGAGGCACCTAAGTTTGCCGCATCTTTATTCCCTGGAAGTTTTGAAGAGGAAAAATATTTAAATTTTGGTTTTGACTTGACTCTTTCCCAAAGAAAACAACTTCAAAAAGAACGAGAAATTGAGAAAGTTAACCTTAAAGAGCATATCAAAGAGTTAAATAAAATTAAAAAAAAGTATGAAAACTATGTTGGTAATGCTGTAACAATTATTGAAGATACAAATATATTATATTCTATTACAAAACCTAGCTTAGCAATTTCTCCTTATAAGGATAATAGAAATATTGCTAAAAAAGGTGAAGTATATGATGTTAGGTATATTGAAAAAAGTTATTTTAATAAAAAAGAACTTCAGAAATGGGAAGCTGAGCACAACCTTAAAATTTTTGAAGGAGCATATGCATATTTATGGTCAAGTTCTAAAAGCGGATATGTTCCAATTGACTCATTAAAGATTTTTGAGGAAGATGAACTTAAATTTGAAGATGATAAAAATATAGGCAAAGATAACGAAAAGATTATTGCCGAAGAAAAAAAATTAAAAGAATTAGAAGAAAAAAGATTAGCTGAGGAAAAAAAACTCAAAGAATTAGAAGAAAAAAGAAAAGCTGAGGAAAAAAGACTAGCTGAACAAAAGAAAAAAGATGAGGAGAAAGAAAAATTATATTCTGTATCTTCTGGAACTGGGTTCTTTATCACCGATAATGGATATGTGATAACTAATAATCATGTTACAAATTTATGTAACTTATCAACCATTCACTATGAAGGAAAAATATTTGAAAGCACTATTATTGCTACAGACCCAATCAATGATCTAGCTTTATTAAAAACAAACATAAAAAATAAAAAACTCTTTCCAGTTTCTAAAGAGGATGCAAGTTTATTAGAGCCAATTTATATTGCGGGGTTTGGATTTGGTTATGATTTGAGTTCCTCAGTTAAAGTAACTCAGGGAATAGTTTCGGCTTTGACAGGTTTAGAAAATAATTTTGCTAGAATTCAAGTTGATGCGGCTCTTCAACCTGGAAATAGTGGAGGTCCAATAATTGATAAAAATGGAAATGTTATAGGAGTAGCGGTTGAAAAAGCAAATTTTCAATACACTCTAGAAGAATTTAACTCTCTTCCTGAAAATATGAATTTTGGTATTAAATCTTCAATTTTAAAAACATTTGTAAAATCAAATGGTGTTAATTTTTCTTCTTCAAATGATAATTCTCTTTCACAAAAGGAAATTGGTGAACTAATTTTAAACGCAACCGTGTATGTTGATTGTTTAATGACAGAAGCAAGATACAATGATGTTAAATCAAAAA
>CACJZA010000031.1 GCA_902597795.1 uncultured Alphaproteobacteria bacterium | reverse complement strand
TATTCTGGAACTCTCTCAGATATAGGTGGTTTTAGTTTTAATTATCATAAACATATTCACACTGGAGAAGGCGGCGTTTTGGTTACAAATGATGATAAATTAGCTTTAAAAATGAAAATGATAAGAAATCACGCAGAAGCAGTTGTTAGTGATTTTAAAATAAAAAATATTTCAAACATGATTGGAAATAATTTTAGAATGGGTGAAATTGAAGCAGCTATAGGTATTTGTCAGCTAAGAAAACTTAAAAAAATCGTTTTATCTAAGCAAAAACAGGCTAATTTATTAATAAAGGGTTTGAAAAATCTTAAAGGATTAAGACTTCCAAAGACACTAAAGGGATGCACTCATTCATATTATGCCTTTCCTATGCTTGTAAATGAAAAAATTACAGGTGTTACTAGAGATAAGATTTATGATGCTTTAATTGCAGAAGGAGTACCTGCATTAGCTAAAGATTATTCAAAATTACACTTATTACCAATCTATCAAAAAAAAATTGCCTATGGAACTAAAGGCTATCCTTGGACTAGGAATAATTATAAGGGAAAAGTAAATTACAAAAAAGGGATTTGTCCTAATGCAGAGTTTATTTCTGAAAAAAGTTATATTAATTTTGGAATTTGTTTATATGAATTAAATAACAAAAAAATAGACAAAATTATAGATAGCTTCCATAAAGTATGGTCAAATTTAGATAAATTAAAAAGCAAATAAATTTAAGGTGAAAACAAAAATCGTATTTGTTACCCATTCTATAGGTAGTACAAATATAGCTATAGAAATAATAAAAAATATATCAACTAACTTTGAAATATATGTTTTTTATACCTCCTATAGTAAAAAATATTTTAATTCATTTAATAAATATATAAATTATATTGAATGTAGAAAAAATATTTCTAAAAAAAAAATTAGAGAATTACTTACGTTTATTAATCCTTCTTTTGCGTTCATTGGTGCAGGTGGAGATAATATGTTTGAGTTTAATTTTTTAATTGTTTGTAATAACTTAAAATTACATACATGCTCAATTATTGATTCTTGGTCCTATCCATTCAAAAGATTTAGAAGAATAATAAATAATAAAACTATTACTATTGTTCCAAAAATAATAGGAGTGCCAAATAAGGAAACAAAAGAAAATTTAAAAAGAAATTTAAAAAATAAAAAAATTTTAATTTATATCACTGGATTACCCCATTTATATTCTAAAGCAGCGACCTTATTAAATTTTATTAAAAACACTAATTATCAAAAGAATATATTATTCATTTCAACTCCTATGGAGATATCAAAAAAATATCAAGTTTTAGATAAAAATCAAATAATATTTAATAGTTCTAAAATTTTAAATATTTTTATAAAACAAGCTATAAATTTAATAAGAATTAAAAAAATTAAAACTAATATTTATATATGCTTACATCCTCTTGATAGTATTTTGAATTATGCTTTTTTAAATAAATTGAAAAGTACAAGCTTATTAAAAATCACTGTTATGAAAAATAATAAAAATATTAAGAATATTTCTAATATTGATGCAGTATTTGGGATTACATCCACAATGCTTTTAGAATTTATATATGCTAATATTAATACATATAGTTTACAAATAGGAAGAGGTTTTAATCGTAAAAACAATTATTTTAGTAATATTAAAAATCTAAATGTTATAAATTCAAAAGAAAAATTAAATAAAACACTAATAAATATTTTAGAAAATAAAAAAATAACTATTAAAAAAGATAAATACGAAAAGACTGAAAAAACAATTTCAAAAAAATTAGCTAATTTTAAGATTCTAGTAAATAAAATAATTTCTCGTAATATGAATTCAATAAAGAACAATGAATTTTAATAATTATCGCAAAGATATAGATGGGCTAAGAGGTATCTCAATTCTTTTAGTTATATTTTATCATTTTGATTACATGTATTTTAAAAATGGCTTTATTGGGGTTGATATTTTTATTGTTATAAGTGGTTATTTAGTAACAAATATAATTTTAAATAAAATTAATAATAAAAATTTTTCATATACTTCATTTTTATTAAATAGGGCACGAAGATTATTACCTACTTTAACCTTTTGTTTATTTTTTTCTTTTTTTATATCCTATTTTTTATTTACTGAAGAACTTTTTATAAAATTTTCGAAGACATTATTTTACTCAGTAATTTATTCAGCCAATATTTTTCTATGGAAAAATACTAATTACTTTTCAGGTGATGGTGAATTTAATCCACTTTTACATATTTGGTCATTAAATATAGAAGAACAGTATTATTTTATTTGGCCTATATTTTTGATTTTTCTTTTGTTTTTTACCCGGAAAAATAAATTTATTATATACTTAATTTTAATTTTACTGTTTGGGCTAAGTTTATTTATTTCAATTTTGTTTAAGGAATCTACATTAGCATCATTTTATTTGCTTCCATTTCGATTATATGAATTCTTAATCGGTTCGTTTATATCATTTCTAAAATTAAATAATAATAAAGTAAAATATAGTAATTTATTTACAGTTTTAGGTCTAATTTTAATTTTAATATCACTATTACCATTTCAAGATTATAAATATTATCCATATCATTATGCGCTTTATCCATGTTTGGGAACAGCTCTAATAATTACTTTTAATAATAAAAAATCATTCCTTAATTTAATTTTAACAAACAAAATATTAATATATTTTGGCTTGATCAGTTATACATTATATGTTTTTCATTGGCCAATAATTGTATTCTACAAATACATGATTTTTGAAAATATTTCCTTTTTAAATAGTATTTATCTAATTTTATTTATTTTTATATTTAGTTCATTAATTTATCATAAGTTAGAATTACCAATCAGAAGAAAAGTTTTAATTAAACAAGATAGGAACTTTTTATTCTATTTTTTTGTTCCAAGTATTTTTCTATTATTCTTTAATATCTTAATTATAAACAATAATCTTTTCATAAATAAAATTAACACAAAAGATTATTTCAAAAATGAGGGAATTTATGCAGGCTTAGAAACAAAAGAAAATCATATTTATAATTATGATAAAGAAAATCTATACAATATCTCAATTATTGGTGATAGTCATGCTAGGCAATACATATACCCAATCATTGCTTTATTAGAAAATGATAAATTTAATGTAAAAACCAATATATTAGATTCATGTATTTCTTTACCAAATTTAATTTCAGACATGGAGATATGGGCAGATAAAAATTATATAGCTAAATGTACTAATCATTATAAAGATTTTTCTAAGGAAAACAGAGAAAGTGAAATTATTTTAATTGCCTATAGATGGTATAATTTAATAAAAAATAAAAAAAATTTAGACTCAAATAAATTTAATTCAAATTTAGAAAAATCTATTGATAAAGTTATTAATTTGTTCTCAGAAGAAACAAAATTTATATTTGTTGGAAATGTACCTGGTAGTAATTACAAATGGGGCTATAAACAATGTTTATTAAG
>CACJZA010000030.1 GCA_902597795.1 uncultured Alphaproteobacteria bacterium | reverse complement strand
ATCTTTCTCTTCTAAAATACCCATCAATTTTAAATGAAATAATTCCATTTGTTACTATTATTAGTGTGTCTTTTTTAATTAGAAATTTAATAAATAATAATGAATTCGTTTCTATGCGTAATTTGGGGTACTCGATATTTGATATATTTTTACCGATATCCATGGCTATTTTTGTAATGGGTATGTTGTTCTTATTTTTTATAAATCCAATATCCGTAATGATGGAAACAAAATACGATATGAAATTAGACAATCAAGATAATAGCTTATATTCAATTAAGTTTTCAAATAATGAAATGTGGATCAAAAATCAAATTGATCAAAAAAATTCTAGCTTCATAAATATTAAAAATATAAATTTAAGGAATATGAATGCAGAAAATATTCAAATACTATTAATTAATCATAATTCAAATAAGCTTATATTAGCTGAGAAAGGGAATATTAATAATAATTTGTTTCAATTAAGTGAGGTAAGATATTATGATTTTGTAGAAGAGGAATATAAAAACTTAGATAATTTTGACCTTAATATCAATTTTAATGAACAAAATATTATCAATTCAATTTCGAAATATAAACTTGTACCTTTTTACAAATACTTACATCATTCGAAAACACTTACTAAGTTTAATCTATATTCTCCTGAAATTGGTTTATATTACTTATCCGAAATTTTAAAACCAATTTTTACTGTTGTCCTTGCATTTGTCATTTTAGGATTTACTAGTAAATTTCAGAGAAATGAAAATTTTTTTAAAGTTTTATTTATAGCTATTTTAATAGGATTCATTATATTTTTATTTAAAGAAATTATTACTAAAATAACAGTGTCATTATCTTTAAATTTTTTTATATCGTATTTGATTATTTTTTTAATTCCATTTTTTGTTGGTCTTTATCAGGTAATAAAAATTGAGAATGATTAAATTACGCAATCTTTTATTTGCAAAATGTATTCTGGTTTTTGTAATATTATTTATACCAAACCATAATACTGCAAAAGAAATTTTAATTTATGCTGATTCTATAACTTATGATGAAGATGAAAATATAATCGCTAAAGGCAATGCAAAGATATTTCAAAATGATAATTTAATTACTTCAGATTTAATAGTTTTCAATAAAAAAGAAGAAAAAATTATTCTTCCTTCTAAATTTGTATTCAAGGATAGTGCTAATAACTTCTATGAAGGTGAAAATGGTTTTTTTATTAAGAATTTAAATTATGCAGAATTTAATAATCCGAAAATTAAATTGAATGATGGTTCAAGATTAATTGGTAATAAAATAAAAAGAGACGGACACATAGATATTATATCAAAAGGCGTTTATTCACCTTGCAATTCTAGAATTAAAATAGCAAATTTCATTTGTCCAACATGGCAATTAGAAGGTGAAAAAATACTTCATGATAACCAAAATTTATTTTTATATCAAAAACATTCGAAGATGAGAGTATTAAATACACCTGTTTTTTACATACCTTACATAGTTACGCCTTCACCTCTAAGAAAAGAGAGGAAATCAGGCTTCTTAACACCTTCAATTTCTTTAAATTTTTTTGATACTAAAACATCTCAATCAAATTCTTTTCCCTATTATTTTAACATATCAAGAGATAAAGAATTATTATTTACTCCTATGATTAATTATGGCGGTGGTGTTGATACTTCACAGAGATTTGTTTTTGATTACAATCAAATTATTTCAGGTGGCAATTTCAATACGGATTTAACTTTTGACTCAAATTTTGAAAATAAAAACAATAATAAATGGTTATCTGATGCAAGTTTAATAACAAATTATCAGAAAAATTTAAATGAAAACTTTAAAATGGAATTTCAATCAGCATTACAAAGTTCAAAAAATTATATCCAAAGAACAAATCCAAATGATGATTTAAGTTATACAAACTCACTTTCTACATACCTTAATCTTGAAGGGTTTAATTTAAATCAGATTGATGATTACTTTAAAGTGAATTTAAATTTTTATCAAACTAATCAAGAAAATGAAGATAATAAAACCACACCAACAGTACTTCCAAAAATTAAATATTTTTCGGGATACTCAAGTAAAAATGAATATATTACTAATTCCACATATGAATTTTACAATATTTTTAGAGAAAAAAGTTCATTAGTTCATTCAAAAAAACAACAAAAATTATCATATGCTTATAGTTTAAGTAAGAAAAATAATTTTAAAAATTCAAAAATATTTTTACACTCTAAATTATATACTCAGATATTTAATACTGAAAATAAACTTGTAAATACTGATAATTATAAAACTGGAACATATCTGAGATTATTTCCAATTATTGGAGTGTCAAGTGAAACTCCCTTTAAATTTAAAAATTATAATAAATTAACTATAAATCCAAAAATACAATTTATAGTAACTCCAGGAATTTCAAATAGTAATAAACTATCAAATGAAGAATCAACAAATAATGATTTCAGTTCTGAAAATTTTTACCAATTGAATAGATATAGTGGAAGTGATAAAATGGATAACTCTAAAAGAGTTTCGTATAGTTTAAGTGCATATAGTCAAAATTTTAGATCTTCAATATCTCAAACTTATGAGTTTACTAACAATAGTAATTTTCATGTAGAGCAAGGAAATGATGATCATTTAAGTGATTTATTAGGAACAATAGAATATTTTAATATAAACAAATTATCCTATAATTTTAGATATGATTTCAGTGACTCATATTTAAAGAATAGCAATATAGATTTTAGATCAAATACCAAATACGGTAATATAAATATTTCATATTTAGATCAAAATTCAAAAGTTAATAATATTATTACGAAAGATACAGAGACTTTAAACTATTCTTATGCGAGTAAGAAATTTTTAAATTTTTCAAAATTTACAATTTCAGGATTGTATGATTTAAAAAAAGAGATTAATACTGAATATAGTTTAGGATACAGTTACTTTGATGAATGCTTTGGCATTAATATTGATTTCAATAGAAAATCTTATGAAGAAGATAATTTAAAACCACAAGATATTTTAACATTAATGTTCTCATTTAAAAATATAGGAAGTTATAAATCTACAAACCTAGTAGGTTCAGAAAAAGATAAACGAGATATTGATTGGGAAAGTTTAGGTATCAATAATGAAAAATTTGAAAATAATTAGTATTAATTTTTTAAAATTTATAACAATTATAATGATTTTTTTACTATTTAATAAAAATGTTCATTCTTTAGAAAATAAAATTTTATTTAAAATAAATGATCTTGCATATACTTTTGTTGATTACCAAAAAAGACTTAAATATTTAGAATTTATTGGTAGCAACAAAAATTTAAACGATAATATTATTATTGAAGATCTAATATCAGTTTTACTCTTTTATGAATATTATAAAAATGCTGAAATTAAAAAGAATTATACTAAAGAAACAAATGATATTTATTTAAAGATTGAAAAAATAAATATTAAGAACAATAAATTGTTGAACAATGAAATTAATAAAGAAGATATTCTATTTAATATAGAGATAGACTTAATAAGAAAAAATATAATAGAAGATTTTTTAAGAGAAAAGATCAATAAACTAAATACTTCAAATGAAAAAGTAGACCTTCTTTATAAACACATAATAAAGTATATCAATCTTGAAAGCGAGATAACATCGGATATTATAAAACAAATTAATGAATTGAGTGAGATTGAATTTCAGCAAGTAGT
>CACJZA010000029.1 GCA_902597795.1 uncultured Alphaproteobacteria bacterium | reverse complement strand
TTTTTTCTCTAAAAATTCTTCTTTAGAAAATTTTTTATCTTCAAAATCTTTTTCAAGTAATTTTATCTTTTTTTTCCAATCAAGATTTCTTACTTTCTGTTTAATTTTCTCTGCTTTAGTAAAATAATCATCAGCCATTAAGTAATATTAGACATTTTAATTTTTATAGCAATAAAGAGTAAATTATTTGGTCACACTATGGTCACACTCGCAAAGATATTTTTCGAAATTAGAAAAAAATTAATCTAAGTAATCTGTCAAATTTATAACTTTAATTGGTATTTCACCAACTTTTGGAGTCGGCATTCGTAGGTTCGAATCCTACCGCCCCAGCCAATTTTTAAAATCCTCTTTGTATTCCGTACAGTAAGTTAACACTCTTCCAATAAAGATCTTCAAATCTTTGAAGAAAACTGATTTTAATAATTTCATTTTGTTTAACACCCCAAATATATTTTTTATCGATCCAACCATTGAAATTTCCTAACGAAACTAAACACCAATTAATTTTACATTTCTCTAAATAAACAATATTTCTTTTTCCTATTTCTCCAATAATATTACCATCCAAAGTGTTTAATAATTTCACATTTTTTTCATCTGATAAAATAATTCCAGTCCTTTTACCTGTTATTAAACTTTTATGAATCCACCCAGAGTTTTTTTCCAAATCTTCTACTCTTCTCCATTCTTCATACTCTTCTAATACTTTCAATGGGAAATTTTTTTTAGTGTATTTAAGAACTATAGGGTATTTTTTACTTGGTCCCACACGAATATTAGCATCATTGGTTTTTAAAGATACATACCTTGGAATTTCAAAACCAGTTTCCTTTCCAATTTCTGCAAAAGTGTTTTGAGTAAAAATTATAATTGTGATGAATAGAATTATAATTTGTACGCTAGCATTTTTATAAAATAACATCGATTTAAGATGGTTCACCTTTAGCAGTAATTTGTTGAATCGCTTTACCATTTCTAAATTTAACAAACCACATAACTATACCTTTTCCAGTATCCCATTCCTGTAATACGCTTATTACAAGTAAGTCATCTGAAGAGTGGTGAACTTCTGGTGTTAATTTTATTGACGTACCTATGTTACTTATCCTTTCTAGAATTTCTTGTTTAGATTCTATAGTTTTTTGTGGACCTTTTGTAAGAGATCGTATCTCAAATTTATCATCCATCAAACTTGGTAAAGTTTCACGATCTAAATTGCTCATATAATCAAACCACGCTTTTTTGTATGCTTCTCCTAAATTCATTTAATTTCCTTTTTTTATTTAAAAAATATTTTTATATTTACCATTTTACCACCAACAGAGGAGGTTGTTTAGTTCTAATCAGTGTAAAACTATCTAGAATATGTTAAAATAAATAATTAGTAGCACCATAGTGGTGACGTGAACATTGTATGTTCAATAGTAAATTGATAAAAGATTGAAAAATACGAAGCGCCTGTAGCTCAATTGGATAGAGCGTATGACTACGGATCATGAGGTTAGGAGTTCGACTCTTCTCAGGCGCGCCATAAATTAATTATTTTTATACATATTTTTTTAAATATATATATGTAGAATATTATATATGCTAACTGATGTAAACATAGACAAACTAAAAAATGATAAGTACTTTAAAAATTTATTCCTAAATGCTAAATTTGAAAACTTATCATTAAACTGTAATATTCTTAATGGAAATTTTTTCTCCGACTCATTTCATTATTTTCCCATTACAAATAATAATGAAACTTTTTCATCATTATATTTGAGAGATTTTAGCAACTTATCACATTTTTATAGTAAGCAATTTTTTAATAACTTCTTAGAGAAAAAAAACTCATTTAAAATATTTAATGATATTTATATTTTAGGATCAAATTCAGGCGATAATTATTACTCAAATCTTTTACATTTCTTACCGAGAATATTTTTTAATAAAAGTAATAATATCAAGATTGCAATTCATAGAAATTCTTCAAATAAATATAGAATTTTTCTTCAATCTATACTTAATTCTCTTAATATTGAGTTTAATTTTGTTTATCTAGATGATGAGTTTTATTATTTCAAAAATTCTCAATTTCCACAATTTATAAATTTAAACGATTCAATAAAAATTTTAAAAAATTTCTTCAATCCGATAACAAAACTAGAAAATAGTAAAAAAATATATATTACAAGAGAAGACTCAAGTTATAGGAAAATTATTAATGAAAGTGATGTAATTACTTTGTT
Organism: uncultured Alphaproteobacteria bacterium; assembly: GCA_902597795.1. Taxonomy (GTDB): domain Bacteria; phylum Pseudomonadota; class Alphaproteobacteria; order HIMB59; genus CACPNW01. The sequence goes on along the minus strand of CACJZA010000029.1, from coordinate 2,341 downwards.
AAGACAAAATGGATATAAAGTTATAAATCCTCAACTTTATGAAATTGAAGAACAAATAGAAATTTTTTCCGATGCTGAAAAGATTATTTCACCTTACGGATCAAATTTAGCTAATATAATTTTTTGTAAGCCTGGGACAGAGGTATTTGAAATATCACCTCCTTTCACTGATGATGAAAAAGTTTTTGATGTACGATATTCAAATTTATCAAAGATTAATAACCTTAAACACCATAAATTAGTTGCAGATATAGTGGATGTTGAAAAGCATTCAGAGTTAGCAGAAAAATACATTCATTCAAATATATTAAAGAAAAGTAATTATTATAAAAATCTTATTTTAAAAATTCAAGATTTGAAGAAAATAATATAATCAACAATCTCTCAAGAACAAAGGTGCTACCACGCTAACTCTGTTGACTAATCTATTGCAAATTTTAACATTAGAATTTTCATTGATATTTAGATTTGATAAGAAATTTTCAATCAAACTCAAATTTTTTTTATTTTCATAAATTTTATAATTATCTAAATTATTATCTTTGATAACCAAAGCAATCAGTTCTTCATAATCTAAAACATCATCTATTAAAAAATTTTCTTTTGCTTTATTGCTATTAAATATAAATGCTCCAATATTGTTTTTAACATAAGATATATCAATTTTACGGCTCTTAGATACTTTATTAACAAAATCATCGTATACGTTATCAACAATATTCTGAAGGTGCATTATTTCTTTTTTATTTGGTCTTCTATATGGGTTAAAAAGATCTTTACCCTCTCCAGCTTTTTGGTTAAAAAATTCTATCCCTTCCTTAGTTTCTATTGATTGTCCAAATATTCCAGACGAAATACTTATAGGTGTATCATAGTAAAACCAACTTGGACCACTAACACCTATACTTCCTATTACAGAGCCATAAGATGCATAAATTTGATCAGCTGATGTAGCAGTCCAATATCCTCCTGAAGCCAAAATATCTTTTGTATAAAAATACAATTTAATATTTGATCTCTTTTTAAAATTATTAAAAATATTTTCTAATTCAGCTGTTGCGCTAACTGTACCTCCTGGAGAATTCATGTTGATAATTAATACTTTAATATTTAATTTTATTAACTCATCAAGTTGCACTTTAACTTTTGATGGATTTATGTACTCGTAAAAATTATTTTCTAATGAATTGTTATGAATATTAAAAATTGGACCACTCAAATTCAACTTAGCAATAATATTTTCAGAATCTTGATTACCGTCAATCATAACAAACTGTTTTTCTTGATGGTTATTGTTAAAATGAATTAATAGATTAATAATTATAAAAAAAACCAGCAAAGCACTTAAGAAACCCAGAGTTCTTAAAAAAACACTAAAAAAGACCATTTTTTTTAAATAGCACAACTTTGTATAATTTGAATTTTTTTTAGATTACTTCTTGAATAGAGTTTAATAATGCTTAAATAACTAGCACTCTTATAATGAGAGTGCTAATAAAAAATTGTTAAATTTCAATTAGTTAACAAATGAGGAAATATGAATTTTAGACCATTACATGACAGAGTGCTAGTACGAAGAGTGGACTCTGATCAAAAGACAGCTGGAGGGATAATTATCCCTGACACTGCTCAAGAAAAACCAATGGAAGGTGAAGTATTAGAAGTTGGTTCTGGAGCAAGAGACGAGACAGGAAAACTATTACCATTAGATGTAAAAAAAGGAGATAAAATTCTTTTTGGAAAATGGTCCGGTACTGAAGTAAAAATGAATGGTGAAGACTTTTTAATTATGAAGGAGTCAGATATCATGGGAATTATAACTTCAGGTAAGAAAAAAAAATAAAACTTAAGAGAGGATAATTAAAATGTCTGCAAAAAATATATTTTTTGGATCAGATGCTAGATCAAAAATGTTAACTGGTGTTAACAAGCTAGCTGATGCAGTAAAAGTTACATTAGGACCAAAAGGTAGGAATGTAGTTATGGATAAATCTTTTGGAGCACCTAGAATTACTAAGGATGGCGTAAGTGTTGCAAAAGAAATTGAATTAAAAGATAAATTTGAGAATATGGGCGCTCAAATGGTTAGAGATGTTGCAAGCAAAACTAACGATATTGCTGGTGATGGAACAACTACTGCAACTGTACTAACTCAAGCAATTGCAACTGAAGGAATGAAAGCTGTAGCAGCTGGCATGAATCCAATGGATTTAAAAAGAGGAGTAGATTTAGCTGTAGAAACAGTGGTTAATGAAATTAGAAAAAAATCTAAAGTCATTAAAACTGATAAGGAAGTTGCTCAAGTGGGTACTATTGCCTCAAATGGTGATGCTGAAGTAGG
>CACJZA010000028.1 GCA_902597795.1 uncultured Alphaproteobacteria bacterium | reverse complement strand
TTACTAAAATATTTGGAAAATGCTTTAGAGGCTAAGACTTCACTATCAACTATTACTCCATCAAAATCAAAAATTATATTTTTAATCATTATTTTATATTTCTGTCTTTTTATATTCTGATTTATCTAACCAGTCAGGATTAATTTCAATACCCCAACCAGGAGTATCATCAATTTTAACCATTCCATTAGATATTTTAAAGGGATCACCTAAAAATAAATTCTGCTGCCAAGGATAATAATCTTTACCTTCAATTGAAAATTCCAGATAAGGACCAGCATTATTAATTGCTTTTAAATAATGCATAGTGCAAATTGTTACTAAAGATAAATTAGCTGTATGTGGAGTACATATAAAACCACCCTTTTCAATAATTTTCGCAACCTTCAAAGCTTTTGTTAATCCCCCCATGTACATAACATCTGGCTGAAAAATATTTACAATTTTTCTGTTAACCATATCTCTCCAAATTCTCAGATCACAATCTTGTTCTCCCCCAGTAACATCTATATTCAAACTATCAGTAACTTTTTTGGTTTCTTCTGGTTTCCAGTAAGGACAAGGTTCTTCAAAATGAGTAACATCATTATCTTCTAAAAGTTTCCCAATTTCTATTGCTTGAACAGAGCTATAACAACTGTTTGCATCGACCATTTTAGTTACACTTTTATCCAGAGTAGAATTTATTGTTTTTACAATACTAGGCGTTCTTCCTTCCCATTCATCAACCCCTCTTCCACATTCAGAACCAACTCTAAATTTAAATGCATTAACACCCTTTTCATCAAAGAGTTTTTTAAATCTATTTGCTTCATCATTTGGTGTAATATCTCTTTTCATTGATGAACCATAAATTCTTAAATCTCCTGGAGATCCTCCAATCAATGAAACTACAGGCATACCTTCGATTTTACCTTTCAAATCCCACAATGCTGTATCTAAACCAGCAATTGCGCGTAAAAGATATGATCCTGGAAATTTATGTTCTCTTTCAAAAATAAAATCTTCTAAATCATCAAAATCAAAATATTCTTTTCCTAAAACCCAAGGTGCAACTTGTTTATGAAAAATTTGAGATGTGATATCTGCATGATAAGTTGACATTTGACCATAACCAATTGAGCCATCCTCAACTGTCATTTTTACAAAACTTACATATGGTTTTGTAAATGTTTCAAGTTTAACTATTTTCATAAATTAAATTTTTTTTAAATCATCAATAATAAATTTACTTCCAAGATTAGCAAGCATCATTACAGGAGCATTTATATTGCCCGAGGTAATATTTGGAAAAACAGATGCATCAGCAATCCAAAGATTCTCCATTCCGTGAACTTTTAATCTTTCAGAGACAACTCCCTTTTTAGGATCTTCATCCATTTTACAAGTACCGCAAGGATGATAGATAGAAACTGCATTAGATTTAAAGTGATCAATCATTTCTTCTTCATTAGCATTTAAAAGATCATGTGTAACACTTTCATTTCTTATTTTTTTAATACTATTTGTGTTTGCCAAAACTTTAGAAAAATTAATTGCACATTTAACATCATATATATCTTCTTCATGTGATAGAAAATTTGGATCTATCAATGGAGAATCATCAAAATTAGGAGAATTTAATTTAACTGTTCCTAAACTTTTTGGTCGACAAGAATTATAACCAATAATAAAACCATTAAATTTATCAGTTTTTAGCAAAGGTCTTTTATTTTTATGAGTGATAGAATAAGTTAATGGATTAAAATATATCTGTAAGTTGGGATAATGATGTTTTGAATTCCAATTTACATACCCCCCAGACTGATTAATACTTAATGATAATGGTCCTTTCCTATTATATAAATATCTTAATACAGAAGTAATTCTGCCTGGCCAAGTTCCTAAAGATTTATTTAGTGAATGATGATGCGTTTTAAATAAATAATCTAACCCAAGATGATCCTGAAGATTTCTTCCAACATTAGAATTATCAATTATTATTTCTTTATCAAATTGTTTTAAATGCTCTTTGTCACCAATACCAGAATGCATTAACAAGTAAGGTGTCATTATAGAGCCAGAACATAAAATTGCTCCACGAGATAGATTTATTGTTTGTTCTGTTGATTTATTTTGAATTTTAATTCCAGTAATTTTTTTATCTTTAGTTATTAAATTTTTTACTTGAGTATTTTCTAATATAATTAACCTAGGGTTTTTTAATATAGGCTTTAAAAATACTTTTGAAGATGAATGTCTAGTACCGTTATAAGTATTAATATTATAATGACCTACTTGATTTTCAATTGATGTAGTTAAATTTGTATTTTTTTTAATACCAATTTCACTACTAGCATTAAAAAAATATTCTAAAATTGGATGATGATGCTTACTTACATTATTTACTGGAATCTTTTCTTTTGTAAGAAATTCTTTATCATGATTTATTTGTTGCTCCATCGAACTGTATACTTTTTTTATATTTTCAAAACTCCATTCCTTGTTGCTTCCCCAATTCTCATAATCTGTTTCTAATCCTCTTGCATAGACCATTGCATTTATTGAACCAGAGCCACCTAAAACTTTACCTCTCGGATAATATATTTGCCTATTGAATAAATTTTCTTGTTTTTCTGAATAGAAGTTCCAATTAATTTTTTTATTATAAAATGTCATTCCATAACCAAGAGGAACATCAATAATAGGATTGTTATCTTTAGGCCCAGCCTCAATGAGAGCTATATTAAAATTAGTTTCACTCAGAAGTTTATTTGCTATTATACTTCCTGCAGAACCTGCGCCAATAATTGCTATATCAATATTATTCAAATTAGAATGTTTGTGTTACTTTAGTTAGGTATCTAGGATTGTCTGGATCTAATCCTTTTTCAAACGAATAATTAACTATCCATGGATAAAATTTTGATAGTACTATAATTGGATCTAATTCTATCATTTCACTAGTCTTATATCTTAATTTTGTTTTCGAGTTTTCATCATAGGTAATTTCATAGTGAAGATTAGTTAGTGAAATAATTTGATTAGAATCTTTTGCTACTATCATTCCACTTTTATCTCTAAGTGATATAGTAAATAACTTGAATGAGTTTTCTATCAAGCTTTTTGGTCCATGCATTACTTCAGCACTACTAAAAGGTTCTATCATTTCTTGACATAACTCTTTAAACTTTAAAGATATTTCATTAGAAATTGCGTATCCAACGCCCCTACTAATTATATAACCATTACTTATGGTTTTATCTAATAGATTTGGATTCCATTGATTTTTACTATCTAAAATTAAATGATCACTTAGCTTTTCAATATGCTTATTAATATCTTTTTTATTAAGAGTATTAAAAACAATTTTTAAAATTATCAATAAAGACAAAACAAAAGTTTTTGTTGCTGCAACACTTTTTTCTTCTCCAGCATTTATATCAAAAAAATAATTGGATGTTTTTATAATGGGGCTATTTAAGTTATTACTTATTAATATGGTCCTTGCTCCCATTTTTTTTACCATTTTATGACATTCAACCAAATCTTCACTTTTTCCAGATTGAGAAATAATGAATACTAATGCTCTCGAAAAATCAAATTTTGATTCTTCTAAAGTTATTATAGATGGAGGCATGCTATATGTTGGTAAACCAAGATATTTTGCAAACATATAAGACAAATAAAGAGCAGCACAATCTGAAGTACCTCTTGCAACAGTAACAACATAATCAATCTTTTTTTCTGATATTAAATTTGATATTTCCTGATAATTATTTTTATCATTCAAGCTAAAATGATTAATTTTATTTGGAATTGAAAGTGCTTCCGATAAAACTTGAGAACTAGACATTAATTTTTTTTCCTCTTAAATAAACTTCTTTAAGATTTAATTCTTTATCTAAAATAAGAAAATTACTTAAAAAATTTTTTTGAATTATACCCACATTATCTAGATTCATATATTTAGAAGCATTATAACTAGTTAAAGCAACTGCTTCTTCTAATGAAAAATTCATTGATATTAAATTTTTAAAAGTTTGATCCATAGTAACAATACTTCCTGCTAAAGTACCGTCAGACTTAATTTTTACTGAATAATTTTTTTTTTTAATATTATTTTTTGCAAAAATATATTCTCCATCATTCAGTCCGCTAGCGTTAATAGAATCTGTTATGGCATACAGCCCAGGAATACATTTTTTTGCAATTTTTATTGCTTCTTTACTAACATGAATATTATCACAAATTATTTCAGCATATTTTCCTTTTAAAAGAGCAGCTGATAAAACTCCTGGGGATCTATGATCATTACCAGACATAGCATTATACAAATGTGTAAAACCAACTTCATAATCTTTCATAATTTTATCACAGCAAGAAAAATCTGCTAAAGTGTGACCAAATTGAACCTTAATATTTAGATCTATTAAATGATTTATAAATTCTTGCATCCCATCAATTTCAGGAGCTAAAGTAATGATTTTTAAATCGGAAATTTCAAGAATTTTTTTTATAAAATCCAAAGATGGTTTTTCAGTTAAATTTGGTTGAGCGCCAAGTTTATTAGGATTAATAAAAGGTCCCTCCAGATGGATACCAAGAATATTTTGATTATCATTCTTAATTTCATTAAATCCTTTTAATGCTGAAATGGTATTTTCTAAGGTATTAGTCCAAGTTGTTGGCATAATTGAAGTTGTCCCATGCCTCAGATGATATTTTGACATTTCAATAATTGATTGTGAGCCCTCCATTACATCAAATCCATTACCACCATGACAATGCAGATCAATAAAACCAGGAACTATAATATTATTATAATCATCTGAGTCATTTATTTTTAATTCATCAATTTTTTCACTGAAATATACATCGCCAATATAGGTAGAATTATGATTTATTATTTTTCCACTAACTTTATTTTGATCAGTCATCTAAATTTAATATCTTATATAGTAATTTGCTAGTTATTTAAAAAAATTAAAAAATACTTATAAATGAGGATTAATCTTACTAAATTTTTTCTCTAATTTATCATTATTTTTTTTAGCATTTGGCATATTTACGCTGATGTAGAATGGAAACAA
>CACJZA010000027.1 GCA_902597795.1 uncultured Alphaproteobacteria bacterium | reverse complement strand
TTTGTAGAATATGCTCTTTTAGTTACATATGCCTTTCCAGGAGTAATTTTATTAGTACCTATTTATTTATTGTTTGCAAAAGTAAATCTTCTTAACACTTATTTTGCTTTGATAATAGTTAATGTTTTATTTGCTACTCCATTTGCAGTTTGGATGTTAAAAGCTTTCTTTAAGTTGATTCCTAATGAGATAGAGGAGGCGGCGTACATTGATGGAGCATCAAGATATATTGTAATTTCTAGAATTATTGTTCCACTAGCAGCTCCAGGTATTGCAAGTGTATCAATTTTTTGTTTTATTATATCTTGGACTGAATATCTTTTTGCGTCGATATTAATAAGTAGCGATGATCTAAAAACCTTACCTGTTGGTTTAGCTGGAATTGTTGGTCAATATCAAATTGATTGGGGGTTTTTATTATCTGGAGCTGTTCTTGCAAGTTTACCAGTGATATTATTATTTGTATTTATTGGAAAATATTTTGTATCTGGTTTGACAGAAGGTGCTGTAAAATAGAATAATTAATTTAATGAGGAATTATGACGGATAAAGATTTTAAAAACATAGAGGATATTCAAAGAATCTTAAAATATATAGAAAAAGGTAAACTTGATATTGAATCTTGGTCTAATATTGAGGAATTAAAAAATAGTTTAAAATTACTGATTGAAGAACATAAAGATTACATGGATCATATGAAACTACATCATTAGTTTTAAAAAAGGAGGAAAAATGTCTGTAGCGAGAATAACAACAATTAATTTTAAATCTAAAGAAGATGCGGATGAGTCAATAAAAGATTATTCAGAAAAAGCACCATCTGAATTTCCAGAGGCCGAACAATTATTACAAATACGCGCAAGTGATACAACTGTAATGGCCATTTCTTTATATGCTGATAACGAAGCAATGGAACGTGCTTCAGCTGCTAGAGCTAAAAGAATGAATAATAATGAAAAAACTTTTGATGTTGTTGATACTAAAACAGGTGAGGTTACATTAAATCATAAAAATTAAAATATTATAAATGTTAAAATATTTAAGAAATAAAGATAAAAAATATTTAATTAATATATTAATTTTATTATATATTTTTTTATTTCCATTTGAAATATTAGCCAAAAAACCACCAGATAAATTTTTAAATCCTGATTATGTATTTAAGCCTGAAGAAAATATTAAATATCCATATAAAATTGGCTTGTGGAGTTCTATAAAAACACATTATAGAATACATCAAAAATCATATGCATTAAGGTATGATAAATTAAATTCATTTACCAACGAATATTCTTTAAGATTTGAAAAAAAACAAGGCGATTGTGGCAAAGCTGATTGTGATCGTGAGTCAAAAAAGTATATTGGAAGATCTGAAATTATACTCTCTAAAGATCAATTGAATACAAATTGGTATAATTGGAATTTCTATTTTGATACTTCTTCAGATATGCCTAAAAATAATGACTTTATTCATGTTGGGCAATTTAAAATGAATTTAGAACATGAGCATAAAACTAGATACTTAATAACTGATAAAAAAATTGATAAATACAATGAAATATGTCCTGAGATGAATTTGTATTTTTCTATCAGATCAAATGGAATGTTGGTTACAAGACAAGGTGTAACAAGTTGTGAAAATGATTTTAATAAACTAGTAATTGATAAAGATAACTTGAAAGGTAAATGGCATAATATTATTTTAAATATTAATTGGACAGATCAAGATAATGGATTTATCAAACTTTGGCTTAATAATAAATTATTTTTAGATCATAAAGGTAAAACTATTAGTAAAATTATAAGAAAAGATTCTAATGATTATTATGCTCCTAAATTTAGAATTGGTTTATATGGACAAGGAGAAATAGGTGATCAGGTATTATATTTAGATAATATTTATGCTGCAAAAAAATGTGAAGAAATAAAATTAAATATTAATTGTAAAAAACTAGTATCTCAAATTAATGTTAATGAAATTGCTTCATTAAAGAAACTTACTTCTGAACAACTAAAGGTAAGAAAATATTATTTAAGTTTTATAGTAAAAAAAATATCAAAAAAATTTAACAAATCTGAGAGTGAAATTGAAAATTGGATTGATATAAAAACTGATCATTTTCCATGGGTTGAGGAATTTAATAAAATCACGTCTAGAAAGGAAATTTCTAAATTAGAAAAGTTTTTATTAAATGAAGCTAATAAAGAGTTTTTAAATTAATTAATTTTTGCTTCTATGTGTTGAGTAAATTTAATAAAGCCCTCAATTTTTTGGGAATACATAGGGTTAGAAGACTGTGACCGTAGCTCAGTAGGATAGAGCACCAGATTCCTAATCTGGGGGTCGCATGTTCGAATCATGCCGGGCACGCCAAATATTCATTTTCATATATTTTGTTTTGATTATACTTAATTAAATAATTATGGACAAATTACTTCAAAGGTCAAATGGAGAAATTAATATCGAATTATTAGGTAATAATTTTAATAAATTTTTTCAAAGTGGTTGTTGTAAAATTTTAAATCCAAATAATTATAATGATAATAAAGAATTAGTTTTAATCAACACTGCAGGTGGAATTACTTGTAATGATAGTATTAAAATTAATGCTACAATTCATAATTCTGAATTAAGTATTTGTACTCAAGCTGCTGAAAAAATTTATGCTGGCATTGGTGATCCTGCTAGAGTAGATATAAATATCAATTTACATCATTCAACTTTGTATTGGTTACCAAAAGAGTTAATTTTATTTGATAATTCAAAATTAAGAAGAAAAATAAACATTAATCTATCAGATAATTCTAATTTGATATTTTGTGAAACATCAATTTTTGGAAGAAAGGCAATGTCAGAGAAGATTAAAAATATTTCTTTTTCTGATCAATGGAAAATTAACGTCAATTCTTCTTTAAAACATTTTGAAGCTATCAATATACAAGGGTCAATGATTGATAATTTTAAAAATAATTATACGTTTGATAGTCAATCGTCTTTATCAACAATTCTGATTTTTGGTGAAATTATTCATCAAATTGAGTCAGAGTTAAAAAAAATCAAAAAAAACATTGAAAATCATTATTGTGAGATGACAAAATTTGATGATAAAATTATTATTAGGTGCATAGCAAATGATAATTATGATTTAAAAAAAACACTAAATTTTATTATGAAAATTTTAATTCATGATAAACTTCCAAAAAGTTGGGATTTATAAATGAAATTAACACCAAGAGAAAAAGATAAGTTGATGGTGAGTATGGCAGCTAATGTTGCTAGAAAACGTTTAGAAAGAGGTGTTAAACTTAATTACCCAGAAGCCATAGCCTTGATAACAGATTTTGTCATAGAAGGAGCAAGAGATGGAAAAATGGTATCAGAATTAATGGAAACAGGTGCGCACGTAGTAAAAAAAGAAGATTGTATGGATGGTATTCCTGACATGATTCCAGAAGTGCAAGTTGAAGCAACATTTCCTGATGGAACAAAATTAGTAACAGTACATAAACCGATTAGATAATGAAACCTGGCGAAATAATAACAAAACAAAATAGTGATATTAATTTGAATGATAAAATAGAATCAATCACTTTAAAAGTTTCAAATAGTGGAGATCGACCAATACAAGTTGGAAGTCACTATCATTTTGCTGAAACAAATGAATATTTAAAATTTGATAGAGAAAAATCTAATGGTATGCGTTTAGACATACCATCTGGTACAGCTGTTCGGTTCGAACCGGGTCAATCAAAAGATGTAGAATTAATTCCAATAACCGGAAATAGAAAGATATTTGGCTTTAATAAGAAAGTTATGGGTCAATTGTAATGAAAAAAATAAAAAGAGAAGCTTATGCCGATATGTATGGGCCAACAACTGGTGATAAGGTTAGACTTGCTGACACTGAACTATTTATTGAAGTGGAAAAAGATTTAACAACATATGGTGAAGAAGTAAAATTTGGTGGAGGAAAAGTCATTCGAGATGGAATGGGACAATCTCAAGTATCTCGAAAAGATGGTGCTGTTGATACAGTTTTAACAAACGCCTTAATTGTAGATGTAAATGGAATTTATAAAGCTGATATCGGAATCAAAGATGGCTTGATTAATGAAATTGGCAAAGCAGGAAATCCAGACACACAACCAAATGTAAATATTATTATTGGACCTGGAACAGAAATAATTGCAGGTGAGGGAAAAATTATCACAGCAGGAGGTTTTGATAGTCATATTCATTTTATTTGCCCTCAACAAATTGATGATGCTCTACATTCAGGTATAACAACAATGTTGGGTGGAGGAACTGGTCCAGCTCACGGAACATTAGCGACAACTGTTACTCCAGGACCATGGCACATAGAGAGAATGATACAATCTGCTGATGCTTTTTCTATGAACTTAGCTTTTGCAGGTAAAGGGAATAGTTCATTACCAAATGCTCTCGAAGAACAAGTAATTGCTGGAGCAAGTTCTTTAAAATTACATGAAGATTGGGGCACAACCCCAGCAGCTATTGATAATTGTTTAAGTGTTGCTGATGAACATGATATTCAAGTTATGATTCACACTGATACATTGAATGAAAGTGGATTTGTAGAGAGTACGATTAAAGCAATTAATCGAAGAACCATTCACGCATTTCATACAGAGGGAGCAGGGGGAGGTCATGCACCAGATATTATAAAAGTTTGCGGTGAGGAATATGTTATTCCATCATCTACAAACCCAACAAGACCTTATACTGTTAATACAGTTGAAGAGCACTTAGATATGTTAATGGTTTGTCACCATCTTGATAAATCAATACCTGAAGATGTTGCATTTGCTGAAAGTCGTATTCGTAAAGAAACCATTGCTGCAGAAGATATTCTCCATGACATGGGTGCATTTTCAATTATTGCGTCTGATAGTCAAGCAATGGGTCGTGTTGGCGAAGTTATTATTAGAACATGGCAAACTGCACATAAAATGAAAGTTCAAAGGGGACAATTAAAGGAAGAACAGGGTGATAATGATAATTTACGTGTTAAACGTTATATAGCTAAATATACAATTAATCCTGCAATTGCTCATGGTATTTCCGATCATATTGGTAGTATCGAAAAGAACAAACGTGCAGATATTGTTATTTGGGACACAGCTTTTTTTGGTGTTAAGCCTGAAATGGTTTTGCAAGGTGGAAGTATTTCTTGTTCACAAATGGGTGATCCAAATGCTTCTATTCCAACACCTCAACCAGTGTATTCTAGACCAATGTTTTCTTCATTTGGAAGATCATTAGAAAAATCTACCACAACATTTGTAAGTAAAGCCTCTCTAGATAAAAATTCATTCAAAAATTCAGGAATTAGTAAATCTTTATTGCCAGTTAATAATATTAGAAAAATTTCTAAAAAAGATATGATGTTAAATGATTATTGTCCAAAAATAGAAGTGAATCCAGAAACTTATGAAGTTTTAGCAGATGGTGAATTAATTACTTGTGAGCCAGCTGAAACACTACCTTTGGCTCAACGTTATTTTATGTACTAAAATGGATACTTCATTCAAAATTATTCATCACAATAATAATAAAGAAGTATTTGATGAAATTTCACTATCTTATGAAGAAAGATTTATTCGTAGGAAAAAACTTATAGCAAATAATGGTACTGAATTTTTAGTTAATCTTGAAGAAACCGTCAGTATTGATGAAAATAATTATTTTGAATTAGACAATGGAAAATTAATTAAAGTTATATCTAAAGAAGAAAATTTAATTGAAATAACGGGTGATAATTTAAAGCAAATCATATGGCACATAGGAAATAGACATCTGCC
>CACJZA010000026.1 GCA_902597795.1 uncultured Alphaproteobacteria bacterium | reverse complement strand
TTTTTTATTTTCTAATAAATTATTCAAGTATTTATTAATATTTTCAAAATTATCATTGCTATATAATTGAATTGTAAAATCAAGTTCGTCTATAATTTTAAAATCAAAATCTTGAATTTCATTATCTATGTTATTTAAACTTTTCTTGTCTAAATAATCAACAACTTCACCTTCTTTATTAGTAGGAATAACAAAATATTTATCAGTAAATTTAGGAATGACAAAATACTCCCTACTACTAAAATAATAAAATGAGATAAAATAAAGAATAATAATAAATAGCAATAACGATAAAAAATATTTTAAAATATAATTATTTTTTCTTTTAAAAATAATTCTTTTAATCATTACATTGATTCAGGTGCGCTTATATCAATTATTGAAAATATATCTTTTAAAACAACTCTAAATGACTCCAACCAAAATATTTTTGAAATTGTCTTTTCTGCATTTTTTTCATCTATAAAACGAAGTGATTCATTATCTTTACCTTTATTCCAAATTGAATGGAAATCAGAGGATATTTCTTCTAGGTAATTAATTAGTCTATGTGGTTCATTAAAATATGATGATTGATACAACAAATAAGGATAACAAATTAACTTTTTGATTAATTTTACCTCCTCATCAGATAGATTTTGTATTGCAGAAAAGTTATAATCATTTTTAATTTTTATACCTAATTCTTTTGCTTTATTAATTACTGATGAAGCTCTAGCGTGTGCGTATTGACAATAAAAAACTTTATTATCTTTATTTTTTTCAACAACAGCATCTAAATCAAAGTCAATTGCTGTCTCATTTTTAGTAGAGATCATGTAGTACCTTATAGGATCTTTTCCAACCTTAGAATGAACATTAGCTAATGACACAAAATTTCCAGATCTTTTTGACATTTTAATTTTTTGTTTATTTTGAATTAAACTTACAATCTGACAAGTTAAAATGTTTAAATAAGTTTCATCATCTTTAATAGCTTTAATTAACGAATTCATTCTAGGAATATAGCCAATATGATCAGATCCCCAAATATTTACTAATCTATCAAAATTTCTTTTACATTTATCTAAATGATATGCTGCATCATTAGCAAAATATGTCCATTCACCATTTGATTTTTTTAATGCTCGATCTTCATTGTCTAATAATTTAGAGGATCTAAATAATAATTGCTCTCTTGGCTCCCAATCAGAATCATCACCTTTTGGCTTTTCTAAAATACCTTCATATAGTAATTTTTTTTCATCTAAGATTGAAAAAAGTTCATCAATAATTTTACTTTTTTCTATTTCAGTTTCGTGAGTAAATTTATCAAATCTTATATTTATTAATTCTAAATCTGATTTTATGCTTAAAAGTATACTTTTTAATGCAAAATTTTTAAAATATTGCATAGTTTCTTCTTGCTGAAAGTTTAACCACTTATCTCCATCTTCATTTTTAATTTTTTTTGCAATATCTATTAGGTATTCACCAGGATACTCATCTTCTTCTAATTCAATTTTTTTATCAAATAATTGTGAATATCGTTTCAAAAGAGAGTTTGATAACTTATCAATTTGGGAACCTGCATCATTTACATAATACTCTCTGGTAACATCAAAACCTGTTTTAGTATAAAGAGAGCTTAATACATCTCCAAATACAGCACCTCTTATATGGGCTATATGCAATGGTCCAGTTGGATTTGCTGAAACAAATTCAACATTTATTTTTTTTCCTGCACCATAATTAATATAATTTAAATAATTTTTACTATAAATTTCATTTAAACTTCTTAATACAAATTTATCTTTGAGAAAAAAATTTATAAAACCATTTTTTGAAATCACAAAATGATCGATAAATCCAATTGATTTAATTCTATCATTTAGTTCTTTTTCAATATCAAAATTTTCATTAATAATTTTTCTTTTAACAATTAAATAAAAGTTCGTCGCTAAATCACCTTTTTTATTATTTGATGAGTAATCGATGCTAATCTGTTTTTTATTGATTGGAGATATAAATTTGTTACTCTCTAAAAAATCTGTAAATTCAAATAAAAAATCTGAAAGGTCTTTTATAAAATTATTCACTAATCTCCTTATATAAATTAAGAGCAAATCTATCCGTCATTCCTGAAATATAATCACAAATTAATCTTTCAATTTGAATATTTTGATTTCTCCAATCTACAGGTAATTTATTATTATTTTTTACGAAATAAGTAAACAAAGTAGATATAACCTTTTTTGAATACTGTCTCTTATCTGATAAATGACTATGATTATAAACTTTATCAAATAAAAATTTTTTAATAATGTCACAATTTTTCTTCATTTCATTTGAAAATGAAACAACGAAATTATTTTTTTTACGAATATCATCAATAGAACTAATATTATTTTCAATTAAATTTTTTTTTGTAGTTTTATATATATCATTTATCATATTAGATGTGGAGTTTCTTAAAACTTGATACACGAGAAGTTTATTTGGAATATCTTTGTAGTGATCCTTTAAATTAATTATAATTTTTTCAAAAAAACTTAACTCTGCAATATCATCTAATGATATTAAGTTTGCTCTAATAGCATCCTCTACATCATGGTTATTATAAGCAATATCATCAGATATACTTGCTATCTGTGATTCTAAATAAGGTTGATCAGATAGATTTAGATTGTGTAATTTTGAATAATTTTCTAAGTGATAAGGTAAATGATCACTCAAAATTCCATTATGTTTTATTATTCCCTCTAAGCTCTCCCATGTAAGATTTAATCCATCAAATTCAGGGTGTCTTTTTTCTATAAATGTTAAAACTCTCAAGGTTTGATCGTTATGATTAAAACCCCCAAACTTTTTCATTGAATTATCAAGTGCATCTTCACCAATATGGCCAAAAGGAGGATGGCCTAAATCATGCGCTAGAGCAACTGTTTCACCTAGATCTTCATCTAATTCAAGTAATCTACAAATTGATCTTGATATTTGGGCAACTTCCAAAGAATGAGTTAGTCTAGTCCTAAAATAATCACTCTCACTTTCAATAAAAACCTGGGTTTTGTGTTTTAATTTTCTAAATGAATTAGAATGAATAACTCTAGCTCTATCTCTTTCAAATGGATTTCTCAAATCTTCATCTAGCTCATTATATAATCTTCCATTTGAATTATATGGATTGGAAGCTAAATGTTTGAACATAAGAAAATTTATATTATAGTTGTAAAAAAATAACTAATAACAATATTTAGATAAATGGACAATATAATTGAAGTAACGGAAAGTGCTCAGAATCATATCAACAAGATACTTCTCTCTGAAAAATCTAAATATTTCAGAATTACCGTATTAGGTGGTGGTTGTGCTGGATTTCAATATAAATTTGATTTTTCTGATAAACCAGATGATGATGATTTAATCTTTAATTATAGAAATGCTGATGTATTGATAGATAAAACTTCAATTGAATTAATAAAAGGATCAAAAATTGATTATGTTAACGAATTGATTGGATCTTCATTTAAAATTTCTAATCCACTAGCATCTTCATCATGTGGTTGTGGTACTTCATTTTCAATATAAATGAAAATTACTACATGGAATTTAAACTCAGTTAATGCAAGAATAGAACATTTAATAAAATTTATAAAAAAAGATCAATCAGATTTATATTTAATTCAAGAATTAAAATGCACAAATGAAAGTTTTCCTAAAGAGGAATTAGAAAATATTAATTATAAATGTTATGTGAATGGGCAAAAAGCTTGGAATGGGGTAGCCATACTCAGCAAAGAAAGTATTGAAATTTCAAACTTAAAAATTCCTAATTACCAAGATGTAAATTCTAGATTTATTGAAACAGAAATATCCTTAAAAAATTTAAAAAATAAAATTAAGTTAATAAATATTTATCTTCCAAATGGAAATCCAATTGAAACAGAAAAATTTGATTACAAAATTGATTGGATGATAAATTTTAACAAATATATCAAAGAATTAATTAATAATAATCAACCGATTATTATAGGTGGAGATTTTAATGTAATACCTAATGATGAAGATGTGTATTCACCAGAAAATTTTAAAAATGATGCTTGTGCCCATCCATTAACAAGAGAAAAATTTAGAAATCTTTTGAATTTAGGTTTTGTTGATACAGTTAAATATTTTGTTGATGGAAATACAAACTGGACCTTTTGGGGTTATAGAGGTGGAAGTTGGCAAAAAGGTAATGGTCTTAGAATTGATCATTTCCTTACTACACCAGAAGTAACTGATTTGATTAAATCAGTTAATGTTAATCGTGAACCAAGAGGATGGGAAAAAGCTTCTGATCACACACCAGTTACGATTGAATTAGTTGATTAAAATTAAATATCAGCGTATGTATGCGTTTCGTCTTTTGCTCCTGGTTGAGTAACAGCACCTTCGTAAGCTGGCCCGACAGTTTGAGAATATTTCCATATAGATCCAGAATTATGATTAGTTTTTCTTGGCTTCCAATCTTTTTTTCTCTTTTCTATTTCTTGATCTGAAAGAGTAACGTTGATTTCGCCTTTAACGGCATCAATAATAATCTCATCGCCATCTTTAAGTAAACCTATCATACCTCCTACAGCTGCTTCTGGTCCTACATGACCAATACAAAATCCTCTTGTGCCGCCAGAAAACCGTCCGTCTGTAATTAAAGCAACAGTTTCCCCTAACCCTTGCCCATATATTGCACCTGTTGTTGAAAGCATTTCACGCATACCAGGTCCTCCCTTAGGTCCTTCATATCTAATTATTACGGCATCTCCTGCTTTAATTTCATTTTTTAAAACTGCGGTTAAAGCATCTTCCTCTGAATCAAAACATTTAGCTTTTCCATTAAAAGTTAAATTTTTCAAACCTGCTATTTTTGATATACATCCATCTGGAGCAAGATTACCCCACAACCCAACGACTGAACTATTTTCACTAATAGGATTATCACATTTATAAACAACATCTTGATTTGTAGGGAATATTACTTCTTTATGATTTTCAGCTATTGTTTTTCCTGTAACAGTTATGCAGTCTCCGTTTATGTAACCGCCATCTAATAAAGATTTAATAACAACTGGCACACCTCCTGCATCATATAAATCTTTAGCAACGTACTTTCCGCCAGGTTGCATATCTCCAATATAAGGAGTCGAATTATATATTTCTACAACATCTCTTAATGTAAATTTTAAGCCCGCTTCATTAGCTATCGCAGGAAGATGAAGTGCTGCATTAGTTGAACCTCCAGTAGCTGCAACTACTCTTGCAGCGTTTACTAATGAATCAATAGTTACTATATCCCTTGGTCTTATATTCTTTTCTAATAAATTCATTATAGCTTTACCACTCTTTTCACCATAAGCTTTTCTTTCTTCAGTATTTACTGCTGGAGGCATAGCTGAATTTGTTAGAGCTAACCCAACTGCTTCAGAAATACATGCCATTGTATTTGCTGTAAACTGACCTCCACACGATCCAGCAGATGGGCAAGCAACTTGTTCAATATCTTTTAAATCTTGATCTGAGATAGTTCCAGCAGCATGTTTTCCAACTGCTTCAAAAACATCAATAACGGTAACATCTTTACCCTTGTATTTTCCTGGTAAGATAGAGCCCCCATAAATGAATACAGATGGTACATTTAATCTAACCATAGCCATCATTAAACCTGGTAAAGATTTATCACAGCCAGCAAGTCCAACTATTGCATCATAACAGTGACCTCTCACAGATAATTCAATGGAGTCTGCAATAACTTCTCTACTAATAAGAGAGGATTTCATTGCCTCATGACCCATGGCAATTCCATCTGTTACTGTTATAGTTGTAAATTCTCTTGGTGTTCCTCCAGCATCTTTTACACCTGTTTTCACATGTTGCGCTTGATCTTGGAGAGTAATGTTGCAAGGAGCTGATTCATTCCAGGTGCTAACAACACCAACAAATGGTTGATAAATTTCATGTTCTTTCAAACCCATAGCATAATAATAAGATCTATGAGGCGCACTTTTAGGCCCTACACTAACATATCTACTAGGTAGATTAGATTTTCTATTTGAAC
>CACJZA010000025.1 GCA_902597795.1 uncultured Alphaproteobacteria bacterium | reverse complement strand
AACATTTCTAATTTCTTTTAAAGATGTAGTAGCAGTGACATTTTCATTAAATGAACTGTATTTTAATTTTGGATTAATTTTATGTTCATTTATTGATTTAACAATTTTTTCATCTCGAGCATAAATGATAACTTTATTATTACTTAATACTCGGGCAAGTGCACTCCCCCAAACTCCTCCACCTAAAATTCCAATTGTCATACGTTTGATCTTTATCCGGTGAGACAAATGAAGTCAATTTATGGTTTTTGGCTAAAATCTTGGATATTTTTATGAAAAAACTGCATGATTGATTTTTGGAACTAGTATATGAGGTAGCGTATATAAAAAGTATACTTTTTTGGAGGAAATATGAAAAAATTACTTCTAGCTGTTATTGTAAGTTTGTCGACTGTAACGACTGCTGCATTAGCAGAAATTAAAGTAGGAATTATTCTTGGTTTTACAGGACCAATTGAATCTTTAACTCCTGCTATGAGAGATGGTGCTAGAATGGCATTTGATGAAGCATCAAACTCTGGAAATCTTTTAGGTGGTGAAACAATTACTATCTTAGAAGCTGACTCAACTTGTGTAGACTCTGCTGCTGCAACTGCTGCTGCTGAGGATTTAGTAGCACAAGGTGTATCCGCAATAATGGGTGCAGACTGTTCAGGTGTAACAGGTGCAATTAATGCTAACGTTGCAGTACCAAATGGAATCCTTATGGTTTCTCCATCTGCTACTTCACCTGGATTAAGTAAAGTTGCAGATGCTGGTACATTCTGGCGTACAGCTCCATCTGATGCCAAAGGTGGTCAAGTACTGGCTAAACTAGCGCTAGACAGAGGAATTAGCAGTATTGCTGTAACATATACTAACAATGACTACGGAAAAGGGTTAGCTGAAGTATTTGAAGGTGCATTTGCTAAGGGTGGAGGAACTATTACTGCATCTGCTGCACATGAAGATGGTAAAGCTGATTATTCATCAGAAGTTGGTGTACTTGCATCAGCTGGTGGTGATGCTCTATTAGTAATTGGTTATATTGATGATGGTGGAAAAGGAATGATTGAAGCATCTTTAGACTCAGGTGCATTTGACACATTTGTTCTATCTGATGGTATGATTGGTCAATCAATTGTAGACAACATTGGTGCTGACTTAGAAGGATCATTTGGTTCTATGCCAGGTGCTATTTCAAAAGGTTCAGCTAAATTTGGTGAGTTAGCAGCTGCTAATGGCATGGATGGAAGCGCACCTTATGTTGGTGAATCTTATGATGCTGCAGCAATTATTGCTCTTGCAATTCAAGCTGGAGGATCTGCTGATAAGCAATCTATTCTAAAAAATATTGGAAAAGTATCTAATGCACCAGGTATTATTATTAATCCTGGTCAATTATCTTACGGCTTACAAATGTTAGCTGATGGAAAAGATATTAATTACCAGGGTGCAACAGACGTAGAGTTTAATGCATTAGGTGATGCAGCTGGAGCTTTTAAAGAGTTAGAAGTTAGTGGTGGCGAATTCGTTACTGTTGGTGCTCTTTAATATTTAATAACAATTTTATACTAACCCCAGCATATGTGCTGGGGTTTTTTTTATGAATGCCTAACTTTTTCAGGAATTATTCCTTTAGGTCTATATCGTAAAATTAATAATAAAATTAATCCCATTAATAAGTATCTAAAATAAGGTACGCTATCTAATAAATGTAATTTTAAAGCATTATCTGGTTCTAATCCTATGGTTAATTGATTAATAATAAATGTTGTAAGTGGTGCTGCTTCGATCCAAGAAAACCAAATAACAAATCCACCAAATATAGCACCTAAATTATTTCCGCTACCACCAACAATAACCATGATCCAAATGATGAATGTGAAACGTAAGGGTCTATATCCAGATGGGGTAAATAAGCCATCTAATGTCACTAACATTGCACCAGCAACACCTACAATTGCAGCTCCAATAACAAAAATAATTAAATGTTGTTTAACTACATCCTTACCCATTGCATTAGCAGCTGTTTCATTATCTCTAATTGCTCTCATCATTCTTCCCCATGGTGATAATTGAGCCTTGTTAGCAAAATAAAAAATTATAAACATCACAATCAAAAATAAAATTGCGTATGATAATTTTACAAATATTCCTGAAGCATCAATAATAAGATTATTTAAAACTTGTTGCCTCTCACTTACATCAATAATATTATTTAACTTAGATGCGTTGAGGTATATAACTAATTCAATAAACCAATCGGTATTTTGTAAATTTATTTCATATGGCACTGGTCTCTTTAAACCGATTACGTTTTTTACTCCTCGAGACAACCATTCTTCATGTTTTAAAACACTTACAACTATTTCTGATATACCAAGTGTAACAATAGCAAGATAATCTGATCTTAATCCCAAAGCAACTTTACCTATTACAAATGCGACACCTGCAGCAAATAAACCTCCTACAATCCAAGAGAAAATTATTGGTAGTCCAAGACCACCTAAAAACCCTGCAATTGCTGGATTAACATCTTCAATATTATGAGTAGCATTTAAATAAAAGTGTCTGATAATTAAAATTCCAAAAAAAATAATGAGAGAATTTAAAATATACCTATTTCTTTTTTGGATTATTATTTTATTAATATAAATTACAGCAATTACCAATACGACAAGCAAAGCTAAACTTATTCCTAGCCCTTTACCTCCAGCCTGCCATGACTCGGTAATGGGAGGGTAAGAAACAAGCACTGCTGCTAATCCACCCATTGCCAAAAAACCCATTACACCAAAATTAATTACTCCTGCATAACCCCAAGAAATATTGACCCCCATTGTCATTATTGCTGAAATAATACACATATTTAAAATTACTAAACTTACAGACCATCCTTGAATAAAACCTACAAAAATAAATAACGAGATCATGATTGTAATGGCTACCCATTCATATCTTTCAAACTTCATCATAAAACTCTTCCTTTAAATATTCCCGATGGTCTTATTAATAAAACGATGACTAAAATTGAAAATGATACAGCAAATTTATAATCAGTTGAAAGTAATTGTACTAGACCAGTTGGCTCCATAGAACTTGGAAGCAAATAGACAAAAAATTTCTTATAAGCATATGTGACCATGATTTCTGAAAAAGCTATAACATATCCACCTACTACAGCTCCAAAGGGACTGCCAATACCTCCAACAATTGCTGAAGCAAATATTGGCAAGACTAAATTGAGATAAATAATAGGTTTATAACTTTTATCTAAACCATAAAGTGTTCCCGCAACACAAGCTAAGACTCCTACAATAATCCAAGTAGTGAATACTACTCTATCAGGATTAATACCTGACAATAATGCTAAATCTTCATTATCAGAAAATGCTCTCATTGATTTTCCAGTTTTTGTTTTTTGCAAAAACCAGAATGTAAAAGTTAAAAGTAATACAGTAATTAATATTGTGATAACTTGAGAAGATTTTATTGCTAATCCTTCATTTAAACCTGTCATTACTTTAAACTGTTTGGCTTTCAATATAAATTTCTGTCCATCGGAAAATTTTATAGTTTCAGTTCCAATTATGATTCTTATTATTGCATTAATTACGAACATAACCCCTATTGAAACCATTGCTAAAACAACAGGAACACTTTTTTGATATCTGTAATATTGAAAAACAATTTTATCAGAAATAATGCATAAGATAATAGTTGCTATTATTCCTATAGGTAACGCCAACAAAGCAGTAGGGAGAATTCCTAAACCAATATTTTGTGATTGAAATAACCACGTAAATAAAATTGTTATCATCGCTCCAAATGACATGATTTCTCCATGTGCAAAATTGGCAAAACGAAGTATAGCATAAACAAATGTAACTCCAAGTGCACCAAGTGCAAGTTGAGAGCCATAAGAAATACCTGGAATTATAATAAAATTTAGAAGTACAATTATAGAATTTAGAAAATCAATCATTTTAACCTCCTAAAAAAGACTTTCTAACTTCTGGATTATTTAATAGTTCTTCACCTGTACCTTCTCTACTATTTTTTCCATTTACTAATACGTACCCTCTATCAGCAATACCAAGTGCTTGTTTTGCATTTTGTTCAACCATTAGTATGCCAACACCAGTTTTACGAACTTCTATAATTCTTGAAAATAACTCATCCATTACAATTGGTGATACTCCTGCAGTTGGTTCATCTAACATCAAAATTTTAGGTTGAGTCATAAGAGCTCTTCCAAAAGCTACTTGTTGTCTTTGACCTCCTGATAATTCTCCTGCACTTTGATTTCTTTTTTCTTTTAAAATAGGAAAAAGATCATAAACATCATTAATTGTATTAATAATGTCATCCTCTCTTAAAAACCCTCCCATTTCTAAATTTTCTTCTACTGTCATACCAGTAAATACATTGTTAGTTTGAGGAACAAATGCCAATCCTAAATTAATTCTATTTTGAGGTAACATTGATGAAATTTCTTTATTTGAATATTCAACACAACCTGAGGTTAAACTTAACATACCAAGTAGTGCTTTCATTGCTGTTGATTTCCCTGCTCCATTTGGACCAACGATGACAACAATTTCACCTTCATTGACTTCTAGATTAATATCATTAATAATATCAACTCCTCCATATCCAGCAGTTAAATTTTTACCGACTAAATTATTCATATAATTCTAATTCTTATTAATACCTTTACCTAAATAAGCTTCTATAACTGTATCGTTATTTTTAACTTCATTAAAATTTCCTTCAAATAAAACCGAACCTTCAGCCATTACAATTACAGGATCGCAAATTTTTTCTATAAGGTCCATATCATGTTCAATTACAAAAAAAGTGTAATTCTTTTCTTTATTTAATCTTAAAATTGCATCAGTAATCTCATTAAGGAGTGTTCGGTTTACTCCAGCCCCCACCTCATCAAGTAAAACAATTTGAGGATCAACCATCATAGTTCTTCCTAACTCAAGTAGTTTTTTTTGACCCCCAGACAAATTGCCTGCAAGTTCTTGAGTTAAGTGACTTAAATTTAAAAAATTTATTACATCGACAGCTTTTTGTCTTATTTCTTCTTCTTGTTGTTTTACTTTTGAATTACTTAATAAAGCGTATGATAATTTTTCACCAAATTGATTTGGTGGCACCATCATTAAATTTTCAAGAACAGTTAAAGTAGAAAATTCGTGAGCAATTTGAAAAGTTCTTAGTACTCCTTTAGCAAATAATTCGTGAGGTTTTAACAAAGAAATATCTTCATTATTAAGAATTATATTTCCTTCATCTGGATGATATAATCCTGCAATAGTATTGAATAATGTTGTTTTTCCTGCTCCATTTGGACCTATTAAACCTGTAATTGAACCCATCTCAACTTTCATTGATGCGTTATGGACTGCTTGTAATCCTCCAAAAAATTTATTAACATTATTTATTTTAAGCATTATGTAATTTTTTTAAATTTCCATTCAATTCTGCATTAAGAACTAATCCTAGAGATATAATTATAGCAAGCATTGCTGATCCCCCATAAGAAACCAAAGGTAATGGAATTCCAACAACAGGCATTAATCCAGATACCATAGATATGTTCATAATCACATATATAAATAAATTGCTGCCAACACCTATTGAGAGAATTCTTCCAAAAATATGGTTTGATTTAATACTTATATAAAAACAGACTGATATTAATAATAGAAATAATAAAATCATAAACATAGTACCAATAAAACCAAATTCTTCTCCAATTAAAGTAAAAATAAAATCAGTTTGTTTTTCAGGCAAATACTGCAAGTAAGATTGAGAGCCTTCCAAAAATCCTTTACCAGTTAGACCGCCAGATCCTAAAGCAATTTTTGATTGTATAAGTTGATACCCTCTTCCAAGAGCATCTGCTTCAGGGTTTAAAAAAGAAAAAATTCTATCTTTTTGATATGGTTGTAAGTAATTTAATGACAAAGGAATTGATAAAATTAAAACAAAAAAGCCTAGTACAAACTTCCAAATCCTTATTCCACTTGCAAATAGAATAAAAATTCCAAGCATTGCTATACTTAAAGCAGTTCCAAGATCAGGTTGAATAACTACCAAAGCAAAAGGTAAAAACAAAATTAAAATTGGAAAAAATAAATTTTTTATTCTTTTAATTTCATCAAATTTTAAATCATGATAAAATCTTGCCAGTGCAAGTATAATAGTTATTTTTATTAATTCTGAAGGCTGGATACTAAAGCCAAATAAATTAATCCATCTGGTTGCACCTTTGCCAAAAACAC
>CACJZA010000024.1 GCA_902597795.1 uncultured Alphaproteobacteria bacterium | reverse complement strand
CTAAATCTTTTTGTATATCTTCTCTTTCTAAAGCAGTTAATTTTTGTAATCTTAATTCTAAAATAGCTTTAGCCTGTGCTTCAGAAAAATTGAAAGTGTTGTTTTTTAACTCTACAGTATCATCCTCAACTGATTTAATAAAATTAAGATTTTGTTTAGATACTTTCCATTTCTTTTTAATTAATTTTTCTTTTGCTTCTTTTGTATCTTTTGAACTTTTTATTAATTCTATAATTTCATCAATATGCTCATTAGTAACAACCAATCCAACTAAAATATGAGCTTTTTCTCTAGCTTTATTAAGGTCAAATAATGTTCTTTTTATTATTACTTCTTCTCTAAAATCTAAAAATGAAGATAAAATTTCTTTTAAATTCATTTGTTCTGGCTTACCTTTATTTAAAGCAAGCATATTTGAATTGAATGTCGTTTGAATTAAAGTGTGTTTATATAATTGATTGAGAATAATATTTGAGTCTACATCCTTTTTTAATTCTATCACAACCCTAACACCGTTTCTATCTGACTCATCTCTTAAATCTGAAATTCCTTCAACAATTCCATTTTTTACAATTTCTGCAATTCTTTCTAATAATTTTGATTTATTAACCTGGTAAGGTATTTCGTGGAGAATAATTGCCTCTCGATCCTTTTTAAAATTTTCAATACTAGTTTTCGATCTAACTACACACCCTCCTTTTCCAGTTTCAAATGCTTCAGTTATGCCTTTTTTACCAATTATTTGACCTCCTGTTGGAAAATCAGGACCAAAAATATATTTTTGAAGATCTGAGATATTACAATCTGGATTTTTAATAAGATATAAAGATGCATCTATTACTTCTCCTAAGTTATGTGGGGCAATATTAGTTGCCATTCCAACTGCAATTCCCGACGCACCATTAACTAAAAGATTTGGGAATTGAGATGGCAAGACTGAGGGTTCTTTTGTTGTGTCATCATAATTAGGTTGAAACGAAACGGTATTTTTATCAATATCTTCAACAAGTCTCTCGGATACTTTAGCAAGTCGTGCTTCAGTGTATCTCATTGCTGCGGGAGGATCTCCATCTAAAGATCCAAAATTTCCTTGACCATCAACTAACTCTAATCGCATAGAAAAATCTTGTGCCATTCTAACCATAGAATTGTAAATTGCTGAGTCTCCGTGAGGATGATATTTACCCATTACATCACCTACTATTCTTGCAGATTTTTTGTATGGTTTATTAAAATTGTATCCTGACTCACTCATAGAATACAATATTCTTCTGTGAACTGGCTTTAAACCATCTCTACAGTCTGGAAGTGCCCTACTAACTATTACAGACATTGCGTAATCCAGGTAGGATTTTTGCATTTCACGCTCTAAACTTACTGAAGGTATATTAGTAGGTTCTTGATTGTCGTTATTTGATGTATCTATATCGTCAGGCACTAAAAAAATCCAAGTTTTCTAAGAAAAGTTAAGAATTTTTATATCAAAAACCACAATTTAAACCAATATAAATAAATGATTAAATTATATTAAAAAAACTATATTTTTCAGTAATTAAATAATAATATCTAATATAAATATTTAAAAAGGTATATCTTCATCTAAATCATCAGAATCACTTGATTGATTTCCAAAAGAATTGTCTTCAATTGGCTTAGATTGATCCATTTCTTGTGAATTATCTGATACTTGAGAATTACTATTTCTGCTGTCTAAAAGAGTTAAATTACAATTATATCCCTGTAAAATGACCTCTGTAGTGTATCTTTCATTTCCATCTTTATCTTGCCATTTCCTTGTTTGAAGCTCTCCTTCAACATAAATTTTTGATCCTTTTTTTACATATTTTTCTACAATATTTACTAAGCCGTCTCCAAAAACAACAATGTTATGCCAAGATGTTTTTTCTTTTTGTTCTTGAGTATTTCTATCTTTCCATCTTTTTGATGTTGCAATTGAAAATGAAGCCATTTTTGCTCCAGATTGCATAGACCTTATCTCAGGATCTCTTCCCAAGTTTCCTAATAAAATTGTTTTATTAACACTACCAACCATAAGATTTCTATATATATCCATATAACATATTAACGTTATTAGATAACACTAATATTCATGAATTTAGATAAAATTGTTATAAAAGGTGCAAGAGAGCACAATCTCAAAAATATAAACTTAGAAATACCAAAAAATAAACTCGTAGTAATAACTGGTGTAAGTGGTTCAGGAAAATCGACATTAGCATTTGATACAATTTATTCTGAGGGACAAAGAAAATATGTTGAAAGTCTTTCTGCATATGCAAGGCAATTTCTTCAAATGATGAATAAGCCCGATGTAGATAGCATTGACGGTCTATCACCAGCTATTTCTATTGAACAAAAAACAACACAAAAAAATCCAAGAAGTACAGTTGGAACTGTTACTGAAATTTATGACTACCTTAGAGTTTTATATGCAAGAGTTGGCGTTCCTTACTCTCCAACAACAGGTAAACCAATTAAATCACAATCAGTAAGTGAAATGACTGATCTTATAATTAAAAATAATATTGATAAGAGAATTTATATTTTATCTCCAATAGTTAGGGATAGAAAAGGTGAATATCGAAAAGAAATAGAAGATTTAAAAAAAAGAGGTTATCAACGTCTTAAAGTAGATAATGTTGTTTATGATATTGATGAAGTACCTTCACTTAAAAAGAATTTTAAACACAATATTGATGTTGTAATTGATCGACTTGTTGTAAAAAAAAACATCCAACAAAGACTGAGTGAAAGTATAGAAGTTGCGTTAACACTTTCTGATGGTTTGTTATATTTAGAGAATCTAGACACAAATAAAATATCCATATTTTCATCAAAATTTGCATGCCCTGTATCTGGATTTAGTATTGAAGAAATTGAACCTAGATTATTTAGTTTTAACGCTCCGCAAGGTGCTTGTTCTGAATGTGATGGACTAGGAGTTGAAAAATATTTTGATGAAAACAAAATTGTGCCCGATGAGACAAGATCAATATCTGATGGAGCGATTAAGCCGTGGGAAACAAAAGTATTTGGTTATCAAAAAAAATATTTTGTTGAAACAATAGATAAAATTTTAAAACAATTTAAAGTAAAGAAACATGTTCCATGGAGTCAAATTCCAAAAAAAGTAAAAAATATTATTCTTTATGGAGATGAAAACGGTGAATTAAATTTTTTATATGATTTTGAGGGTATAATTAACTTTATTGATCGAAAATATGAAGAAACTGAGAGATGGTGGCTTCAATATGAATTAGAAAAATATTTATCTGAAAGAGACTGTGAAGTTTGTAAAGGTTACCGCCTTAATGAGAAAGCTTTAGCTGTAAGAATTGATGAAAATCATATTGGTAACATTACAAAAAAATCAATTAGTGAGTGTTTAAGCTGGTTTTCATCACTTGAAGGTAAACTTGACAAAAATAATAAAAAAATTGCAGAAGGAGTAATTAAAGAAATTAAGGATAGATTAGTTTTTTTAAATAGAGTCGGTTTAGATTATTTATCATTAGCAAGAGCTAGTAAAACATTGTCTGGTGGTGAGAGTCAAAGAATTAGATTGGCAAGTCAAATTGGTTCAGGTTTAACGGGTGTTTTATATGTTTTGGATGAGCCATCAATTGGATTACATCAAAAAGATAATCAACAACTAATTGAAACTTTATTTAGATTAAGAGATTTAGGAAATACAGTAATTGTTGTTGAGCATGATGAGGATGCAATTAGACAATCTGATCATATAATTGATATTGGTGTTAAAGCAGGAGTTAATGGAGGTCATATTATTGCAGAAGGAGGACTTAAAAAAATCCTAAAAAATAATAAAAGTTTGACAGCAAAATATTTGAACAAATCCTTAAAGATAGAAGTTCCAAAAAATAGAAGAAAATTTAATAAAAACAAAGTTTTCAAACTTAATAAAATAAAAACAAACAACTTAGATAATCTTAATATCACTTTACCTTTAGGAAATTTTATTACTGTTACGGGTGTATCTGGAAGTGGTAAATCTTCATTGATAATTGATACATTGTATCAAAGGTTAGATGAGTATTTCAATAAATCTTTAAATAAAGATGAAAGTCGTTTTAACTTTAAAGGCATTAATCATATCGATAAAGTAATTGATATCGATCAATCACCTATTGGAAGAACACCGAGATCAAATCCGGCAACATATACAGGATGCTTTACCCCTATTAGAGATTGGTTTGCAAATTTAAATGAATCAAATGCTAGAGGCTATAAACCAGGTCGTTTTTCTTTTAATGTTAAGGGTGGCAGATGTGAGTCATGTGAAGGTGATGGGGTAAAAAAAATAGAAATGCATTTTTTAGCTGATGTTTATGTTGAGTGTGATATCTGCAAAGGTAAAAGGTACAATAGAGAGACTTTAGAAGTAAAATATAAAGATAAATCTATTTCTGATGTTTTAGAGATGACTGTTGAGGAAGGTTATAAATTTTTTGATAAGATTCCTGCAATAAAACATAAATTACAAACCTTAATGGATGTGGGATTAGATTATATAAAAATAGGTCAATCAGCTACTACTTTATCAGGTGGAGAAGCACAAAGAATAAAATTATCAAAAGAATTATCAAAAAGATCAACAGGAAAAACACTATATATTCTAGATGAACCAACAACCGGTCTTCATTTTGATGATGTTAAAAAATTACTTAAAATTCTTCATACACTTGTTGATGAAGGTAATACTGTAATCGTTATTGAGCATAATCTTGATGTTATTAAAACAGCTGATCATATAATTGATCTGGGTCCTCTGGGAGGTGTAAATGGTGGTCAAATTGTTGGTACCGGCACACCCGAAGATATTGCAAATAATAAAAAAAGCTTTACAGGTGAATTTTTAAAGAAAATTTTATAAATTAAAGGAAATAAAATGATAAATCTAGAGTTACCAGATCTACCCTACAGTAAAGATGCTCTAATGCCGTATATGTCGGCTGAAACTTTAGAGTTGCATCATGATAAGCACCACATGGCTTACATTACTAATGGAAATAAGTTTATTAAAGAACAAAATATAGCAGATGATAACGTTAATGATATTGTTATCAACTCTTATCAAAAAAATGCTCCAGTATTCAACAATGTGGCACAACATATAAATCATGTTCATTTTTGGGAAGTGATGAAAAATAATCCAGAAGGAAAAATTCCCTCTGAACTCGAAAATAAAATAGTTTCAGATATTGGTTCAGTAGAAAAAATGAAAGAAGATTTTATAAATGCAGGCATTGGTCAATTTGGGTCAGGTTGGTGTTGGTTAGTTCTAAATAATGGAAAATTAGAAATTACTAAAACACCAAATGGAGAAAACCCAATCGTACATGGTCACACTCCTCTACTTGGATGTGATGTTTGGGAGCACTCATATTATATTGATTATAGAAACAGAAGACCTGATTATTTAAAAGCTTTTATAGATAATTTAGTTAATTGGGAAAAAGTTACAGAAAACTTAAATAACGCTTAATCATCCTCATCTTGCGGTCTAAACTTAAAGATTAATAAAGTTGGGACCGCAATGAATACTGATGAGTATGTCCCAATTATTACGCCAATAATCATTGTTAATGCGAAAGGTCTAATAACCTCTCCTCCAAAAATAAATAAAGATACTAAAGCAAGAAGAGTTGTTAAACTTGTCATTATTGTTCTTGATAGAGTGTTGTTAACAGATAGGTTGAACAGATCTACTAACTCTAACTTTTTATATTTTCTTAAATTTTCGCGAACCCTGTCAAAAATTACAACTGTATCATTAATTGAATAACCAGCAATTGTAAGAATTGCTGCTATTGTTGAAAGAGAAAATTCTACATTTAAAATTGATAGCAAACCTAGGGTAAATAATACATCATGAGTTAAAGCAACAACGGCACCAAAACCAAATTGCCATTCAAATCTCAACCAAATATAAATTAAAATAGCAATTAATGCAAAGGAGACAGCTTGAAACCCCCGAAACAATAACTCAGAACTAATTGTAGGTCCTACAAATTCAGATCTTCTAAACTCAACAACTTTATCTTGAATTAAATTTTTGACAGAATTAACTGTCTCAATGCTTTCTTGATTACTTTTATTTTGAAGTCTAATTAAAATAATATTTTCATCACCAAATTCTTGTAAAGATACATCACCATAAGAAGAAGATAAAATTTCTCTTAACTCTCCAATTGAGGTATTTTTTGTACTAACTTCTATTAATGTACCTCCTTTAAAATCAATCCCTAGGTTTAATCCTTTTACACTTAATAAACCAATTGAAAGAAATATTGCTAAAATA
>CACJZA010000023.1 GCA_902597795.1 uncultured Alphaproteobacteria bacterium | reverse complement strand
TCAGAGACTTCATATTTAACATGAAAACCTCCTCCCAAATCTACATGTTTAATATTAATACCTGATTCAATAAATTTATCTGCAGCCATTTTCATTTGAGAAAATGTATTTTTATAGGCCTCAATTTTACTAATTTGACTTCCAATATGACAACTAATACCAATTAAATTTAAACTTTTGCAACTTTTAACTAATTTGATAATTTTATCTATGTTATCGAATTCTATACCAAACTTATCAGTTTTTTTTCCTGTTGAAATTTTACTTAAAGTTTCACCATCAACATCTGGATTAAGTCTAACACCAACATCAACGATTTTATTTTTTTCATTTGCTAAATTATCGAGAAGTTTTATTTCTTCTAAAGATTCAGTATTAATTAAACGTATATTTTTATGTATAGCATAGAGTAAGTCT
The DNA here is from genome assembly GCA_902597795.1 of uncultured Alphaproteobacteria bacterium. Lineage (GTDB taxonomy): Bacteria > Pseudomonadota > Alphaproteobacteria > HIMB59 > CACPNW01. Next base: position 7,142 of record CACJZA010000023.1, on the reverse strand, counting down.
TGTTCAGATTTTCCAACACCTTCAAAAATTATTTTATTTGGATCGAAACCAGCTTCCAAAGCTCTTTTTAATTCACCAACTGACACTACATCTGCTCCAATATCTAACGAGTTCATTAATTTCAAAATAGCTTGATTTGAATTAGACTTAATTGAATAAAAAATATTATTACCTAAAATTTCTTTAGTTTTATTAACTTGATTAATAATTTTTTCTTGTGAGTATACGTAAAAAGGTGTTTCACAAACTTTCACCAAGTCATATAGAGAAGTGCCCTCAATATACGGGTCATTATTTTTATAAGTGAGCATTTATTCAGTGTTTATAATAACGGATTGTTGACGTTTTTTCTCTTCTTCTAATTTCTCTAAACATGCTTCATCACATGGATATGTAATTACGGATTTGTCTACTTGATCTTCTGGTAAACTTAAAGGACCAACTTTACCACAGCTAAAAGTAAACAACAAAAATGAGAATAATATTATTCTGATCATTATAAATATTTTTTTATAATAAGTTTTATCATTTTTTTAGTAATTTCAGGAGCCGTACCCCCAAAACTTGATTTTGATTTAACACTGTTAGTAGCTGATAGCACTTTTTTTGCGTCAGCTGTTATATTTTTGTCAAATTTTTTTAATTCATCAAGAGATAATGAATCTATGTTTCTATTTTGTTTTGAACAATAAGAAACAATCTTTCCTGTCACAATATAAGCATCTCTAAATGAAAATCTAAGTTTTTGAACTAACCAATTAGCCAAATCTGTAGCGGTTGCATTTGAATTATCAATCAACTCTTTCATTCTAGTTTTGTTGAATGTAGATTTTGATAAAATTTCATTCATAACTTTTATACACAAAGAAACATTGTCGTATGAATTAAATGTTATTTCTTTATCGTCTTGTAAGTCTTTACTATAGGAAAGTGGTAACCCTTTAATAATATTAAGCATTGTACTTAAATTACTAATGATAATACTTGTTTTTCCTCTAACAAGTTCTGCGCCATCAGGATTTTTTTTCTGAGGCATAATTGAACTGCCAGTTGAAAGATCATCTGGTAAATTTATAAAATTAAATTGTTGATTTGACCAAAGTACTATTTCCTCTGCTATTTTTGATAAATGAACAGCAATTAATGATAGAACAAATAAAAATTCAATTACAAAGTCTCTATCTGAGACTGTATCCATGGCATTTTTTGTTGGCTCTCTAAAACCTAATTCTTTAGATGTATATTTTCTATCAATAGGAAAAGAGGTACCTGCAAGCGCAGCTGCTCCTAATGGGTTTTCATTAAGACGATATAAACAATCTTCAAGTCTTGTTCTGTCTCTACCAATCATTTCAACGTAAGCTAAAACATGATGAGCCAATGTTATTGGTTGAGCAATCTGTAAATGAGTGTAGCCTGGCATAATTGTTTCAGTATTTTTTGTTGCAATATTAATTAAAGTTCTCTGAAATTTTTTTAGTTCACTATCTAAAATTTTAGATTCTTTTTTAATCCATAATTTTAAATCAGTTACTACCTGATCATTTCTAGATCTTGCAGTATGAAGCTTTCCTGCAACTTTTCCAATTTTCTTAAATAATAAACTTTCAATGTTCATATGAATATCTTCAAGTTTTTTTGAAAATACGACCTTATTTTTTTCAATATCTCTTTCAATTGCTTTAAGCCCAGAGACTATTGCACTTTGTTCTTTTTTATTTATTATTTTTTGTTTACCGAGCATTCTAGCATGCGCTATTGACCCAGTAATATCTTCTTTATACAGACGTTGATCGATATCTATAGATGAATTAATTGCATCTAAAATCTCACTAGGTCCTTTTGAAAAATGGACATTTCTTGAAGGATTTTTTTTCATTTTGCGCGCCTATAAGAGATATTTATATTAATTTCCACTCTTATGCTTAAATTATTTTCATACGGCAAATTTTTCTTATATAAGCTCAGCTTTATAGTACTCACATGAATATTAAAAAAGTAGTAGTAATAGGATCTGGCACTATGGGCAGTGGAATTGCAGCCCAAATAGCAAATGCTAGTATTGATGTAACACTTCTAGACTTACCTTCAAAAGAAGGATCTAAAAACCAAATTACAGAAAATGCTAAAGAAAGAATTAAAAAATCACGACCTCCACTTTTAGTAGAAAAAAACAAAGCAGAATTAATTAAGGTTGGAAATATTGAGGACGACTTTAATGAAGTCGCCGAAGCTGATTGGGTTGTGGAGGCTGTTGTTGAGAGAATAGATATTAAACACAACATTTATGATAAAATTCAGACTACAAGAAAGAACAATTCTATAATTTCATCTAATACATCTACAATTCCATTAAAAATTTTATCAGCAAATATGTCAGATGAAATGAAAAAAAATTTTTGCATTACTCATTTTTTTAACCCAGTTCGATATATGGCATTGCTCGAGATAGTAACTGAAGAAATTAATGACATTGAAAAAATAAATTTATTAAAAAAATTTTGTGATGAAAAACTTGGTAAAGGTGTAATTATTTGTAACGACACTCCAGGATTTATCGGAAACAGAATTGGAGTTTATGCAATGCAAGTTGCTATGACTGAAGCTTTTAAAATGAAGATATCAATTGAAGAGGCCGATGCAGTATTTGGAAGACCTATGGGTATCCCAAAGACTGGAATTTTTGGACTATACGATTTAATCGGTATTGATTTGATGGCTGATGTTTTAAAAAGTTTTATCAAAGAACTCCCAAAAGAAGATCCTTTTCATGAGGTCGCACAAGAGATTCCATTGGTTAGAAAACTTATTGAAACTGGGTATACAGGAAGAAAAGGTAAGGGCGGTTTTTATAGAATGAATAAATCTGATGGAAAAAAAATTCTTGAAGCTATTAATTTAGAAACTGGCGAGTATCACCCAAGTCACAAAATTAATTTGGGTATTGGAGATAAAATTGACATAAATAAACTTATCCAAAGAAAAGACAAATACGGTGAATATGCAAAATCAATTCTGACAAAAGTAATTAGGTATGCTGCATATTTAATCCCTGATGTATCATCAAAATATATAGATATAGATGATGCACTAAGATTAGGTTTTAATTGGACTGTTGGCCCTTTTGAAATGCTTTCAAATATAGATACAAAAAATTTTATTGATCAAAATACTGATATTAACTTCTTTAAAGATTTAAAGGGAATTTTTAAATTTAATAAAAGACCTGGATATTTAGATTCAAGTATTGATAATTTAAGATCGCTAAATTTACAAAAAACTTTTGAGAACCCTTCTGCTAATGTTAAAAATGCTGCATCTTATCAGGTTGTTGAATTTACTACTAAGGCAAACGCTTTAGATACTGACTCTATGTTAGCTTTAAAAAAAGCTGCTCAAAATAATAAAAGCACAATTGTGATTAATGATGCAATGCAATTTTCTGCTGGTGTAAATTTAAATTATGTAATGGAATTTGCTAAAAATAATGAATGGTCTAAAATTGAAAAATTTATAATTGATTTCCAACAAACGTGTAAAACAATAAAATATGCAGATAAGCCTTTTATTGCTGCGCCATCAGGGCTTGCTATTGGAGGTGGTTTTGAAGTGGTATTGCATTGTGATTATAACGTTGCTCATACAAATGTTGTTCTTGGACTAGTTGAATCTTTAGTTGGACTCATTCCTGCTGGTGGGGGTTGTAAGGAAATGCTGTGGCGTTGGTTACAAACTCCAGAGGGTAAAGAAAATTCTGAACATGCTTCTATGAAAGTTTTTGATCTTATTGGTTATGCTATTACTGCTACCTCACCAAATGAAGCGCTACCAAATCAATTCTTTTTAGAAAAGGATAAAGTGGTAATAAATAGAGACAGACAATTATCAACGGCTATCGATTTATTAAATAATATTGAGGGAGGGTATGAAAAACCATCTCAACCTAAATTCAATTTAGGCGGTAGTGCTGTCAGAGATAAAATGTTTGAAAAACTTGAAGCACTATATAATGAAAATAAAATTTTAGACCACGGATTAGAAGTAGGTAAGCAAATTGCTTTTGTACTAAGTGGTGGAAATACAAATATTGATAATGAATTAAGTGAAGATGATCTTTATAATCTAGAATTAGAAGCTTTCATGAGACTTATCCAGATGCCTAAAACTCAAGAGCGAATAAAACATACACTTGAAACTGGAAAACCATTAGTAAATTAAATTAATTTCTTGTAGTATTTGATCCTTTTAGGAAACAAATGAGTAACTTTGATACAAACCTTGATAAAAATTCAGCCAATTTTGTTCCACTATCACCATTAAGTTTTATAACTCGTGTGAAAGATATTTATCCAAACTATGACTCCTTAGTTTATGGAAAAAGAAGTTACACTTGGCTTGAAACCTATAATCGATGTACCAAGTTTGCTAGTGCATTAGCAAAAAAAGGAATTACAAAAGGAAGTACCGTTTCAATCATAGCGGCAAATACTCCGGAATTATTCGAAGCACATTATTCTATCCCAATGACTGGTGGTGTTATTAATACGATCAATACCAGACTTGACGCAGAAACAATTGCATATATTTTAGATCATAGTGATGCAAAACTTCTTATAACTGATACTCAATTTTCACCTACAATGAAAAAAGCTTTGCAAATATATGGGAAGAATATTCCTATTATTGATATTCATGATGATCAGGCAGTTTTTAAAGATGGTGAGGGTGAACAAATTGGAGAAATGACATATGAAGAATTTTTACAAACGGGTAATGATAATTATAATTGGTCTTTACCTGAAGATGAATGGCAAGCAATCTCACTAAGCTATACATCAGGCACAACTGGTAAACCAAAAGGCGTTGTGTATCACCACCGTGGATCATATTTAATGTCAACAGGAAGTGTTACGGCATGGAACATGCCTAATAAATTAACATTTCTTTATACCGTTCCAATGTTCCACTGTAACGGATGGGGTTATCCTTGGACAGCTGCTTTAATACATGCAAAGATTATTTGCTGCAGATACATTGTTGCAAAAGATATTTATAACTTAATAGATAAATATAAAGTAACTCATTTTGGAGGTGCTCCTATAGTTTTAAGTTTAATTGCTAACGCAGATGAGAAAGATAAAAAAGAAATAAATCATAAAGTATATGTATTAACTGCTGGAGCTCCACCAACGAGTGCAATTCTTGAAAAGATGGATAACTTAGGTTTTGAAGTTATGCATGTATATGGGTTAACTGAAACATACGGCCATATTCTTCAATGCGCTTGGAATGAAGAATGGGAATCACAATCAAAATCTAAAAAAGCTGATATTAAAGCAAGACAAGGTGTTCGTTATCCAAATACTGAAGAAGTTTGTGTTGCAGATCCAGAGACCTATGAAAAAGTTCCAATGGATGGAGAAACCATGGGAGAGATTTTAATTCGAGGTAATGTTGTAATGAAAGGATATTACAAAAATAAAGAGGCGACTGAAACATCCATGAAAAAAGGATGGTTTCACTCTGGTGATTTGGCTGTTGTCTATCCTGATGGATATATTCAAATAAAAGATAGATCGAAAGATATTATAATTTCTGGTGGAGAAAATATTTCATCTGTGGAAGTGGAAAATGTTGTTGCAAAACATCCAGCTGTTTCCTTGGTTGCAGTAGTCGCCAAACCAGATGAAAAGTGGGGTGAAACACCTTGTGCTTTCGTAGAACTAGCACCTGGAAAAAATGCCACAGAAGAGGATATAATTCAGTTTTGCAAAGAAAATATGGCTGGATTTAAAAGGCCAAAGCATGTAATCTTTGGTGAACTACCAAAAACTTCAACTGGGAAGATACAAAAGTTTGAATTAAGAACAAAAGCAAAGGAGTTATAAATGGATCCAAAAACTTATAAATTTGACACACTTAGTCTACATGCCGGTTATCAACCGAGCAAAAATGCTGGCTCAAGACAAGTACCAATTTATCAAACAACTTCATACATGTTTGATGATGTTGACCATGCAGCAGCACTTTTTAATTTAGAAAGAGGTGGTCATATTTATAGTCGTATGTCCAACCCAACAGTTCAAGTTCTAGAAGAAAGAGTTTGTGCACTTGAAGGAGGAACAGCTGCTCTTGCAACTGCATCAGGAATGAGTGCAATATTTTTAACTATTATGACTCTTTGTAACGCTGGTGATCACATGGTTGTTTCTTCTCAGCTTTACGGTGGAACTGTAAATTTATTTAGATTAACGCTTCCTAAGTTTGGTATTAAAACAACTTTTGTAAAACCAAGAGATACAGAAGGTTTTAAAAAAGCTATTCAACCAAATACTAAAGGAATTTTTGGTGAGCTTGTTGGTAATCCTGGTAATGAATTGATGAACATGCCTGAAGTTTCAAACATAGCAAAAGAAGCTGGCATTCCACTTATTATTGATAGTACGTATCAAACTCCATATTTATGCCGACCTTTTGAACACGGTGCTGATCTTGTAGTTCACTCATTAACTAAATGGATGAGTGGTAATGGTTCTTCTATGGCTGGTATTTTAGTTGAAGGTGGAACATTTGATTGGATGCAAAATGATAAGTTTCCATCAATGACAGAACCGTATGAAGGCTATCACGGATTATCATTTGCAGAAGAATTTGGCCCAACAGCATTTACAATGATGGCAAGAGCTGAAGGAATGAGAGACATGGGACCTTGCTTAGCTCCTCAAAATGCATGGAACATTTTACACGGACTTGAAACTCTTTCTCTTCGTATGGAAAAACATTGCTCTAATGCTTTAAAGATGGTTGAGTATTTATCTAATCATGAAAGTGTCGCTTGGGTTTCACATGCAAGTGCACCAGGACATCCTGACAAGGAACTAGCAGAAAAAATTCTTCCTAAGGGAACTGGATCAATGATTGCCTTTGGAATTAAAGGTGGAAAAGAAGCAGGTGCTGCGTTTATTAATAATGTTAAGCTTGCATCGCATTTAGCAAATGTAGGTGATGCAAGAACATTAGTTATCCATCCGGCATCAGCAACTCACTCACAAATGGATGAGGCAACTTTAAAATTTGCTGGGTTATCTCATGATATGATTAGATTGTCTGTTGGCCTAGAAGACTTTGAAGATATCGTAAAC
>CACJZA010000022.1 GCA_902597795.1 uncultured Alphaproteobacteria bacterium | reverse complement strand
ACATTAGTCTTGAATAATAATATCTAGATTATCAAACTAAACCTTATTTTTTTTAAATATGCAAAATTTGCATATTAGATAATAATCTTAATCATTTTATAATATCAATAAGTTTTATTATTAGTTTTTCATCGTTCATTTTGAGTAATTCAAAACGGAAGTAAACGAAAGTTGAAGGAACGCATGCAAGTTATTAAATCGTTCAATCTGTACTAACAGATCGGAAGTAAGCTAATGCTGAAGGAACGCGGATCTTATTATTTAATTTCCATAGCTAAGCATGAATTATAACGGATAAGAAAGGTTTGTTATAACTATGGTAAAAAGGTTTTGGTCTAAAAAATTATTCCTATTAAAAATCACGAGGCTTGCTTACTAATGTATAATGAGATGTACCAATCTGAGTCTGTTATAAGAAATCATTATAATAATATTAATGAATGGTTGGATCAGATGACTTCTAAAGTTATTCTTGAAAAGAACGCAGAAGCTGAAACTCACTTTAGAAATATTGGCATAACATTCTCAACAAACAATGAAACATCAAGGGAAAGAATTATTCCTTTTGATCTAATTCCAAGAATATTTACTTATACAGAATGGTTAAGATTAGAAAGAGGAGTACTCCAGAGAGCTAAAGCACTTAATGCGTTTCTAGCTGATATTTATACTCAAGGTGAAATAATAAAAGCAAATATAATTCCTAAAGAAATTATTTATAAAAAAAAATCATTTGAACCTTCAATGTTTGGGTTTTCTCCACCTAGAGATATTTATAGCCCTATAATTGGTATAGATTTAGTGAGAACAGGACCAAACGACTATTTTGTTTTAGAAGATAACTGTCGAACTCCTAGTGGTGTTTCCTACATGCTAGAAAATAGAGAAATAATGATGCGAATGTTTCCTGATTTATTTCAGAACAACAGAGTAACACCAATAGACGACTACCCAACAAGACTTTTGCAAACCCTGATGAGTTTAGCCCCTATTAAATGCGAAAATCCAGAACCCGTATGTGTCTTACTTACACCTGGCCCTTTAAATAGTGCTTATTACGAACATAGTTTTCTATCAGATCAAATGGGTATTGAGATGGTTGAGTCAACAGATTTATTTGTTGAAGGAAAATACCTTTATATGAAAACAGTTGATGGCCCAAAAAGAGTAGATGTTGTTTATAGAAGGATAGACGATGATTTTTTAGATCCTCTCTGTTTTAATCCTCAATCTGTAATCGGTATACCAGGTATAATGGATGTTTATAGAACTGGAGGAGTGAATATTTGTTCCGCTCCCGGCTCTGGAATAGCTGACGACAAAGCTATTTACATTTACGTTCCTGAGATGATTAAATTTTATCTAGGTGAGCAACCAATCTTAGATAATGTTGAAACTTGGAATTGTGAAAAGGAACAAGAATTAAAATATGTTTTAGATAATATAAATAAACTTGTTGTAAAAGAGGTTGATGGATCCGGAGGTTATGGAATGTTAATAGGTCCAAAATCTTCTAAATCTTCTATAGATGAATTTAAAACTAAACTCTCAACAAATCCAAAAGGATATATAGCTCAACCTTTACTTGATCTTTCATTTTCACCAACACTTATTAAAAATCAAGTTGAAGGAAGAAGAGTAGATTTACGACCGTTTTGTTTAATCGGGGAACAGGCTCAATTAAGTTCTGGTGGTCTAACAAGAGTTGCAATGAATGAAGGTTCATTTGTAGTAAACTCTAGCCAGGGTGGAGGAGTTAAGGATACTTGGGTCTTAGCAGAGTGAGGTATAAAAATGTTAAGTAGAACTGCTGAATATCTTTATTGGATAAGTCGTTATATGGAAAGAGCTGAAACAACAGCTAGACTTTTAGATGTTGGATATAGAATGTCTCTGTTTCCAAATCCTAGTGGTTATAATAATGAATGGGAATCAGTTTTATCTGCTGCTGGTGCAATTGAGGGATATAAAAATAAATATGATAAAATTGAACAAAGAAATGTTGAAGATTATTTATTTTTTGATGAAAGCAATCCTTCTTCTGTCTATAACTGTATTCTTAACTCTCGAAATAATGCATTAGTAGTAAGAACTTCATTTACTCCTGAGTCTTGGTTAGCAATTAATAAAACTTATCAAGAAATACTAAACTTAAAAGAAAAAAAATTTATAAAATCTGATTTACCTGATCTTACAGAGTGGACAATAGAGCAAGTAAATTTATTTAGAGGATCATTAAGTTCGTTGTTAAGAAATGATGGATATAATTTTCTTTTTCTTGGTTTATTTATTGAGAGAGCAGATAATTCAGCTAGATTATTAGATGTAAAGTATTTTGTTTTATTACCTAAACCTCAATATGTGGGTGGTAATATTGATAATATGCAATGGAGTATATTACTACGATCTTTATCTTCTTTTAGAGCTTTTAGATGGGCTTACAACGGAAATATTACTGCAACTAAGATTGCTGATTTTTTAGTTTTAAATAATAATTGTCCTAGATCATTAAGTTTTTGTATTCAGAATATTGTTAAACATTTAAATAATTTAAGATGCAGTCCAGAAAAGGTTGGAAGAATTTATAGTAATTTAAAAGATCTAAATGTTAAAATTCAAGAAGAAAAAATAGAAACTATTGTTGAATACGGTCTTCATCAATTTGTAACACAATTTATTAGAAAAATATCTAGTGTTGATAACGAAATTCATAAGGAGTTTTTTAATTAATATGGAGCTATTCATTGAACACACAACTAAATATGAATATAAAAATCCAGTTTCAGGATTAATTCAAACTACTAAATTGTATCCTTCAGAATATAATGGTCTTAAAATTCTAGAATGGAATGTACATAATGATTCTGCAAAAAAATCTAAAATTTATCAAGATGGAGAAGCTAATAATATTCAAAGCTTTACAAATATAAATAAGGTTAAAAAAATACAATTTACTGTTCTTGGAAAAGTTGAGACATTTGATACAAAGGGAATTTATCAGAGCTCTTCTGATAAAATAGATCCATTAGTTTATATAAGAGAATCAAATTTAACAAAAGCAAATACTGATATAAAAAATTTAGCAATTGAAGCTAAAAATAGTTTTAATGAAAATGAAAATTTAGAAACATCTCATAATCTTATGAATTTAGTAGCTGAAAAAATTGAATACAAACCTTTAACTACAAATAATCAAACAACAGCAATTGAAGCATTTAATCAGAAAAAGGGTGTTTGTCAGGATCAAGCACATATTATGATTGCAGCAGCGAAAACTTTAGGAATTCCTGCTAGATATGTAAATGGCTATATGCACAACAATTCTCATTCTTCAGAATTTCAATCTACTCATGCTTGGGCTGAGTTTTATATTAATGATTTAGGATGGGTAGGATTTGACCCGACAAACAAATGCAGTCCTGATGAAAGATATGTTCGTGTTTCTTGTGGACTTGATGCAAGTTACGCATCACCTATTAAAGGTGTTTTTTATGGAAATATTAATAATGATGCTGTGATAGAAAATCTAGATATTCATGTCCAAACTTTAGAAAATAATTCTCAACAATAATTTGTTTGAAATATTTTCTTAACTTACTAATATTATTATAAAAAATAGGAGAAAATATGTTTCAAAATAAAAAACAACTTCAGTATTTATGGATTTTCAAGCCTGAATTAAATGATATTGCAAAAAGAATTGCAGAAGATCATACAAAATGGATGAATGAAACACATACAAAAGAGGGTGATAAAGCACTTCTGATGCTAAATTGGTCCATTGGTCCTGAATTCAAAGATGGAAATAAAACTGGTAATATGTCTTTAATCTTAACAGAAGTTTATGAAAATCAAGCGGGAATAGATGATCATTTTGAGCAAGCACAAAACAATGGTGCAACTTTTAGAGATGATTTTAGAGATTTTGAAAGTAAATGTGAAAGTTTAGTTAAAATCAATAGTTCAGATATTATTCAATCGATGTGGTAAATATAATTTACAAACCATAATTTCTTTTAATTAGATTATAATAATCTTATTGTAATATTCAAACTACATATCTAAGCTAGATAGCAAATTTATTAGGATTTATAGATATTATGGAAATTGAAAAAATTTTTAAAAATTTAATTTTAGCAGACTTTATTGTTATAATTTTAATGGTTATATCATCTATGTATCAACCATCTGAAATTTCTAATCTTTATGAAAATTTAAATGATGGATTACTATCCAATTTTGAAAATTTTTCTCGAATAGTATCGATTAGTTTATTCTTTTTATATCTATTTACTTTAAATCTACTTTATCGATTTATCTCTTATAGCAAACCACTTTATTTGTTTTTAATAGTAGCTGGCATAATTCTAAATTACTTTAGTGGTTCAGTAATCTATACAGCGTTTAGTGGAATGCTTGATCAAATTGGAGGTCTGATTAGTGGTGCAATTTTAATTCTTTTATATTTTTCACCAGTTAAAGATAATTTTAGATAAAAAAAACTTTGTTTTCTGCTAACAATATGAAATTTATATATTTTTTTTTGAATCTTTGATAAAAATATTTAGATAGGTTGGTCCAAACCCTATTAAAAAAAAGGCCATTTTTATTTATGGCAAGAACACTAGCGAAAATAATAATAGGCATATTAAGTTTATGGGCATTGGTATCCGTGATTGCAGAAATTATGGGTGTAACTATTTTTTTTCCATTTAATGTTGTTGAACGACAGGAGATACCTTATCATCGTGTTTCCTCCGTTAGATTATCTATATTTTTAACATTTGGATATTTTGGCTTTAGATATTTATTCTTTCAATCCGAAAAATTATTTCCAATCCAGTTTCTTGATGTCTATATAAAATCTCTGACTATTTGTGGTTTTTTTGTTTTTTATACAAGTCAAGTTGAGATTAGAGAATATTACTTTGTTTTATTCTTTTTTATAGTTTCTATAATTTTACATTTTGCATCTAGAAATAAAATCAGAAGTTATTTTAATTAAAGGCGATAACATTTATCGCCTTATAAAAATTTTTATTAAGTAGTTATTAATTTTAATGCTACAAGTATTAAACCAATTAGGGGAAACATTAATCCTCTAATATTTGGTTTAAAGCCATAATTATTTACAAAATTAAAATATCTCAAAATTCCATTTATTGTTGCAAACAAAAACAGTATCCCTAAAAAAGAATACCAGAATTCGTATTGAATTATATTTTCTTCATAAGTATTTTCTGTAACATCAAATGTTAATAGAATAGACATTAGTAAGATTGCTAAAAAAATGACTCCAAAATTACCTCTAAAGATTGTTTTTGGTTCTTCATTTGAAAAACCAAGATCATTATAGAATTTATTGTTAAAAAAAAATTGATAAATTACAAAAAGATTAAATAACATAAATAAAACATGAAAAGTAAAAGGTAATGTTCCACCTGCTTCTAAAATATGTTGTGACATAAAAAAACTCCTTTAATTAAATGTTTATTGAATTAATTAAGATTCTTCAAAATATAAAATTTTAATTTAAAAGAAATTAATCGTTACTTGATTTTGCCCAGAGGTTTATTTTTTCTTCTTTAGCGTATATATCAATCTTCTTTAATTCTTTTTTTGTAAACACTAGATTTTTTTGACTATCTAAACATTCATCAAGTTGTTTTACAGTTCTTGCTCCAATTAAAGCTGAGGTCATTGTTGGGTGTCTTAACACCCATGATAATGCCATTTGAGGCAATGTTTGACCTCTTTCTTTAGCAATTTTTGTTAATTTTTTAATCTTATATAAATAACTTTTCGTAATCATTTTTTTATCTAATGAAGAATTATCGGATATTCTAGATACTTTGGGAACAGATTTTAAATATTTCCCTGATAGCATTCCCTGAGCAAGTGGAGAAAAAGCTATACATCCTATTCCTAGTTTTTTTAATGTGTGTAATAAATCTTTTTCAATCCATCTATTAATCATAGAGTAGGAGGGCTGATGAATTAAACAGTTAATACCTCTTTCTTTTAAAAGTTTATTCATTCTAATAGTCTGCTTTGAGCTGTATGAAGAAATTCCTACATATAAAGCCTTACCATTTCTAATTGATTGAGCTAAGGCATCTGCTGTCTCCTCAAGTGGAGTTAAGGGATCAAAGCGATGAGAGTAAAAAATATCTACATATTCTAATTTCATTCTTTTTAAACTTTGATCAAGACTTGCAGTTAAATATTTTTTTGAACCCCATTCTCCATATGGACCTGGCCACATATCGTATCCTGCTTTTGTTGATATAATTAATTCATCTCTATGTTTTTTTAAGTCTGATTTCATGATTTTACCAAAATTAGTTTCTGCAGAACCATAAGGTGGGCCATAATTATTTGCTAAATCAAAATGTGTTATACCTCTATCAAATGCTCTGAAAATCATTTTTTTAGATTCAGTTGGCATTGAATTGTTACCTCCAAAATTTTGCCATAGACCCAAAGTTATAGGGGGTAATAGTAATCCACTATTACCACATCTTCTATATTCAAGTTTTTTATATCTCTTTATATCTGCTTTGTAGGCCATTAATATTTTTATTATATTTTTTTCTTTTATATATAATTATTATTCTAAAAATTATAGATGTTAATTAAATATTATTTATTAATTTCATTTTTTTGTTTATTCCACATTAATGCGTATAACCCATTTTTTTTAAGCAGACTAAAATGATCTCCTTCTTCAATTATATTTCCTTTGTCTATGACAATTATTTTATCTGCATTTGAAACAGTAGAGAGCCTATGAGCTATAATTAATGTAGTTTTACCTTGAGATATTTTATTTAAATTTTTATTTATTTCTTTTTCCGTATTTGTATCTAAAGCTGAAGTTGCTTCATCAAAAAATAATATTGATGGATTTTTTAAAACTGCTCTTGCAATTGCAACTCTTTGTTTTTCACCTCCAGATAATTTTAGACCTCTCTCACCTACAATAGTATTGTATTTGTTTGGTATACTTTCAATAAATTCATGAATTCCTGCAATTTTTGCAGCATTTATTACATCTTCTTCACTTGAATCTATTAAACCATAACAAATATTATAAAAAATTGTATCATTAAATAAAACTGTATCCTGAGGAACTACACCAATCATTTGTCTTAAGGAGTTTTGTTTATATTCTTTAATATTTTTTTTATTAATTAATATTTCTCCACTGTCAGGATCATAAAAACGAAATAATAATTTACTAATTGTTGATTTTCCTGCTCCAGTTGGACCAACTATTGCGAGAGATTTACCTTTAGGAATATTAAAGGATATATTTTTAATTATTTTTCTTTGACTTTCATATCCAAAAAAAATATTTTTAAAAATTATTTCTGCATTTTCTTTTTTTAAATTATATCTTCCGTTATCAATAATGTTATTTTTTTCCTTTAAAAGATTGAACATATTTTCCATATCAACTAAAGATTGTCTAATTTCGCGATAAATAGTTCCTAAAAAATTTAATGGTTGATAAAGTTGGAGCATATATGCGTTGATAACTACAAAACCTCCAACAGTTATAGTTTTACTCTGAATTCCAAATACTGTTAAGACTAACATAAAAGTTATTCCAATCATTATTACAAATGTTTGACTGATATTTAAAAGGGATAAAGATGTTCTATTCTTGTTAGCTGCATTTTCATATTTTTCTAGAGACTCATCTAATCTTTTAAACTCATGACGTTCATTATTAAAATATTTAACAGTTTCAAAATTAAGAAGACTATCAATCATTTTAGTGCTTGCAGCATTATCTGCAGAATTCATATCTTTTCTAAATTGTAATCTCCATTGAGTAATTGTGAAAGTTAAAATAACATAAATTGAAATAGTCACAAAGGTGATAATTGCATATTCAAAACCGTATAGAGAAAGTAAAATTATTATAACCAGGACCAGTTCAACAAAAGTTGGTACAACATTAAATAATACATAACGTAACAAAAAATCTATACCTTTTGTTCCTCTATCAATATACCTATTGAGACCACCTGTTTGTCTAGAAAGATGAAAATCTAAAGATAAATAATGTAAATGTTTAAAAACTTTTAAACTAACTCTTCTTATTGCATTTTGTGAAACCTTTGAAAAAAGAGCATCTCTTATTTCATTAAAAGCAAAAGAAGCAATTCTAACTATTCCGTAAGAAATGATTATAGCAATTGGTACATATAATAGCAAATTTGTACCATTGCTAAGTTCGTTTAGTGAGTCAACCGCATTGCCTAGTATTAAAGGTGTATAAACACTTGCCACCTTTGCTAGTATCATGCTTAAAGCAGCAAAAATTACTCTTATTTTTAAATCTTTTCTACTTTTCGGCCATATAAATGGAAGTAGTAATTTAAAAGTATTAAAAATTGTAGAATTTTTATTCATATTATATTTTAAATTTAAATTATCATAATAAAAATAAGATAACTAAATTATTTAGAATATATAGTTTGGATTAATGAATAATTTATAGGAGTTGCTGTATTTTGTTTATATTCATATTTGCTAATATTTTTATATGATAATATATATAATTAATAAATGACTGAGTTACAATGGTATGCATATCTTGGAGGATTTGGATCATTTGCAATTGGATGTTATGTATACTATCTTTCAAGAAATAAAGAATTAAACGATCAACAGATTAAAAATAGGAAAAGAGTTATGAATTTTTTCTTAATTATAGCATTAGCTTGTGTCGGTTATTCGTGGCTTTAAACTTACGAGAAGAATTTTGAAATATTATATTGCTATAGACGCCGGTACTTCAGTTATTAAGGCTGTGATTTTCAATACTAGTTATAAACAAGTAAATTCCTTTATTATAAATAATCCCGTCATAACTGATCAATTTGGTAAATCTGAAATTGAAATGGAAAAATTTTGGTTACTTACCGCAAAGTGTATTAATCATTTAATAAAAAATTCTAAAATTCAGTCAAAATCAATTATTGGTCTAGGCATAACTGGAAATATGGTTGGATTTTGGTCTATTGATAATAAAAATCAACCAGTAAGAAATGCAATTTTGTGGAATGACACAAGAAGTCATAAAGTTTTCACAAATAAAAAAGTATTTGATCGAATTTATAAAATTACTGGTTCTATTGTACAATACGGCTGTACTATACCCATTCTAAAGTGGATAACCAAATTTGAAAAAGAAAATTTGAAGAAAATTAAATACATCTTAACGTGTAAAGATTGGTTAAGATTTAAATTAACTGGAAATATAAATAATGATGAAACAGAAGTTTCAGTATACCCAGGAGATATAAAAAATAAAAAATTATCAAAAAAAATTTTCAAAATTTTTAATTTAAGCACTAATTATTTTAAACTTTTCCCAGAAATAAAAAAATCAAATGAATTAGGTGGATACGTTACTAAACGAGCATCGAAATTAACAAGTTTA
>CACJZA010000021.1 GCA_902597795.1 uncultured Alphaproteobacteria bacterium | reverse complement strand
TTTTCATCTTCTTTTCCTATTGGTTCTTACGCATACTCTCATGGTTTAGAAGCTCTGATTGATGATAAAAAAATTAAAAATAATAATGATGTTAAAGAATTTTTAGATGGCCTTTTATTTTATGGGTCACTAAGAAATGACTATATTTTTATGAAGTCTATTTATGAAGGTGAAGAAATTAATGAATTAATCTTAGCAAGTGCTTCTTCGAAAGAAAGGCAAATAGAAATAATAGATATGGGAAATTCTTTTCGTAAAATCATGAAAGATAGTTGGGAATTATCTCTACCTGAAAATACATCATTTATATATTGTTTGGCGAAAGCTGGATTACATTTTGACATTAAGTTTGATGATTTAATTAAGTTTTATCTACAATCATTCATTTCTAATTTAATAAATGTATGTGTAAAACATATACCAATGTCTCAAAAAGATGGACAGAGTCTAAATGTTATTTTTATTAATCAAATTCAAGATTTTTTAAATCAATCTGATAAACTAATTCTTAAAGATATAGGTACAACTTTTTTTATTGGTGATATTTATGCCATTAAGCATGAAGATTTAGACTCAAGGATTTATTTAACGTGAATAATATAAACGGACCTTTAAAAGTTGGCATAGGTGGTGGAATAGGGACTGGTAAAACTAGTTTAACAGAAGCATTATGTCGTCATTTATCTAAAAAAGTTTCTATGGCAGTTATTTCAAATGATATTTATACAACTGAAGATGCGGAATATTTAATGAAAGCACAGGTTCTACCTATAGAGAGAATTAAAGGTGTTGAAACTGGTGGCTGTCCACATACTGCTATAAGAGAAGATTGCTCCATAAATTTACTTGCAGTAGATGAAATGAAAAAAAAATTTCCAGATTTAGAGTTAATCCTTATTGAATCAGGTGGTGATAATTTAGCTGCAACTTTCAGTCCAGAGTTAGTTGATTTAACAATTTATATGATTGATGTGGCACAAGGTGCAGACATACCGAGAAAAAAAGCACCAGCTATTAAAAAGTCTGATTTACTCGTAATTAATAAAGTTGACCTAGCTCCATATGTTAATGTTGATTTAGAGCAAATGAAACAAGATGTGAATGAAGCCAGAAATGGCTTACCTTATATTTTTGGTGAAATGAAAAATAATAACGGAATTGAAAAAATTTCTGACTTCTTAACTTCTCAAGGTGGATTATAACTATTCAACCTTTTGCAAAGAATACACTGTATCTGTACTATTAAATTTTGAATCAAATTCTTTTGATTTTGGATCATCAAATAAAGCGTAAAATTTCTCTTCATCAGTTACATTACACATAATCATCACGTGGCCATCTTTCACGAAAGCCATATCAAACGCATCAGTATATTTTGCAATATCGTCTTTAAAAAAATTATATAATTCCATGTAATCATCTTTGGTAAAAGATCCTTTGGATACAACACATAAATTCATAATTATCTCCTAAAAAAAATATCCTCACCATTTTTCTTAATGGGAGGATAAATTTATACGTATCTCATTTTAGCTGCTTTTGAACCGCAATAGAGTCAAATCGTTCTTTATTTAAAATAATATATATTTGTTACATTTCAATTAAATTTAATAATTTTATTAAAATTAATTAGTTATTATTAAAAAAATTAGTCTATTTTAAAAAAAATAACATTTAATGAATTTATTTCAACTAGATATAATAAATTACATAAACATATGAAATTTCTAATACTAATATTTATTATATTTTTTAATATCTCTGCATTTTCATACGAAAAATTAATTGATAGAAATGAATTAGTAAAACATTTTACAATTAAAGAAATTGAAAATATTCAAATACCTGAAGAATGGTCCTTAGTTAAAGATATTAGATATTATGACGAAGTAATTCAAGATCATTATAAAGATATGGGAAGTCCTAAGATTGTTCGAGAATTTCAAGCAAATAATGGTGACCAGTTATGTTTTGATCATCTCAAAAAATTTGATTCGATCATATATAAAACTGATGGAGAAGCTTTTAAGACGGGAACCCAACTTGATTGGGATAGTTGCATTATGTATGCAAAATTTAGACAATTTTTTGGTAATTCTCTTAAAAAAATTCCTGATCGTAATACTGATTTATTAAAAAATTATCTTCTTTATTACTCTTCAACAGACTCCTTTAAATTACAACAAGGAGATAATCATTATAGCTACTGGAAAACATTATCAATGCTTGCACAAATGTATTCAATTGAAAAAGATCATTTAGGTTTATCAGATAAAGAAATAAAGATGATCAATGAATGGTTTATCTCTAGGGCAACTGTAGATTTAATGGATATTAAATTACAAGCCAAAAGAGGAAGATGCAAAATACCAAATGAGTATGATGAAGAGGATGTTTTGCGTACTGCTAAGATTTATGCCTCAGGAAACGCAGAACCTATTTTTCAAGGAAAAACTAAATACCGAGGTGCAGACGATTGTGGAACTATATCTAATGCTCATACTGTCACAAGATTACTCATTGGTCTTATAACGAATAATCAAGAATTGTTTGATAAAGGTATTATTGATTTAAAATATCTAATGACCTTCATTGATAAAGATGGTGTTTATGTTCCTTATGCTTATAGAGGAGGTTTAGCTATTTCTTATTCAAGAGAATTTTTATTCTATTTTAGTGTTTTTGCAGAAATTTTTCATACTTTAGATATTAATTTTTACGAAATTACTGTTCCATCTGGAATAAAAATAAAAGATGCTTTTGATTTCCATTACACAATTTGGGATGATGTGGTGCCTGAATCAATTATCAAATATGCAAAATTAAATTTTGGTAATAAAACACATGATTGGACTGAGCTCTTAAAACCAAAAAAGGAAAGAAAAACTGATGGTTTGGGTGTTTATTTACCTGGCTGGAAAGAAACCATGATTAGACAATCAATTAGATATGTTCAAACATATCGAAATGATCTTTTTGGAAATTTTGATGATCAACTTTATCGAAAATCTCTTGGATATAGGGAGCAAAATCTTTTTGGAGCAAATCATGCTCTAAATTTACATGCGGTTATAAGAGCAAATGAAAGATATGAAGGGTATAATAAAAATATTGAAGATGAAAAACAACTTGTTGCACTTAATCAAAAAAGATTAAAGGAAAATGCTAAAAAATTAAAAATGGAAAAACAGCTTCAACTTGAAGATCAAATGGATAAATTTAATGAATTAATTTCTCTTTCAAAATATATAAAAGAAGATCAATTTTTAATTATTGATAATAACCAACTTAATTTTATTGCTACACAAAATCCAATTATTAATAATAACAAAGAATATGAATTTAAGTCTGCAAGAATAAGAGGTCAATTAAAATATTTTAATCAAAATTTAAAATATTTTAATCCGGATAAATCAAATATTTTGTATTATTTTGATAAACTTGAATTAAAAACAGCTTTCTTAAAAGATGGTGAGACTGAAGCAGTAGGGTTCTTTATAAGTGATCCACCATTTGATAAATATTTATTGGATATAAATACAAAAATAGTTGAAAAATGTGGAAGGTTAATAAAATCAGATAAATGGTTAGTGATATTAACTAAAACGAATGTTAATAATAAAAACATTATAAACCAACAAAAATGTACGAGAAAAAATTATTTACAAGAAGGTGAAGAAATACAATTATTGTATAAAATAATATCTAAATCTGCACTAACAGTTCAAAGTTACTTAGAAAATAATTTGTAATATATTATTCGTATTTATCAGAATACAAGTAAGGTATCCCAATAACTAGAATGATATAAAAAACCATAAAGCCGGCAATTAGAGGTAATACTTCTCCAGCTGGTACTGTGCTAAACGGACCAATAACAAATCCGTAAATTACAAAAAGAATATTTAAACCTACAAAATAATATCCACCACTTCTTTTCATACTGTATAACATGTAAATTGTGTAAGCGATTGCCAATTGAAAGATGACACTTACAATAAAATCTAATGTTGATAGTTGTACATTAAAATCTCCAACTGGAGGCTGTACACCTTGTCCTGAAAAATAACCGTATGTTATACGATAAGTAGTATCAATAAAATCTAGAGATATAAGGATTAGCATAATCCAATGTAACGGCTTAAATAATGTTTCTTTCATGTTTATTTATTACAATAATGTTTTAGATTCTTAAAATAAAATTTAGTTAACCCATTTTTCAACAATGATATTTTGTTCTTCAGCTGTTAAAAAAGGTAAATTGTTAAAAACTTCATTCCATTTACTTTCAATCTCTCTTAGAAAAGGAAATAAATCAGTTTCATTCGATAATTCAGTAGCTTCATCCTGCCAGTGTCCTAGAAAACCAGTGTTTTGATTTCCACATCCTCCAGTTCCATATTTTTTTAATTTTGAAATATTGCCAAAACCCTCTCCATAATTGAAACCAACTCTATTACCTATAAAAGTAAATTTAGGATAATATTGACTACATAAAGTAACAGGAAACTTCATTTCATCTTTTTCAAAGAGTGCGTCAAAAATATAATAATTATTATCAATATCTATATTAAAATTTTTACCTCCAATCATATTCGCTTCTATTGAAGAAAAATATATTGAATTTTTTAGTAAGTTATAATTTTTTAATTCTTGATCATTAATTTTTTTTATCTTTGTGAAATCAATACCTTCTATTTTTTTGCCTTTCAAATTGTCATAAAAAAATACCCAACTTTTATCTTCTACAAATGATGGGTCAACCATTTCAAAAATTAAATTTCCCTTATTTATAAAAAACCAATTAGTATGTTTATTTAAATTTCCATTTACACAGATTGCATCCATTAAGTTATCATTATTCACATCTATTAAAGCCGTCCTATTACAATAAGAATTATACGGATGACTATATTCATCTTTTATTTCTTTTGCCCATTCTTTTGGATCTGCCCAAGCAGGATTAGGTTCTACACCAGGAAATAATAAACTATTTTTAAGTTTAAATTTTCCGTTTCCTATATTTTCATAAATTGCAAATGCACTTGATGAGTAAAATGGCCCAACAACTGAACTAATGAAATCTACATCTCCATCATTATCAAAATCCCAAGAAATCATATCAACAACTTGAGAAAACATAAATTTTCCACCTAAGGTATAAACTGGTTCAATTTTAGTTTTTTGTCTTTTAAATTTGCCTTTACCGTTACCATAAAAAACTGAAATTCTATTCATACCTGGATCACCTTTCCAACCAGAAGGAGAAATTTCATTAAATTTTGGATTATAATGATCTCCAGAAATTATTAGATCTAAATTGCCATCATTATTATAATCAGCAGCAGTAACAGCAAAACCACCTTGATTTGCACATATTTTTGCTTTGAAATTACCCTTACCATCATTAACATGACAAACAGCTCCTTTAAATTCTGTAGTTATAATATCAATATCACCATCATTATCTATATCGCCTGATGTTGATCCATGAGAAAAACCAATATAAATTTTTTGTTTTTTTTCAGTTTTAAATCCAGTATGGTTACTTTGTTTCCAATTTAATTCATCTGTTGAAATAAGAGAGTGATTTGGCCCAATATATTCATATTTTTTATTTCTTATTTGAACTTGTGCATTAGCGATAAAAATATCATCAATATTATCATTATTAAAATCATCTATAATTAATCTTGCTAAGGTAGCACCATATCCAATATCTTGACTAAATTCATTGTTCCAGTCAAATAAATTATCTTTAAATAATATATTTTGTTTTTTTGGATCTTGTATAAATGTTAGAACAGGAGGATTAAAAGCATTTAACATTTTTATATCTTGAACTGAACAGCCAATTCTTCCTTCTTGCTCTATATATTCACCAGTTGTATTCCCACTACCACATCTGTGACCTTCACCAACAAAAATGATATCTTGAGTGTTGTTATTATCGAAATCTACCCAAGCAAAACCAGTAATAAAAAATAAATTATCTTTAAATTGATTTTTAATATTTTTAATAAATTTAATACCTGGAAGAAAATATCTTCCATCATTTAATTTATTTGAATCATTAATATACCAGCCAGATAAATTAATTTTATTAATTTTAGCTTTTTCATAAACATCTTGATTAATTGCAAGTGAGTTTTTTGCAATTAAAAAAAATAAAGTTAGTAATGATATTAATTTAAACATAAATTATTTATCATTTTGATGATTAACTACATCAACTAAAATCGCAATGACTAAGTTTAAGATTGTAATAGAACAAATCGCAATAAAACTAAAAAAATATATCCAAGACCACCAGTAGATTGCTTGCATAGGGAGCATAACATTCTCCCAACTTGATAAAGTTAAAACTTGAAATAAGGTAATAAGAGAGATGCCTAAATCAGCCCATCTTTCTGGATCATCTTCACCAAATAAAATCGAGCCCATAGTTGCATAAATATAAAGAATAATAAATAGTAGAAGACTAACAAAAAATACTCTTTTTATAGAAGCAAGAATTGCTTCTATAATTTTTTTTAATTCAGGAATAACAGATATTAACCGTAAAACTCTAAATATACGAAGAAGACGTAAAACTAGGAAACTAGAATTATTTGGGATTGGAATAAGCGATATTGCAACAATTATAGTATCAAATACATTCCAACCATCTTTGAAAAAATTTTTCTTCTCTTTTTCACCAATAAAGCGAATGAGTATCTCAATTACAAAGAAAATAGTGATTGCATAATCAAGTAAATGAATAGTGTTTAAAAATATTGGATCTAATTGATATGTTGTGGCACCAATAAGAATTGCATTGAGTATAATAATAACGACAACTGAAAATTGAAAAATACGATTATCTTTTAATTTTGAAAAAAACTCTATCACTTTTCAATTAATACTACTTTTTTTATTAAACTAATACCTAAATAGTATTAGATAAATTTTATGAATAATAACATTAAAGGCCTTATTTTTATTATGATTGGAATGTTATTTATTATTACACAAGATATATTAATTAAATATACAATTTTTGATGCATCTCTTATGCAAATTCTCGTTTTTAGAGCAATAGTTGGTAGCTTATTGTTAATGACATATCTTTTTATTACTAAACAACCTATTCTTATTAATTCTAATTACCCATTTGTAGCAATATTTAGAGGTTTATCTTTCTTTTTTGGTTTTACTTTATTTTTTATCTCTTTAAGTGAAATTAGTCTTGCAGAAGCGACTAGTTTATTTTTCGTAAGTCCATTTTTTATAACAATATTTTCTTATTTTATTTTAAAAATCAAAGTTGGCATAAACCGGATATTTTCAATTTGTGTTGGTTTTTTAGGGACACTTTTAATTATTAAGCCAGAATTTAATAACTTAAATATTTATATGTTATTTCCAATAGTTGCCGCATCAACATACTCATTATCAATGGTTTTAGCAAAAAAAACTTCTGACAGTGATAATTTATTTCAACAAACTTTTCATATTTATTTTGGAGCCTTTGTTGGAGGATTTTTAACAAGCATTACAATTCATTTTTCTGATATCAATTTGTCTATTTTTTCAATTTTAAATAATCCATGGATAATTAATGATTATAAACTTGTTGGTATTATGATTTTAATTTCAATTATGGGAAGTGCAGGAATCTTTTTCTTAATATCTGCTTATAGATTTGGCACACCTGTCGTTTTAGCACCATTTGAATATATTTATTTAGTTTTTGCAATTACATTAGGATATTTTATATTTGATGAATTCCCAGATTTTTATTCGATTATTGGTTTATTTTTAATTGTAATAAGTGGAATTTATATTGTCTTTAGAGAAAATAAACGAGATGAATTAGTAGTATCTGAAACTACACTTAGATCATAAGTTAAAAATGGGGCAAAACTCCCTCAGTGGAGAGGGCTTTATACCCCAAAATATTTTATCAATTAAATTTGATTGAGTAAATCAATAGTGATTAAATTGTATTTAAGTTATCAATTTTTTTATCCATCACAAAAAACCACAAAGGAGGTATTAAGGCCATAATTAACATGATGGAATAATTTGCCGGCATCTCTATTGCTTTTTTTTCTTGCGATAGAAGAGGATAATGTTTTGAAGCACTTTGATGATGTTCTGCATGTAACCCTAAATTAAATGTCGACCAGTTTGCAGAAATATGTCTGCTATTCCAAGAGTGAAGATCTGTAAATCTTTCATATCTGCCGTTTTGTTTTTTTCTCTCTAAACCGTAATGTTGAATATAATTTACTAATTCGAGTAGAATGATGGATACAAATGAATGAAAGATGAAAAAAACTAGACCATTAATTCCTGCTATTAAGAAAGATATTATTAGTAATAAGAATTCCAATACAAAATAATGTAACATTCTATTTTGAAAACTAAAAGTTTCTATATTTTTTTTATTAAGAATATTTTTTTCAATATTCCATGAAGAAACAACGCTATTAATAACGCAACGCAAAAAATAAGAATAAAAATTTTCACCTCTTCTTGCAGTAGCAGGATCTTCTTTAGTGGCGACATTACGGTGATGACCATAAATATGCTCAATACGAAAATGTCCGTAGCAACATGCAACCAATAATAATACTCCAATACCTCGCATATATTTGTTTTGTCTATGGATAAGCTCATGAGCGGTTGTAATACCTATAGAACCTCCTGACATACCAACAGCCGCACCTAAGGCAGCCGCAGTTAAAACAGTTATCGTTGGATTTGATACGACAATTAAACCAAAAATTATTAAAAATAAAATACATGGAAGAACAATTAGAATTGAAAAATTATGAAATATATTTTCTTTTAATTCTACATCATCCTTACTTAAATATGGTAAAACTAAATCAATAATTGGAACTAATACAAAAACCCAAATAAATGGTGAAATAGACCAAGTAGGGTCAATTATTAAGCCCAAAGAACTAGAAAAAATTAATATTAGCGGTGTTACAAGATAAAAAATCATCAATATTTATATATTAATATAAAAAAAAACTTCAGTAGTGAAGAATTCTTTATTTATAAACATATTATATTGTATCTTTTTGTATTCTAAAACTATATTCAGCCTAAATCACAAAAAATGAAAAGATTTATCTTATTAATAATTGTAATTATTTTAGCAGGAGGCGGTTATTACTATTACTCTTTAAATAATACACAAGTTGCAACTACTAGTTATGAATATATAAAAATTGAAAAAGGAAACATAAAAAAAACAGTTTCAGCAACCGGTAAAATTATACCAACATCAACTTTAACACTATCATCAGAGATATCTGGAAAAATAGTTGAAATTAATAAAGATTATAATGAACAAATAAGTAAAGGCGAGGTTCTAGCAATATTTGATCAAAATCCATTTACCTTAAGTGTAAAAGAATCTCAAACATCAGTAGATATATCAAAATCAAAATTAAAACAAAAACAGGCTAGCCTTGAAAAAGCAAAATCAGAATTAAATAATTCAATTGCTAATAAATACGGTGCTGAATCACGATTAGAGGACTCAAATTTGTATTTAAGTAAACTAGAAGAAAATCTGAAAGAACGAAAAGCTTTATTTAATAAAAAATTTATTTCAAAAAAAGAATTTGATGACACGAATTTTGATTATGAAAGTGCAATTATTCAAAATGCTACTATCAAATCAGAAATATCATCTCTAGATGCAATTATAAGTTCAAGAAAGGCGCAAATTGAAATTATTAAAGCAGAGATTGAAGAAGTTGAAAAAATAATTCAACAATCTGAATTGACATTAGAAAGTGAAAAACTAGACTTAACAAAAACTAAAATTGTTTCTCCAATAGATGGCTTTATTTTAGATAGACATATTAGTGTCGGTGATGTTCTTGGAGCTTATCAAAAAGATTCGATAATGTTTACAATTGCAGAAACATTATCAAATATGAATATAGAAATATTCATTGATGAATCAGATATTGGGAATATCCAATTAAATCAGCTTGTTGAATTTTCTACCGATGCTTTTCCTGATAGAAAATTAAATGCTACTATTAGCCAAATACGTTATTCACCAATAGATGATCAGAATGTTATCACCTATGAAGTTATTGCTTCTTTTGATAACCCAGAAAATCTTCTTCTACCTGGTATGACTGCTAACGTTGATATTATTGTTCAAAATAAGGAGGAAGTTTTAAAAGTTAAAAATTCAGCACTCTCTGTAAAACTCAATCAAAAGCCTAAACAAAATTCAGGTGGAAGTAGATGGGGCGGGGGCGGTGCATCTCAAATGCAAGAAATCATGGCTCAAATAAACATGACAGCTGATCAACAAAACAAAATGAGAAGTGTGTATCCAAAACTAGGTAAAGTAAGAGGCTCTTTAGAAGCGAAAAACTTATCGCCAGAAAAAATAAGAAAAGAAATTCAGTTATATATTGAGAATGCCTTAGTAGAATTATTAACTGATGAACAAAGAAATAAATATTTCTCTTTAAAAGAATCTTTAAACGTTAAAAAAGTATACAAATTGGTTGATGGTTCTCATGAGCAAATTGATTTGGTGACAGGTCTTAATTCTGGTGGTTTTACAGAAATTATTAAAGGTGAAATTCAAGAAGGCGATGAAGTAATATCTAAAGTTATCGTCGAAACATCAGAAAAAAAAGCACTACGTCTATTTTAAGATGATTAATATCAATTCTCTCTCAAAAGAATATATCATGGGAGATAACAAGCTTTTAGCTCTCGATAATATTGATCTCTCAATTAATGAAGGTGATTTTGTCAGTATTATGGGATCATCTGGCTCTGGAAAATCAACTTTAATGAATATTATCGGATGTTTAGATGTACCATCTAGTGGGGAATATCATTTTAGAGATAATAATGTATCAACTTTAAATTCGAATAAACTAGCTGAATTACGAAACAAAGACATAGGTTTTGTTTTTCAAAATTTTAATTTACTACCAAGATTGAATGCACAAGAAAATGTTGTATTACCACTATTATATTCTGGTAAAAATTTAAAAGAAAGAAATCAATTAGCAATAGAAGCTCTAGAAAGTGTGGGATTAAAAGACCGTGTTCATCACAGACCAAATCAGTTATCTGGCGGTCAACAACAAAGAGTATCAATTGCAAGAGCAATAGCTGGTTCTCCAAAATTAATCTTAGCTGATGAACCAACAGGAGCTTTAGATAGTAAAACAGGTTTAGAAATTATGAAAATTCTAAATGATCTAAATGCAAAAGGCATCACAATTGTTCTCGTTACACATGAAGATGATATTGCTAACTATGGATCAAGAATTATTAAAATGAAAGATGGTAAAATTTTAGAGGATAAAAAAAATGTCAATAACTGATCTTATATATCTTTCACAAAAAAGTTTACGCTCCAACATCTTAAGAAGTATTTTAACATCTCTTGGTATCATTATTGGTGTTAGTTCTGTTATTACAATGATCTCAATAGGCTCAGGTGCAAGGATTGAAGTTGAACAACAAATAGAACGATTTGGATCGAACAACTTAATTGTTAGATCGCAGAGTTCTTCTAATAGAGGTGTATCAATGGGTGCTAACTCTGTTAACACTCTTACTCTAAAAGATATGGAAGCTCTTAAAGAAGAGTTACCTGCTATCAAAGCTATTGCTCCAAATGTAGCTTTAAGTA
>CACJZA010000020.1 GCA_902597795.1 uncultured Alphaproteobacteria bacterium | reverse complement strand
GTTTTTCTGATCAGTTTTTTGGATCAGCATCCAGATTGCTTAAAGATGAACAGCCAATTTTTAAAGAAGGGGTATATGATAAAAATGGGAAGTGGATGGATGGATGGGAAACAAGAAGAAAAAGAATTAAAGGAAATGATTATGTTAATATAAAATTAGGTCTTCCTGGTAAAATTAATTTTGCTGAAATAGATACAAGCTATTTTAATGGTAACCAACCTGAATACGCAAGCATTGATGCTTGTTATTTTGAAAAAAATAAATTTAATTGGGTAAATATTTTATCAAAAAATATTGAACATGAAAGTGCAGTAAAACATGTTACTGGAAAAGCAATTTATACTGATGATATATCAGAACCTAAAAATTTACTTCACGCAGTAATTGGATACAGTAATTGTAGTAAAGGAGTGATAAAAAAAATTGATTATAAAGATGTTTTATCTTCAGAAGGTGTAGTAGACATTATAACTGAAAAAGATATTGAAGGTATAAATGATGTTGGGCCAATATTTAAAGGAGATAAAATATTTACTTCAAAAAATATAGAATACTATGGGCAACCAATTTTTGCAGTTGTAGCAAAAACTAATAATTTAGCAAAAAAAGCTGCATTAAAAGTAAAAATAGACTTAAAAATATCTAAACCAATCGTTTCAATTGAAGAAGCATTAAAGAAAAAATCATTTGTTTTAAAACCGAAGTACCTAACTAGAGGAAATATAAAAGATGGATTTAAAAGATCTGACAACTTTTTAAAAGGTAAATTGTATTCAGGAGGACAAGACCATTTCTATTTAGAAGGTCAAATTGCAATGACTATTCCTCAAGAAGATAATAATTTTTTAGTATATTCTTCAACACAACATCCATCAGAAACGCAGCAAATTATTGGTAAGGTACTAAAACAAAATTACAATAGTATCCATGTGATAGTAAGAAGAATTGGTGGTGGTTTTGGTGGAAAAGAAACACAATCTTTTTTATTTGCAGCCATTACAAGTATTGCAGCAAAAAAGTTATCTAAACCTGTAAAACTAAGAGTCGATAGAGATGATGATATGATCATGACTGGAAAGAGGCATGATTTTTTATTTGATTATGAAGTAGGTTTTAATAATAATGGCGAAATACTTGCTCTAAAATTAATGATGGCTTCGAGATGTGGTATCTCTCCAGATTTATCAGGAGCTATAAATGATAGAGCCATTTATCATATCGATAATGCATACTACATACCAAATATAGAAATTAATTCGTATAGATGTAAAACAAATACTGTTTCAAACACTGCTTTTCGCGGATTTGGTGGGCCTCAAGGAATGTTTTGTATTGAAAATATAATTGAAAATATTTCTCAAAAATTAAAACTAGAAGCAAGTGAAATAAGAAAAGTTAATTTTTATAAAGAAAAAATTAAAAATACTACTCATTATGGGATGAGAATTACTGACAATGTAATTGAAGATATTTTTAATAAACTAATTAAGAAATCTAATTACAAAAAAAGAAAAGCAGAAATTAATAATTTTAATAAAAAAAATAAAGTTCTTAAAAAAGGAATAGCAATAACACCTGTAAAGTTTGGAATATCATTTACAACTACTCATTTAAACCAAGGTGGTGCCTTAGTTCATATCTACACTGATGGATCCATTCATTTAAATCATGGAGGAATTGAAATGGGTCAAGGATTAATGACGAAACTTGCTTTAGTGGCTTCAAATGAATTTGGCCTTAATTACGAAAATATAAAAATTTCTTCAACGGATACAGAAAAAGTGCCTAACACATCAGCAAGTGCAGCATCAGCTACAACTGATATAAATGGAGCAGCAATTGTTAATGCTATAAATAATATCAAATCAGGTCTAAATGAATTTATCTATGATTATTTTAAAACAAATAGCAAAATAAAATATGAGAATAATTTTGTTTATTTTGATAAAAGAAAAATATCTTTTAAAGAATTGATAAATACTGCTTACTTAAATAGGATTCCTTTGTCATCTTCAGGTTTCTATAAAACTGACAAAATTAATGTGAATACAAAAACACTTCAAGGAAGGCCGTTCTTGTATTTTACTTATGGTGCAGCGGTAACAGAAGTAATCATTGATAAATTAACTGGTGAAAATAAAATACTTCAAGTAGATATAATTCATGATGTCGGCAATTCTATAAATAAGAGAATTGATAAAGGGCAAATTGAGGGTGGCTATATTCAAGGATTAGGTTGGCTCACAACTGAAGAAGTATCTTGGAAATCAAATGGAGTTCTAACAACTCATAGTCCTTCTACTTACAAAATACCTACTGCTGGTGAAACACCATTTAAATTTAATGTTGAAATATATGATCGTGGTTTTAATAAAGAAAAGGTTATTAATCGCTCTAAAGCTGTTGGAGAGCCACCATTTATGCTAGCAATTTCAAGTTTTATCGCTCTAAAGGACGCAGTATTTAATGCTAATAAAGAAAAAAATTCTGAAAATTTAATTGCACCCGCTACTGCTGAAAATATATTAAAAAGTTTGCACTAAAATGTATCTTAAAAAGTTAAGTAAAAAAATAAGTTTTAACAGTAAAATAGTTAAAGCTAAAATTATTGAAGTTAAAGGATCATCACCCAATAGTTTAGATGACATTATATTAATCTCAACTGATACTATCTTTGGAACTATAGGTGGCGGAAACTTAGAATATTTAGTTATAGATGAAGCGAAAAAATTAATAGATAAAAATGTAGCTAATAAAGTAATGAATATTCCGCTTGGACCAGGAATTGGACAATGTTGTGGTGGATACGTACAAGTTAAATTAAGTTTACATAATAATTCCAAAGATGCGCTAAAAGATGAATATATTGTTAATAATGTTAAACCTAACTTATATATCTTTGGATCAGGACATATTGGTCAAGCATTAATTTCTAAATTAGAAAATATTAATTTTAATACTTTTATAATTGATTCAAGAGAAGATTATTTAAAAATGACAAATATCAAAGATATAAATTATTTACTTTCAAAAAAACCTTGGGAGATTATATCAAAACTAGAAGATAATTCTTATTTTATAGTCTTAACTCACAGTCATGATTATGACTTAAAAATATTAAATGAAATTTTGAAAAAAAATAATACTTTTGTTGGTTTAATTGGATCTCTTACAAAGAAAAAAAGGTTTTATAAAAGATTGATTGATAATGGTCACAATAAATCAATAGTTGATAAAATTGAGTGTCCGATTGGAATTGATATTGGTAATTCAAAAGATCCGAATGAAATAGCTTTCTCAATAATTACAAGAATAATATCAATAAAAAATAGCTTGAAACATTTATCAAATAATAAAATTAAAAAAGTTATATGACAAACATAGATTTTATGAAAAGAGCTATTTTACTATCAATTGATAATATCAAAAATAATGGAGGTCCTTTTGGGTGTGTTATTGTAAAAGAAAATGAAATTATTGCAGAAGGAGTAAATAGAGTAACATTTAACAATGATCCTACTGCTCATGCTGAAATTGTAGCTATTAGAAATGCATGTCAAAAATTAAATACCTTTAACTTAGAAGGTTGTGAATTGTATTCCAGTTGCGAACCATGTCCTATGTGCTTGAGTGCGATATATTGGTCACATATAGACAGAGTATATTATGGTAATTCTAGAGAAGATGCTGCAAAAATTAAATTTGATGACAAGTTTATTTATGATGAACTATCACTAGAAATAAAAGAGAGAAAAATTCCGATTAGTCAATTATCACGTGACGAGGCAATAAAAGCATTTAATATTTGGGAAAAAGAAGAAAATAAAATAAAATATTAATATGGAATTGTTTCTTAAAATTGTTGCACCAGTTCAATCTTATGATTTCCAAACCTTTTTTCATAATTTACTTTTGTCACTACCAGCATCAGCATTATTAGGATTATTATTATTTTTTGTCCTTGGGGCATTTTCAGGTTTAAAATCTAAAGAACAAAGGCTCTATATTGTAATTGCAACTACAATAGTTATAGCTTTTACTGCAGCTTTTTATAATTTAGGAGTTCCAACAGAAACTTTATTTGCGGTATATTCTGAGTGGTTACATTTAATTGTTAGATGGGTTCATATAATTGTTGGTGTAGCATGGATTGGAACATCATTTTATTTTAATTGGCTAGATAGTAGACTAGAAAGAGATGATCCAGATTTTAAACACCTTGATGGTTATCTATGGTCTGTTCATTCAGGTGGGTTTTATAGAATTGAAAAATTAAAAGGACCTCCTGAAAAACTTCCAAAAGTTCTTCATTGGTTTAAATGGGAAGCATATGCAACTTGGATAAGTGGTTTTGTACTTCTAATTTTAGTTTATTATTTAAATGCAAGCTCTATGATGTTGGGAGCTAGTGGCATTATATTAACACCATTTCAAGCAATATTAATATCTATATTATTACTTATAGGGTCTTGGCTTCTATATGATTATCTTTGTAAAAATGTCTTAAAAGATAATGAACAAACTTTAATTGCAACTGGTTTTTTATTATTTGTATTATTAAGTTATTTTTTAACCCAAATATATGGATCAAGAGCTGCATACATACATGTTGGAGCAATTATTGGCACCATTATGGCGGCTAATGTTTTTAGAGTAATTATTCCTGCACAAAGAAATCTTGTTTCATCAGCTGAAAACAAACAAAAACCAAATTTAAATCTTTCATTAGAAGCAAAAAATAGATCAATTCATAATAATTATTTTACACTACCTGTTTTATTTATCATGATTAGTTCACATTTTTCTTTTACGTATGGTGCAGTAAATAATTGGTTAATTTTAGCTGTTATATCAATAGCTGGCATTTTAACTCGCCACTACTTTAATTTAAGAAATAAAAAACAATATAAATTTTGGATTTTACCATCAGCTGGTTTAATCATGTTTTTTTTAATGACTTTAAGTAGTCTTTCAATATTTGAAAAAAAAGACGCAAATGCATCTCTTTCTTTAGAATTAGTCAGTTTCAATGAAGTACAAAATATAATTAAATACAGATGTGGAACGTGTCATGCCAAATACCCAACTTTTGAAGGTATTGAAGCGGCACCAAAAGGAGTTGTATATGACACAGCTCAAGATATTGTAAATAATATAAAATTAATTAAAGCTCAGGCTATTGATGCTGAAATTATGCCTCCAAATAATCTTACTGGTATTACAAAAAATGAAAGAGAGATATTAAAAGTTTGGATTGAGCAAGGAGCAAATATCAATAATTAACTGGAATGGGGTCTAATGATCTCCATAAATACCATGTGGCTTGTGAACTATATGGACTCCATTTTTTATAAAGCAACTTAAGTTTTCTTTCACTTATAGGAAGTTGAACCTTATAAAGTTTTGAAATAGCTTTTAAAAACCCTAAATCACCTGTTGGAAAAATATTTGAACTTCCATAGCTAAACATTAAAAACATATGAATAGTCCAATTCCCTACTCCTTTTATTTCAATTAAATTATTATAAATTTCTTCTTCAGAAGTTTTATTTATATTTTTTATGAATTTCTTGTTTTGTAAAAAAAATTTTGAAATATTTCTAATATACAAAATTTTTTGTCTTGATAAACCACATTTTCGTAAATCTGTAGTGCGTAATTTAGATACAGTTTGTGGTGTTATATTTCTTTTAAGTTTAAAAAATTTAGTTTTCATCGAATCAGCTGCAGATACTGATATTTGTTGACCAATTATTGAATTAATTAATGAATGAAAATAATTAGAATTTAGATTTAAATATTCATTCCTATAAGTTTGAATTAATTTCTTCAAAACTTTATCTTTATTTGATAAATAAATAATACCTTTATTCCAATATTTAGGCTTCATATGAATTATTATAACAAATTTAAAAAAATAATATTATACATAAATTTTATTTTTGGAGTTTATTTATGGGCTTTAGTAATATATGCAATATTAAGAGCTACAGGATTAATTAAAAGATTTGCGTTACAAGAACATCTTTTAGGTGAGTATTTATCAATACCTATAAAATTTATTTTAAGTTTATTTTAATAAATAATATGATCTATTATTACTTTATTGCAATGGCTGCTGCACTCTGTTGGGCAGTGGCGTCTTTAGTATCAGCAGATGTTACAAGAACTATTGGAGGTTTAGCATTTAATCGTCTTAGATTATTTTTTGTATCTATAATGTTAATTACTTACACATTTTATATAAATACTTGGAATACAATTAGTGTTGATTACTTAACAATTATTATAATTTCAGGAATTGTAGGGATATTCTTAGGTGATACTTTATTATTTATTGCTTTGCAAAAAATTGGACCAAGAAGAAATAATATTTTATTTTCATTAGCCGCTCCTTTTACAGTAGTAATTAATATTTTTTTTCTAAATGAACTTGCCTCAACTATTAGTATTGTTGGATGTTTTGTTGTTTTTTTTGGTGTTGTTTTTGCAATTTCCTATGGAGACAAAAAAGGATCTGAACATAGATGGGAAACAATAGAGGGATCAATTTATGTAGGAATAATATTATCCATTGGAGCTGCATTGTGCCAAGCAATTGGGTTAGTTATGATGAAGCCTATATTGTCAGATGGAGCAGATCCAATAGCTTCCGCTGCAATTAGAACATCAATTTCATGTATTTTTTTATCATTTACTTTTTTTTTTAATTATGAATTTTTTAATACAAAAGTTAATCTTACAGCAAAAATTATTTACCAATCAATTCTTAGTGGTTTTTTAGGAATGGCCTTAGGTATGAGTTTACTTTTAATTGCATTACAAAAAGCTGATGCAGGTATTGTTGCAACTTTGTCTTCCACTAGCCCAATAATGATATTATTTCTTCTTTGGATATTGACAAAAAAAATACCATCCTATGGTGCATGGGTAGGAACAATTATTGCCATTATTGGAACAGGATTAATTTTTATCTATTAATTTAATACCCAATTCTTCTAATCTTTCTTTATCGATACTTGCAGGAGCATCCATCATTAAATCCATAGCTTGTTGATTCATTGGAAATGCTATTACCTCTCTAATGTTTGGCTCATCAGCAAGTAGCATAACAATTCTATCAATACCTGGCGCACTACCCCCATGAGGAGGTGCTCCGAACTTTAAGGCATTAAGCATTCCTGAAAATTTTTCCTCTAAATCTTTTTTCGAATATCCTGCTATATCGAAGGCTTTATACATAATTTCTGGTTTATGGTTTCTAATTGCACCAGATGATAGTTCTACACCATTACATACAATATCGTATTGATATGCTTTTATATCAAGAGGATCTTTCTTTTCTAAAGACTCCATTTCACCTTGAGGCATTGAAAAAGGATTATGACTAAATTGTATTTTATTAGTTTTTTCATCAATTTCATACATTGGAAAATCAACAATCCAACAAAATTCAAAAGAATTTTTATTAAGTAAATTTAAATCATTACAAATTTTATCTCTTACTTTACCAGAAAATAATTGAGCCTCTTTCAATTTATCACAAATAAAAAATATTGAGTCATTTTCTTCAAGTTTAAATAATAATAATTGATCTTCATTTAAATTCTTTGCAATAGGACCTTTAAAATTATTTTCTGTAAATGAAATATAGCCTAATCCAGCTGCACCCTCTTCTCTTGCCCAATTGTTTAATTTATCAAAGAAACTTCTTGGTTTATCGCCAGTATTTTTAACAATTATACCTTTAACTACTGATCCTTGTTCTATTTGAATACTAAATATTTTAAAATTTGAACCTTTAAATACATTTGTATAATCTTCTATAACAAGTGGATTTCGCAAATCAGGCTTATCAGAACCGTAAACTTCCATCGACTCCTTGTAAGGTATTCTTCTAAATGGATACGGACTTACCTTAATTTCATTATTTTTTTTATTTTCATCAAATATCTCAAATAAAACTGGCTCAATAGCATCAAATACATCTTCTTGAGTTACAAAACTCATCTCAAAATCTAGTTGATAGAATTCACCCGGAGATCTATCTGCTCTGCTATCTTCATCTCTAAAACATGGTGCAATTTGAAAATATTTATCAAATCCAGCAATCATTAATAATTGCTTAAATTGTTGAGGAGCTTGAGGAAGAGCATAAAATTTTCCTTGATGTATTCTAGATGGAACTAAATAATCTCTTGCTCCTTCAGGTGATGATGAGGTCAATATAGGAGTATGAAACTCAACAAATTGTCTTTCAATCATTTTTTTTCTGATATCTGAAATTATTTTATTTCTTAACAAAATATTCTTATGTAATTTATTTCTTCTTAAATCTAAAAATCTATATTTAAGTCGTACCTCTTCGCCATATTCAATATCAGAATTAACAGGTAAGGGAAGAATTTCAGATTTGGACAACAGTTTATAATCTTCAATTTGAACTTCAATTTCTCCTGTTCTAAGATTATTATTAATTGTATCATCTGATCTCTTAACTACTTCACCAACGATAGTAATGACACTTTCATTACTTAAATTACTAATTTTGTTAAATAGAGAATGTTTTCCATCAATAACACATTGTGTAATTCCATAATTATCTCTTAGATCTATGAATAATAAATTTCCATGATCTCTAATTGTATCAGCCCAACCAGATAGTGTAACTTTTTCACCTAAATTATTAATAGATAGATCCGAACATAAATGTGATCTGTATTTATTCATTTTGCAATCATCTATATTATTTCTTTAATTAATGGTATTGTTAATTGTCTTTTTTTTTCAAGAGAAAGAATATCTAATTTATTTACTATTTTATATACACCTTCATAACTTCTATCAACTCTTCTCAAGATATAATTAAAAATTTCTTCAGATTTAATTATAAATTGTTTATCGATTAATAACTTTGTTAATACAGCGAAAAGCATTTCATCATCTGGTTGATTAATTTCAAGATTAGAAAAAGTTTTTAAACGAGAAGATAAATCATTTAATTTAAAATCTAATTCATTAATTTTACAATTGGAAGTAATTAAGATCTTTATTTTATTTAAAAGGCAATTATTGACTATATAGAAAACTTTTTCTTCTTCAAATAAAGACAAATTATCAATTAAAACATTTTTTTTTAAATCTAGAATTAATTCAAAATTATTTTTTAATTGAATTGCATCATTTTTTTTTAACCAAATTTGAGCTAGGTAAGATTTACCAGATTTTTTTGGACCAGACAAAAATGATAAATTTGATTTGTTATAAATTAAATTATTAAATGCAAAATAATTAGTTTGATTTACAAAAAAATTTGACTCATTCAAATCATTATTGAATTTATAATGAAAACTTTTTTGATAAATCATTATAAACTAATTGAACATATATTTTTTTTATTTTTAAAATTTAATTTATTCATTTTTAAAACATTTAATAAAATATTATAATTTCCATAATAATAGATTTTATATTCAATACTTTTATAGGCAAGTGATTGAATTTCTAGTTTTTTAATTAGTGAAGCATCATTTAGTTTTTTTCTAATTTCTTTTAGTTCCATAATATTAAAATAACTAACTTTACAATTTATTTTATTTAATGAAATATTTTGTATTTGATTTATTTTCTTCCAAATGTTTATTACTTCTTTTTCTAAAATATAATAAAATTCTTCAAAATTATATTTATTATATTCTAAAATTTTTTCATAAATTTTACCGTGGGAATAATATATTAATTCATAAGTAGCATTATTATTATTAATAATATTAGCTATAATAATAATAGCTTCATTTAAATTATATTTATTAGCAAAAATATTTATTTTCTCTAGATTTCTTTCTCGTATATCTTCTTTTTGTAAAATAAATCTATCATTTATATCTAGGTTTGGTAATTTAAATAATTTATTATTTGCTAAATTTTCTTTAAAATAAATATTAAAGTTATTATTTCTTGTTAAAAGATTATTATGTAATTTGTTATTCTCATAAATAATTAATAAAAATTTATCAGGATAGTATTCAACATATGGAATTTTATTATCTCTAAAAAAATTAATTATTTTTTTTTTATCAAAATTAATTTTAATTTTAGAAAAATATTTGTTATCTACAACCTTTTCTTCTTCGATTATTATATTTTTAATTAAAGTATTGATAAAGTCATTTGATAAGTTTTTTTTTATTTCTTTGTAATTTCTATAATCTAAAGTTTTTTCAAAAATATTTGAAATACTTTTATATTTTATTTGATTAATTTTTAATATTTTATCATTTTCAATATTTTGAGATATGAACTCAACATTATAATAAGTTGTTTCAAATAAATTATCAGAAAATCCAAATTTATTTAAACTAATTAAAATTATAATTAATATAAAATTTTTCATTATATTATTGCAATAAGATTTATATAAATTAATATATATTTATGGATTACGATAAAGATAATATAGCCAAAGATAAGGCACAAACATGGAAAACATTTAATAAATTAACGATTTATACAATAATTTTTGTTGCCGTCATTTTGGTAATAATATTTTCTTTATTTTAACTATATAATAATTTCACTGTCATCAAAAAAATAATTAATTTCTGTGATTGCATTTTCATCAGAATCAGAACCATGCACAGAATTTTCTTGGATATTTAAAGCATATAATTTTCTAATAGTTCCATTTTCTGCATTTTCAGGATTAGTAGCACCCATTATTTTTCTGTAAACTTGAACTGCATTTTCACCATGTAGAACTTGCACAATCACAGGTCCTGAAGTCATATATTGTATCAGATCATTAAAAAAAGGCTTATTTTTATGTATAGAATAAAATCCTTCAGCTTTTTCTTTTGATAACTGTATCCTTTTCTGAGCTATTATCATTAAATTATTATCTTCAATAATCTTGTTTATTGCACCAGTAATATTCCTTTTGGTAGCATCAGGTTTTATAATTGAAAAGGTTCTACTCATATGTTCTCCTACTAAATTAATTTATTAGAATATTTAATTTAGTAATTTGATTTTGTCTATATTTTGATATTCTTTAAACATATTTATAATTAATTTAATAAAAGAAGTTTGATATATAAAAAAACTTAATAGATTTATTTAAATTTAATGAAAATTGATAAAATTCACAAATATTTATTTTTTCAAATATCGAGATATTTTTTACTTATATTATTTATTTTTTTGTCTGTTGCTTGGTTACTGCAAGTAACACGTCTTTTTACTATTACAAATTTAATTCATATTGAA
Source organism: uncultured Alphaproteobacteria bacterium (assembly GCA_902597795.1). Classification (GTDB taxonomy): domain Bacteria; phylum Pseudomonadota; class Alphaproteobacteria; order HIMB59; genus CACPNW01. The sequence goes on along the minus strand of CACJZA010000020.1, from coordinate 564 downwards.
GTAATTGATGTAATCTTATTATCTTTTTATTTAATTCCTAATTTAATAACAATAATAATTCCCTTTATTTTAATTTTTGGACTTCTCCTATGCTTTATAAAACTAAATAGAGACAATGAATTAATATCGATACTATCTTTAGGTTTTGGATTAAAGCCGCTTAAAAGATGTTTGTATATATTTAGTTTTTTAATTTTACTATTATTTATTCTATTAAATTTTTTTTTAGCTCCTAGTGTTTATGAGCTTTATAAATCAAAAGAGTATAATTTAAGAAATACGTTAGATTTAAATAAAATGTCTTTTTCTAATTTTTTAAATTTGAATACAAATACAATTTTAGATTTTAAAAAAAAGGGAAATGATTATGAGGATATTTTCATTAGTTTTGAAGATGATAAAGATAATTTAATTTATGCCAAAAAAGGCAATATATTTATTAAGAATAATAAATTTAATTTTCAACTTTCTAATGGTTTTAAAATTAGCATCAATAAAGAAAAAGAAATAGAAAAATTAGAGTTTCTTAATTATATTTTAAAAATAGAAAATAAAAATATTAAT
>CACJZA010000019.1 GCA_902597795.1 uncultured Alphaproteobacteria bacterium | reverse complement strand
AATCTTTTCTCTAATTCTTGACCTTTTTTTGAAAGTATTAATTTCTTAGTACGTTTATCTTCACCAACAGATAAAATAATATATTTTTCGTTTACAAGTTGGTTTAATACTCTAGACAAACTTTGTTTTGTTATCTTCAATATTGAAAGAAGTTCCTTAATTGTAAGATTTTTTTGCTTTCCAACAAAATATATCACTCGATGATGAGCTCTGCCAAAATTAATTTTTTCCAAAACTTTATCAGGACCTTCTGTAAAATCTCTATATGAGAAAAATAATAGCTCTATAATCTTCCTAATTTCACCCTCATTTAAAAAAAGAGGTGTTAACAATTTATTTAGGTCAGCCATATTGACTTAATTATGCATCACTGATAGTCAATTGTCATTAAAAAAAGTTAATAAAGAACATGCTTAAATCATTTGAAAATAGAGATGGATGGATTTGGATGAATGGTAAAATAATTCCATGGAAGGATGCAAATTCCCATGTAATCTCCCAAGGTCTTCATTATGCAAGTGCAGTATTTGAAGGAGAAAGAGCTTACAATGGTAAGATTTTTAAATCAGAGGAGCATACTGAAAGGTTTTTCAAATCTGCTGAAATAATTGGAATGGAAATTCCTTTCTCTCATGATCAAATTAATAAAGCAAAATACGAACTTATTGATAAAATGAATTATAAAAATTGTTATGTAAGACCACTTGCTTGGAGAGGCGGAGACCAAATGGGTTTATCAACTGGTAAATCTAATATCAATGTAGCCATTGCTGTTTGGGATGATTGGGCAACTTATTTTAAAATTGAAGATCAAAAGGCAGGTTTGAGATTAATTACATCTCCCTGGAAAAGACCTGCACCAGATACCGCTCCATATGAAGCAAAAGCTTCTGGACCCTATATTATTTGCACTCTGTCAAAAGAATTTGCAGAAAAAAAAGGCTATCATGATGCCTTGATGCTAGATTACAGAGGTTATGTTGCTGAAGGTACAGGGGCAAATATCTTTTTTATCAAGGATAAAAATATCCATACTCCTATTCCAGATTGTTTTCTTAATGGGATTACACGTCAAACAGTTATCGAAATGGCAACTAATCAAGGTTTTGAAATTACAGAAAAGCATTTAATGCCTGACGAAATCGGAAATTATGATGAAGCTTTTTTAACAGGAACTGCTGCAGAAATTACTCCTATTAAATCCATTGACGATTTTAAATATAATACTGGCGATAATACTACTACTTTTAAATTTATGAATGATTTTAGCGATATGGTTAAAAACTCTAGCTAGAATTTTCTAACCATTCATTATCTTTATAATAAAATTCATTTTTCCAGAATGGCGCATCTTTTTTTAAATAATTCATAATAAACTCACAAGCTTCAAAACTATTTTTTCTATGTTGTGAAAAACAACATACTAAAACAATTTTTTCATTAACAACTAATTTTCCGTATCTATGAATTATCAAAGTATCAATTAAACTCCATTTTTTAGTCGCATTATTTTCAATTTTTGATAATTCTTTAAATGCCATTTCTTGATAAACTTCTAAATTTAAATATTTTACATCTTTATTGTTATTTAAATCTCTTACATACCCAACAAAAGAAGTTAGTGCCCCTATGTCTAAATGTTTATTTTTAATTTTCTCTATTTCTTCTTCTAAATTAAAATTTTTTTTTTGTATTTTTATCATTATCCACCACTAACTGGCGGAAAGATTGCAATTTCATCAATTGGTTTTAAATTCAAATTTTCTGAAACATATTCTTGATTAACTGCAAATCTTAAAACATCTTGTAAAAAATGTTTTTTTAGCTCAGGATATAAATTTTCTAAATATTTTTTTAATTCTTGTATAGATTTAGGGTGATTTATATCAATTATTTCGTCTTCTTTATTTGTTATATCCTTAATCCAAGCAAAATATCGAATTCTCATTTTAAAAATGTTTTATTGATCCTTTAATGTAATCATAAGCTGTGTAGAGAGTTAGAATTCCGGCAATCCATAGAAAAGTTTTACCTAAATAAATAATAAATAATATATTTAGATTGCTCTCTGATAATATAAGTAATCCAAGTGAAGCAAGTTGAAGGAAGGTTTTTGCTTTTGCAATTCTTGAAACTGGTATACTAATTTTTATTCCCGCTAAGTATTCCCTTAAACCTGATACTGTTATTTCTCTTAATAATATTATTAGGGCTGGAATAGTATCCCAGTCTTTTATTACACCCTTTGAAGTTAAAATAAGAATAACTGCTGCTACTAATAATTTATCTGCAATTGGATCTAAAAATGTTCCAAAGTTTGTTACTTCATTTCTTAGTCTTGCTAAATAACCATCAAAGTAATCTGTTATTCCAGCTAAACAAAATAAAATAAAGGCAATCCAGCCAAAGTAAGCATTCGTAAGATATATACAAAGAACTATAATAGGAATTATAGCTATTCTAATTATTGTCAGAATATTTGATATATTCATTTCTATTCTTTGTAGATGAAGAATTTTTTAAACGCTATGAAAATATTCATAAATTTTTGTTAGAATTGATTCAGGTATAGATTTAACTTCTTTTAATTCCTTTAAACTAGCTAATTTTAATTTCTCCACTGTGCCAAAGTGTTTTTTTAAAATTTTCTTTCTTTCAGGACCTACCCCTTCTATTTCATCAAACACAGATCTGACACTCATTTTTGTTCTTTTTGATCGATGTGTTGTTATTGCAAATCTATGCACTTCATCTCTAATATTTTGTAAAAAGTGTAGAAGTGGATTATTTTCATTTAATCTATGTGTAAATTTATCATGTATCAGAATTTCTCTACCTGCATCTCTTTCTTCGCCTTTTGCCATAGAGATAATTGGTATATCTATTTGTAAATTATCTAATACTTTTTTTGCAGAATTATATTGCCCTTTGCCTCCATCTATAAGCAATAAACTAGGCAAATCTAATTCATCTTGAAATTTTGAATTACTAAATCTCCTAGTTAACATTTCTTTCATCATGTAATAATCATCAACTTGATTTTTGTTTTCTTCAAGATCAAATCGAATATTAAATTTTCTATAATTTGATTTTATAAATCCACTTTGATTATATGCAACCATTACACCTATAGGATATTTTCCAAATGTATGGCTATTATCATAAGCTTCTATTTTTATAATTTCATCTTTAAGTTTAAATATTTTTTTAATTTCTGAATTAAAATTATCAAAAGATTTAAGTTTATTTAATTTGATGTCTAAATTTATTTTAGAATTTTTTTCTGCAAATTTAAGTAAATTTTTTTTAGGTCCTTTCAATGGAGTAATAAATTTTGTTTTATCAAAATTTTTTCCTAAAATTTGTGAATTATTATTTTTATCAATAACTATGTTAGTAATAATTGTTTCTGGGATATATTTTTCTGCATAAAATATATTTAAGAAACCTAACATTATTTCTTCGTGATCCAATAAGTTGTCATGATCTGGGTAGAAAGCTTTACCACCATAAGATGTATTATTTCTAAAAAAACTTCCATAAATACATGTTTTTCCTTCATTTGAAGTTATTGCAAAAATATCAGCATTTTTTATATCTTTAATCTTAATTGAATTATTTTGTTCAATATGTCTCAAAGCTTTAAGTCTATCTCTTAGAGATGCTGCTAATTCAAAATTATTTTTTTTTGAAGCTTTATACATTTGATCTGTAAAATTTTTTTGTATTTTTTGAGAATTACCACTACTTAGAAAATCATCTGCTGCTTCTATTAATTTTGAATAGGCTTCTTTGGTTATTTTGCCTCCGCAAGGACCAGAACATCTTTTAAGATAATAATTGAAGCACAATTTATTTCCTGCATTTACTTCTTTATCTGTGCATGACCTTAAAAGAAATATTCGTTGTATTGTATTGATCGTTCTATTTACTGCATCTGGACTTGCAAATGGTCCATAATATCTACCTTTTTTCTTTTGAGGACCGCGATGTTTTTCAATTCTAGGAAAATCATGTTCAGATGAAATGAATATATAAGGGAATGATTTGTCGTCTCTTAACAAAACATTAAATCTAGGTTTATGTTTTTTAATTAAATTACACTCAAGTATGATTGCTTCTAACTCTGTATTTGTTACAAAGAAGTTCATTGATTTAGTTAGACTAACCATTCTTTGAATTCTTCTAGTTAGGTTATTTAAAGATAGATAATTCTTTACTCTATTCGACAATACTTTTGCTTTTCCAATATATAGAATGTTACCATTTTCATCTTGCATTTGGTAAACACCAGGTTGATTTGGTAAAGTTGTAGATGTGGCCTTAATAATCTCTTGTCCAAGAAGCGTCATTTTATCAATCGTAAATAATTAATTTTTCTTTAAATAGGAATCTTATAAAATTAATAAATAACTAACAAGATTATTGTAGTTCATTTAATAATTAATTTAATGTAGGTAAGAATAATATATTAAGGATACACTATGGCAAAAATGACAACAGAAGAGGCTTTCGTAAAAGTCTTACAGAAACACGGTATTCAACACGCTTTTGGAATAATTGGATCTGCATTTATGCCGATATCAGATCTTTTCCCTAAAGCTGGAATAACTTTTTGGGATGTTGCTCATGAGTCAAACGGTGGAATTATGGCCGACGGCTATACTAGATCAACTGGTAAAATCGCAATGTGTATTGCTCAAAATGGACCTGGTATAACTGGTTTAGTTACACCTATAAAAACTGCTTTTTGGAATCACACGCCGATGCTCTTAGTCACACCTCAAGCAGCTAATAAAACTATCGGTCAAGGAGGCTTCCAAGAAGTTGAGCAAATGAACTTATTTAAAGATATGGTGTGTTATCAAGAAGAAGTCAGAGATCCCTCGAGAGTTGCAGAAGTTTTAAATAGAGTTATTTCAAAAGCAATTAAAGGATCTGCCCCTGCCCAATTAAATATACCAAGAGATTTTTGGACTCAAGTTATTGATATTGATCTCCCACCAATTATTAAATTTGAAAGACCTTCTGGTGGAATTGAAGCAATTAAGGAAGCTGCAAATCTTTTAACTAATGCAAGATTTCCAGTTATTCTATCTGGCGCAGGAGTGATTTTAGCTGACGCTATTGATGATTGCAAAAAACTTGCAGAAAAATTAAGTGCTCCAGTTGCTTGCGGATATCAGCATAATGATAGTTTTCCAGGTAAACATCCTCTTGCAGTTGGTCCTTTAGGATATAATGGATCTAAAGCAGCAATGGAAATAATATCAAAAGCAGATGTAGTCCTCGCACTTGGTACAAGGCTAAATCCTTTCTCAACTTTACCAGGTTACGGAATAGATTATTGGCCTAAAAATGCAGATGTCATTCAAGTTGATATAAATTCTGATCGTATTGGTTTAACCAAAAAAATTAGTGTTGGTATTTGTGGAGATGCAAAACTGGTAGCAGAACAAATTTTAGAAAATCTTGAATCAAATGCAGGTGATCAAGATCGAAAAGAACGAGAAGAGTTAATCCATAAGACAAAGTCAGCTTGGCTTCAAACATTAACTGGCCTTGATCATGAAGAAGATGATCCTGGCACATCTTGGAATAAAGACTCACGAGATAGAGAACCTGAGAAAATGTCACCAAGAATGGCATGGCGAGCTATTCAAGCAGGATTACCCGAAGATGCAATTATATCAAGTGATATTGGAAATAATTGTGCAATCGGAAATGCTTATCCAACATTTGAGAATGGTAGAAAGTATTTGGCACCTGGTTTATTTGGTCCGTGTGGTTATGGTTTTCCATCTGTAATTGGAGCAAAAATAGGTTGTCCTAATACACCAGTTGTTGGTTTTGCGGGTGATGGCGCATTTGGAATTAGTATGAGTGAAATGACTTCTTGTAATAGAGATGGATGGCCAAATATTACAATGATAATTTTTAGAAATTATCAATGGGGAGCGGAAAAAAGAAACACTACACTTTGGTATAATAACAATTTTGTTGGAACTGAACTTGATCCTAAATTAAGCTATGCAAAGATTGCAGAAGCGTGTGGATTTAAAGGTGTTCAAGTACATACTCAAGAAGAACTAACAGAAGCTCTACAACAATCTTGCAAAGATCAAATGGAAGGCGTAACTACTTTTATAGAAGTTATGTTAAACCAAGAACTAGGAGAGCCTTTTAGAAGAGATGCTATGAAGGCACCAGTTGAAGTTGCTGGCATTGATCCTAAAGATACAGTAGTTCAATAATTATTTTTGATCATTAATAATTAAGTCTGATGCTTTTTCAGCAATCATCATAGTAGGAGCATTCGTATTACCTGATGTTATAGTTGGCATCACAGACGCATCAACAACTCTTAAGTTATTTATTCCTTTTACTTTAAGATTATCACTTACAACTGAGTTTTCATCATTACCCATTTTACATGTACTTACTGGATGAAAAATAGTGTTTGCAAATTTACCAGCTTCTTTTGCTAGAGATTGATTATTTTTAAATTGTATTCCCGGTCTATATTCTTCTGGTTCATAATTTTTATATGCTTTTGATTCTAAAACTATTTTTCTTACGATTTTAATTGATTTCCCCGCAATTTCCCTATCTTCATCAGTAGATAAGTAGTTCATTTTAATTTTAGGATAAATTCTTGTATCTGAAGATTTAATTTCTATTGAACCTCTACTTGTCGGACGAATATTTGTTATTGTAGGAGTGAATGCTGGAAAATTATGCAGTCCTGCTTTTCCTAATAAATCAGTACTGGCTGGAGAGATATGAAATTGTAGATTAGGGTTTTCTAAATACGAATCACTTTTAATAAAACCACACAAGTAACTTGCCCCAACTGTTAAGGGTCCTTTTTTATAAATTAAATAATTTAAACCTGTTAAAAATTTTTTTGTAAAACTATGATATATATCATTTAATGTTTCTAAGTTTTTAATTTTGTAAACTGGTCTTAACATCAAATGATCAGTTAAATTTCTCCCAACACCATTAATTTCTTTTACAATACTAATATTATGTTCATTTAATAGTTTACCTGGACCAATACCCGAAGCTTGTAATATGTGAGGAGATCCAATTGTACCTGCTGACAATAAAACTTCTTTATTTACAGAATATGAAAATTCTTCATTATTTTTCCATAAATTTACATTTTTTACTTTTAAATTTTCAAAGGTTAAATTTTTAACATGTGCCTTAGTGATAATTTTTAAATTTTTTCTTTTTTTGATAGGATTTAAGAAAGCGACTGCAGCACTACATCGATACCCTTTATCAATTGTCATAGGGAAATAACCCATTCCTTCGTTATCACCATCATTGAAGTCATTATTTTTTTTATAACCAAACTCTTGAGACGCTTCCAAAAATAAATCTAATAATTTAAATTTTGATCTAATTTTTTCAACTTTGATTGGCCCATCACTTCCATGAAAGTCACTTTTAGAGATTCTATAATCTTCTGATTTTTTAAAATATGGTAAAACATCTTCCCAAGACCATCCAACATTACCTAATTGTCTCCAATAATTATAATCATTCGCATGACCTCTTATATAAAGCATGCCATTAATTGATGAACTACCACCTAAAGTTTTTCCTCTTGGGATAAGCATTTTTCTGTTGTTGCAAAATTCCTCTTCTTCGGTTGTAAAACACCAATCAGTTTTAGAATTATGCATAGTTTTAAAATAACCCCCAGGAATATGTATCCAAGGATTAGTATCCTTGCCCCCAGCTTCAATCAAAAGTACTTTGATATTTTCATTCTCTGAAAGTCTATTTGCTAATATGCAACCTGCTGTACCTGCGCCAATAATTATATAGTCAAAACTTTCGTTCATAATTTAGAAAAATTTATTTACTATATACTATTTAATTTAAACATATAACTAACTTAAATAATTTAAAATTTTCAATGGATATTTTATTTTCGATTATTGGATTAGGGCTTTTAGTTTTAGGTGCTGAAATCATTATTAGAGGTTCAGTTAGTTTTGGAAGAAAAATTAATATCTCATTGTTTGCAATTGGTGTTGTAATTGTAGCCGGGGGAACATCATTACCTGAATTGGCAAGCAGTATTAATGCAGTTCTTAATGATTTTTCGGATCTTGCTTTAGGTGCTGTAGTTGGAAGTAATATTGCAAACTTGATACTTGTAATGACTGCAACAACATTAATTTTTCCAATTGTAAATATTAATAAAAATCAAATTAACCAAGCTTGGATAAATATTATTTTAGGAATTGTATTAATTATTATGACTTTTTTTTATTTTAATTTTATTTTTGGGTTATTTGCAATTACATCATTGATTTATCTAATGTATGTTCAAATAAAAAAAGGAGAAATTGATAATTTAGAAATAGATAAAAACGATTATTCAATAACAATCTCATTAATATTAATTATAATAGGAATAGCATGTTTGGTATTTGGTTCAGATTTACTTGTTGATTCAGCAATTAATATTGCAAGAACGTATAACGTTCCAGCTTCAGTAATTGGATTATCATTAGTAGCTTTTGGAACTTCCCTTCCAGAACTTGCAGTTGGTATTGTATCTGCATTTAGAAAAAAGATTGATTTTGCTCTAGGAAATATTCTGGGGTCTAATATTTATAATGTATTAGGCGTTCTAGGTATTAGTTCATTTTTTGGTAATTTTAGAGTTCCTACAGATTTAGCAAATCAAGACTTATACTTTATGCTATCAATTACAGTATTAATTTTAATGTTTATGATTTTTGCAAAAAAAATTGGACGTATTTACGGAATTATCGGATTAACTTTGTATTTTGGATATATGTATTTCATTTACATATAATTTTAATAAATAAGAAAATCTATTAAAAGAAACATGAAATTAGAATTACATAAATCGAAAAATTTATTAAAAATATTAAATACTGCTATTGATGCAGGTAATGAAATTCAAAAAGTATATAAAAAATCTTTTAATATAAAAATAAAAGATGATAATTCACCCATTACCGAAGCTGATATAAAATCAAATAATTTAATTTTAAATAGATTAAAATCTTTTAGCCCGAATATTCCCATATTAAGTGAAGAATGTCTAATAGAATGGAAAGAAAGAAAAACTTGGAATTCATATTGGTTAATAGATCCATTAGATGGGACTAAAGAATTTATAAAAAAAAATGGAGAATTTACAGTTAATATTGCATTAATAAAAAATAACTCACCAATATTTGGTATTATATATGCGCCTGCTAAGTCTTTGCTTTATTATGCTTTAAAAAACAATGGCGCATATAAATTAATTACAAAGTCAAATATTGAATCTACTAAAGATTTTATAAAAATAAATTCAGTAAAAGATAAAAGTAATTTAACAAAGGTTATTGGCAGTCGGTCACATTCTAATCAAGATTTTGTTAATTGGATAAATGATAATTGTAATAATTTTGAATTAATCCAAATTGGTAGTTCTCTTAAATTTTGTTACTTAGCTGAAAGTAAGGTAAATATCTATCCAAGACTAAGTCCAACTTCAGAATGGGATATTGCTGCGGGACATATTATTCTTGAAGAGGCAGGAGGATCAATTAAAGATTTTAATGAAAATATATTATTATACAACACAAAAGAAAGTGTTATTAACCCAAACTTTATCGCTAAAATTTAAATTATAGATATGAAAATACTTATTTGTGGTCTCCCTGGTGCTGGTAAAACTTGGTTAGCTGAAAGGCTTATTAAATTAATTGATAATTGTGCTTGGTATAACGCAGATGTAGTAAGGAAGTCAGCGAACGATTGGGATTTCACGATGGAAGGCAGAATACGACAAGCCAATAGAATGAAAACATTTGCTGATTTTGAAAAACAAAATGGAAGATGGGTAATTTGTGATTTTGTAGCACCAACTGAAAAAGCAAGAGAAGCTTTTGGGCCTGATTTTGTTATCTGGCTAGATACTATCAAAGAAGGTAGATTTGAAGATACAAATAAAATGTTTGAACAACCAAATAAAACTGACATTAAAATAACAAAATTTTTATCAGATGAAGAAATAGAAAATTTAGCAAAGGAGATTAAAAATGTTTGATTGGAAAAAACCAACAGTACAAATGTTAGGTAGATGGCAACCATGGCATGATGGACATACTGAATTATTTAAAAGGGCACTTCAGAAAACAGGTCAGGTATGTATTATGTATCGTGACGTGGGAGGTGTAGATGCAGGTGTAGAAGGTCAAGCTGACAATCCATTTCAATTTGAAGAAGTAAAAGCAAAAATTAATGAAGGTTTAGCTAAACATGGTTTTACCGATGGCAAAGAATATGTAGTTGTAAAGGTTCCAAATATTATTGATATTTCTTATGGAAGAGGAGTTGGTTATTCATTTACAGAACATGATTTAGGAAAAGAAATACATGATATCTCAGCAACAAAAATTAGAAATGAAATGAGAGTTAAAGGGGAATTAAAATAAGCTAAATTTTCTCTCCTGCTGGTTTTCCATATCCAACATTTTTTTTCCCATATCGCCTTACTCTTACATTACATTGTTCTGCATGACCTATAAAACCTTCTAAATGTGAAAGTCTAGATCCATATTCTCCGATGAGAGTTGCAGCTTCATCTGTCATAATCTTTTGATAAGTATGGGTCTTAATGAACTTACCAACCCACAAACCACCAGTATATCTTCCAGCTTTTTTAGTAGGAAGGGTATGGTTAGTGCCTATGACTTTATCACCATTAGCAACATTAGTTCTAGCGCCCAAAAATAGCGCTCCATAAGATGTCATATTTTCTAAAAACCAATCATCTTTTTTTGTCATAACTTGAACGTGTTCTGAAGCTATTTCATTTGCTTTAGATAACATCTCCTCATAGGTATCACATAAAATTATTTCTCCATAATCTCTCCAGCTTGTACTTGCTGTTTCTTTAGTAGGTAAAATTTCTAAAATTCTATCAATTTCTTTAAATGTTTCTTCTGCAAGTTTTCTTGAGTTTGTTATCATCACAGCAGGAGAATTATATCCATGTTCGGCTTGTCCTAATAAGTCTGTTGCACATATTTCACCATCAACAGTTTCATCTGCAATAACCATTGTTTCAGTTGGACCAGCAAATAAATCGATACCAACTTTGCCATACAATTGTCTTTTTGCTTCAGCAACAAATGCATTGCCAGGTCCAACAAGCATATCTACAGGTTTAATAGTTTCTGTACCTATAGCCATAGCACCAACTCCTTGCATTCCTCCCAAAACATAAATTTCGTGAGCACCACCCATTTTCATTGCTGTAACGACAGCTGGATTTGGCTTACCTTTGAAAGGTGGAGTAGTAGCAACAATTCTTGGAACCCCAGCAACAGAGGCAGTAACAACTGACATATGAGCAGAAGCTACCATTGGGAATTTTCCAGCAGGTACATAACATCCTACTGCTTGTACTGGTATATTTTTATGACCAAGAATCACGCCTGGATGCGTTTCTACTTCTAATTCACTTAAAGTTTTAAGTTGTGCTTCCGCAAATGATCGCACTTGTTTTTGAGCAAATTTAATATCTTCTTTGTCATCATCAGAGACTTCACTCATTAATTGATTAATTTGATCTTCACTTAATCGAAAACTATCTGGAGAATAGTTATCAAATTTTTGAGATAACTCTCTAATATGTTTATCGCCTTCTGTTTCAATTTTACTTAACGTTTCTTCAACAATTTTTTTTACTTTATCATTATCTTCAATTCTTTGTTTTTCGTCTAAACCTTTTTTTAAATATTCAATTGCCATAATTATTTTTTATGAATTAATTTAAAGATATCAACACCTATTTGATCTAGTATATGTGCTATATCGATTGGTACCCAATTTTCTCTAATCAGCCCTTCATGATGTAAATAAAAATCCATAACTCTTATTGTAATTTTTTTATTAGTTGGCTCATAACCTAACCATTCTTTTGAACCATGAATGCATTCTATGCTATGCCAACCTCCAGTCATTGAATAATTACCATCACCAATTTCAATATAATGTCCAATTTTCCAATAATCCCTTTCTTTAAATGTAAGTCTAAATGGAAGTTGATGATATTCTACATATCCTTTTAAACCTCTTGCAGTTCCTATTCCTGCAGGTCCGTGCCACATCATTTTTGGATGCCAATAATTTTTTTGAGGATGATTAAGTAATTTATCTCTTATATAATCTTTGTTTGAGTTTGGATCACTTTCGGGCTTAATATTTAAACTTCGCTGCATGGTTAATGCTTGATTTAAAGATTCTAAAGATAATTCGTTGTCTAAATTTTCATTATTTTCTCCATCTCCAGTAATAGGC
>CACJZA010000018.1 GCA_902597795.1 uncultured Alphaproteobacteria bacterium | reverse complement strand
TCATTTTGTTTTAACAGATTAATATGTTCTTTAATTTTATTTCCTAATACATGAAAAATTTTTAATTGATCATTAGAAAATTTAGAGTTCCTTGAAGATAAACTCATACCTGTTTTATCTCGTACAGATGGACATTGAATTATTTTAATATTGTGATTTTTAATTTTTACTAAATCTTGAATTATTTTTACTTGCTGAAAATCCTTCTCACCAAAATAACTGTTCGTTGGTTTAATCATATTAAAAAAAAGATCCACAACAGTAGTAACTCCATCAAAATGACCAGGTCGAAATTTATCACATAAAATATCTCTAAAATTATTTACAATTTTTTTCTTTGCCAATCCTTCAGGGTATATCTCTTGAACGTCAGGTAAGAAGAGTAAATTACATCCAATATTTTCTAATTTAGAAATATCATCATCAATTGTCTTTGGATAAGAATTGAAATCATTTTCATTATTAAATTGAGTAGGATTAATAAATATTGAACAGATCACAAATTCGTTATTTAATTGTGCTTCTCTAATGAGAGATAAATGTCCATCGTGTAAGTTTCCCATTGTTAAAACTAAACCAATTGACTGGCCTTTGTCTTTGATTGAAACTAAATTTGGCTCTAATTCACTAGCTTTTCTGAAAATTTTCATCGATTACATAAGTAAATATTTGACTTATATATAATGAATTCGTATTAGGCCCAGAGATTTATTATGAAACGCACTTACCAACCTAGTAGAGTAATTAGAAAAAGAAGACACGGTTTTAGGGCTAGAATGGCAACTAAAGCAGGTCGTCAAATCATTAATAGAAGACGTGCAAAAGGAAGAGCTCAATTAAGCGCTTAAAAAGGCCAAATGGCCCAAACATTATTTACAATTAAGAAGAGATCGACATTCGTTATGATACGAAACCAGGGAGAATTTATAAAAGGTAAAAATATGAATATCCAAATTTTACACAATCAAGATCTAGAAAACTCTATAGGTGTAGGGTACACAGCTTCAAAAAAAATTGGCAACGCAGTAAAAAGAAATAGAGCAAAGAGAATAATGAGGGAATTAGCTAGAAAAATTATTATTAATGGTAAAATTAATTCATATTATGTGTTAATAGCTAAAACGTCATTGCTCGAAGAGAAATTTGATAAACTTTTATTAGAACTTAAGGGAAAAATAAATGGTTAGTAAATATATTTCATTACCTTTAATCATAATAATTAGATTATACCAGTTATTGATTTCCCCATTACTTGGACAGAATTGCCGGTATTTACCAACCTGTTCTGAGTATTCTATTAAAGCATTAAAGGAACATGGGTTATTTAAAGGATCAATTTTATCGGCGAAAAGAATTTCAAAATGTCATCCCTGGGGTTCACACGGATTTGATCCAGTACCAAAAAAATCTGAGTTAAATAAATGAACGAACAAAGAAATTTATATTTAGCTATTGGTATTTCAATTGCGATAATTATTTTTTTTCAATTATTATTTCCAACTCAGCCAATTCAAACAACATCCTTTGAAGAAGATGAAGTATTAGAGCCTGCAACATCCATTGATGGACAAAGCAGCCAAGCTGTTTCAGAAATACAAAGTAGAGATGAAGCTTTAATTCAAACCGACAGAGTTATTTTTGAAAATGCATCTATTAAAGGTTCTATAAATTTAAAAGGAGCAATTTTAGATGACCTCATATTATCAAAATATAAAACTAGCTTAGAACCTGATTCGAATAATATCCAGCTTTTGTTACCAGATGGGACAGCTAATCCATATTATATTGAAACAGGTTGGAAAGAGCTAAAAAATTCTAACATCGAATTACCTAGTTTAGAAACAGATTGGAAAACTAACTCTACCACTCTAAGCCCCTCAAACCCTGTTACACTTAGTTGGACGAATAATAAAAATATAACTTTTAAAATCAACTATCAAGTTGATGATGAGTATATGTTTACAATTACACAAGAAATAGAAAATAACAGTGGTGAAAATATTGAAGTTTTTCCATACAGATTAATCAAAAGAATAAACACACCTGATACAATTAATTTTTTTATACTTCACGAAGGTTTAATTAGTCTAATAAACGACGAATTATTGGAAAAAAATTATGATGATATTGCCGATGATTGTAATTCATCAATGCAAACAAAAAAAGAGTTTTGCGATAATAAAACACAAGGAGGCTGGTTAGGTTTTACTGACAAATATTGGATGTCTGCTTTAATTCCTGATGCTGATCAATCTATTAACGTCAATTATAGATACGGAAATAATGGACGTGATAGCTATAGGGCAGGTTATGTTGGTCAGATATATAAAATTAACTCGGGTGAAAATATATCTTACGGCGGAAAATTATTTGTGGGTGCAAAAAAATTAAATGTCTTAAGTGCGTATGACGAAAATCTCTCTATACCAAGATTTACTGATGCAATTGACTGGGGTTGGTTTAGCTTTTTAACTAAACCTGTTTCATATGCAATTAATTGGTTTTTTGGTTATGCAGGTAATTTCGGTCTGGCAATAATTGCCTTTACCATCTTAATGCGTTTAATTTTATTCCCACTAGCGCAGGCATCTTTTAAATCTATGGCGAAGATGAAAAAACTTCAGCCTGATATGCAAAGATTAAAAGAAACCTATCCAAATGACAGACAAAAAATGCAGCAAGAACTAATGGCCTTGTATAAAAGAGAGGGAGCTAATCCTGTTGCGGGTTGTCTGCCAATTTTAGTACAAATACCAATTTTCTTCTCTTTGTATAAAGTGTTGTTTGTTACGATAGAGATGTATCACGCTCCTTTTTATGGATGGATTCATGATCTATCTGCACCAGACCCATTAGGCTTAATGACAATATTTGGATTAGTTCCTTGGGATGTGCCGCCAATACTGTCCATAATTGATATTGGCATTCTTCCTATTATTATGGGCTTCACTATGTGGTTACAACAAAAACTAAATCCTGCTCCCGCTGATCCAACACAGGCTAGAATTTTTGCATTACTTCCATTTGTATTTACTTTTGTACTAGCTGGTTTTGCAGCTGGTTTAGTTTTATATTGGTCAGTAAACAATATTTTATCAATTGCGCAGCAATGGTATATTCAAAGAAGAATTTTAGCCAAAAATGGCTAGCTTAAATAAAAATTTAAATAACTTTTTTAATAATAATAAGTTTTTAGGTTCCTTTCAGTCATTTAAAGACATTCCTTATTCAGATATAAAAAAAGAATGTTGTTTCATAGGCAGATCTAATGTTGGAAAATCTAGTTTAATAAATTCATTAACTAAAACAAAAAAACTAGCGAAAACTAGTAAAACTCCAGGAAGAACTCAGGCTATAAATGTTTTTTTAATTAGTGAAAAAATAAATATGATTGATTTGCCTGGTTATGGTTTTGCCAAAGTATCAAAAGTTGCACGAGAAAACTTAATGACCTTGATTGAAGAATATATAGAAAATAGAGATACACTTGATCATGTTTTTTTACTCATTGACTCAAAAGTTGGTATCAAAAATTCTGATATTGATATGTTGGATTTATTGAGTGATTGCTCAAGAAAATTTTCCATAATTTTAACTAAAATAGATAAAATATCTAATAACCATTTAGAATATCAAAAAAAATCAATTTTAAGTTTAATGCAAAATTATGAAAAATCATTTACGAAAATATATCAATCTGAGACCAAAAAAAATAATGGTATTACAGAGATTCAAAGATCTATATACGGGTTATCACAATAAATATGAAATTTGATTTTTTATCAGAGAGTGATCAGGCTTATTTTATACATAAAGCCTCAACCTTAGTTGAAGCTCTTCCATACATTCGAGAACATAGTGGTGATACCATTGTAATAAAATACGGTGGACATGCAATGGGAGATAAAAAACTGTCTGAGAGTTTTTCAAGAGATATTGGATTATTAAAAGAAGTAGGTGTGTCACCAATTATTATTCATGGTGGAGGGCCTCAAATTGGCGAGAGACTTAAATCAAAAAATATATCAACACAATTTGTTGAAGGACTGCGAGTTACTGATAAAGAAACAATTAAGGTAGTTGAGGAAGTTTTATCTAAAGATATCAATTCAGAAATAGTAGGATCTATAAGTGCCTCTGGAGGAAAAGCGATTGGAGTATCTGGTAATGATAACTTAGTCACTGCAACTAAATTGAATGTGGAAATTAAAGATAGTGATTCAAATATTGAAAAAATAGTTGATATTGGTTTTGTTGGACAACCAAAAAAATTAAACAAAGATATGCTAACTAGCTTTATAAAAAATGGTCAAATACCTGTCATATCTCCTTTAGGTAAGGATGAAAATAATTTTACATATAATATTAATGCTGACACTGTTGCAGGTTTTATAGCAGGTGAGTTACAGGCAAGTAAATTATTATTACTAACCGATGTACCTGGAATTTTAGACAAAGATGAAAAATTAATCTCATCAATAACTTTAGAAGAAGCTAAAAGTATTGCTAATAAAGAATATATTTCTGGTGGTATGAAGCCGAAAATTAATACATGTATTGATGCAATGAAAAAAGGTGTTAAAAAATCTACCATTTTAGATGGAAGAATTCCTCATTCAGTAATATTAGAGTTATTCACTGAACATGGAATTGGTACACAAATAACAAGTAATTAAATGAGCTTTAAAGATAACATCAATACCTGGATATTTGATCTAGACAACACACTTTACTCTGCAGACAGTGGAATTTTTCAGCAAGTACATAAGTTAATGGGTGAATTTGTAGCTAAAAATTTAAATATGGAATTAGCTGAAGCAAAAAAACTACAAACAAAATATTACAAGCAACATGGTACAACTCTAAGAGGTATGATGGATAATCATGGTGTAGATCCTGATTATTTTTTAGAAGAAGTTCATAAGTTAGATTACTCAATTGTTGGTCCAAATCAAAATCTTAATGATGAATTATATAAACTTGAGGGAAGAAAAATTATTTATACAAATGCAAATAAGCAACATGTCTTAGATGTGTTAGAGAAAATTAATCTAACAAACTTTTTTGATGAAATATATGATATTAAAATGGCTGATTATATTCCTAAGCCAGAAATTTCTCCCTATGAAAAAATTATCGACTTATTTGATATCGAAGCAAATAAATCCGCAATGTTTGATGATATTGCAAAGAATTTAGTTCCAGCAAAAAAAGTTGGTTTTACACCTGTCTGGGTTGATGCTGGTTATGAGAATTTTTCCGATGATATTGAAGCATCTAAAGAATATTTAGATTTTCAAACAAGAGATTTGAGTTTATTTTTAAAAGATGTAAATGAGGGTAAAATATGAGTGATCTGGAAAAAATTATAAATGATGCCTTTGAGGATAGAGATAATATTAATGTCAATACTGCAGGTGATATTAGAAATGCAGTAGATGAAACTTTAAACAAACTTGATAGTGGAATCTTAAGGGTTTGTGAAAAAATTAATAATGAATGGCAAGTTAATCAATGGATTAAAAAGGCAATTCTTTTAAGTTTCAGATTAAATGATAATGAAATTATTAAAGCATCGCATGCTACTTGGTTTGACAAAGTAGAAAGTAAAACTGCAAATTGGACTAAAGATGATCATCTGAAAGCAGGATTTCGATATGTGCCAGACGCTGTTGTAAGAAAATCTGCATTTATTGCTAAAGGTGTTGTTTTAATGCCTTCTTTTGTAAATCTTGGTGCATATGTTGACGAAGGAACAATGATTGATACTTGGGCAACAGTTGGATCATGTGCACAAATAGGTAAAAACTGTCATATTTCTGGAGGCGCTGGTATTGGCGGTGTACTTGAACCTCTTCAAGCAAATCCTGTGATTATTGAAGACAATTGTTTTATTGGAGCTAGAAGTGAAGTGGCTGAAGGTGTTATTGTTGGTGAAGGTGCGGTTTTATCAATGGGTGTATTTATTGGAGCATCTACAAAAATAGTCGATCGATCAACTGGGGAAATTCATATGGGAAAAGTTCCAGCGTATTCAGTTGTGGTACCAGGTACATTACCAGGAAAAAAAGAGGGAGATATTAATCCTTCTTTATACTGTGCTGTTATTGTTAAAAGAGTTGATGAAAAAACTAGAAGCAAAACATCAATCAATGATCTTTTAAGAGATTAATGTCAGAAATTAATTTTGATCCAGTTACTCTTACACAATCCTTAGTTAAATGTGCAAGTGTAACTCCAAAAGATGAGGGAGCTTTAACAGTCGTTGAAAATCATCTAAGTGCTATAGGATGTGACTGTCATCCATTAATTTTCTCTGGAAACAATTCTTATGAAGTAAAAAATTTATTTGCAACGATAGGAAATGAAGGAAAGCATTTTGCTTATGCTGGTCACACAGATGTAGTTCCAGTAGGAAATGAAAATTCTTGGAAATATCCTCCTTTTTCAGCAATAATAGATGATGGTAAACTTTATGGAAGAGGTAGTGAAGATATGAAAAGCAGTGTTGCTTGTTTCATCAGTGCCGCTAAAAGATTTGTAGATAAATATAAAAATATTCCAGGTAAGATTTCATTTATTATTACAGGAGATGAAGAAAGAGATTCTGTAAACGGCACACCAAGAATTCTAGAATGGGCAAGTAAACAAAATTATAAATTTGATCATTGTCTTGTTGGCGAACCAACTTCTAAAAATGAGGTCGGCGATAAAGTAAAAATTGGAAGAAGAGGATCAGTTAGTTTCTTTTTTCAGGTAAAAGGTATTCAAGGACATACGGCGAATTCTCATTTAGCTGAAAATTCTTCACATCACTTAGTGAATTTATTAAATAGTATATTAGAAGAGCCACTAGATGAAGGTAATGAAAATTTTTTACCAACATCAGTTCAAATCGCTACCATTGATATTGGCAATCCTGTTCAAAACGTAATTCCGGAATTAGCTAAAGCAACAGTTAATATTAGATTTAATGATATGCACTCATCTGACTCACTTATAAAATGGATTGATAATAAAATAGAAAAGATTTTCTCTAAACTGGAAAACGCTAATTGCACTTATACTTATGATGCAACAGCTGAGTCATTTTTGAATAAAGCCGGTGATTTATATAATATTATTTCAAAATCAATTTCTGATGTCACAGGCAGAAATAGCCCACCTGAGCAAGCAACCGATGGTGGTACTTCTGATGCAAGATATATAAAAAACTATTGTGAAGTAGTAGAGTTAGGTCTTAGAAATCAGACTCTTCATAAAGTAGATGAATTTGTTTTTGTTGAAGATATTATTAAATTAGAAAATATTTATTTTAGAATTTTAGAAAATTATTTTGATGTTAATTAATATCCATCAGATGGATTAACATCTGATTTTATATTTTTATTTTTTCTTAGTTTTTTATATTTGGAGTACATATATTTAACAGATGGCTCTATAGCTGTTACACCTGCAACGTGTGGAGTAATAGTTACATTTGGCAGTTTCCAAAATTGACTACTTGATTTTAAAGGTTCATCTTTAAAGACATCTAAATAAGCATAAAAATTTTTGTTTTTCTTTAAATGATTTAGAAGATCTTTCTCTTCAATTGAATTTCCTCTACCTATATTTATTAAACAAGAATTTTTTTTCATATTCTTTAAAAACTTTTTATCTATTATGTTATTTGTTTGAGATGTTGATGGTAGAATAGAAATAATAACATCAGAGCATTTGGTAAAACTTATAATATTTTTACCCGTATATATTTTTACATTTTTTACTTTTGATCGATTTTTTTTATATGCAATAACATTATAATTTAATTTATTTAGTAATTTTGCTATATGATTTCCAAGAAAGCCTAGACCTAAAATACCTACTGTTAAATTTTTATTATCAATTGGTGTCCTTTCTCCAGACCAGTATTGTTTGATTTGAGAATTTTGAAAAATTTTAAAATTTAATTGATAATTTAGTATTTGAGCTAAAGAATAATTGGCAATTCTCTCTCCCATTTCTCCATCTTTTATTCTGACTATGGGAATTTTTTTATTATAATTTTTAAGTTTTAGAATGTGATCTACTCCAGCTCCCATAGAGAAAATAACTTTGAGATTTTTTAGTCTTGAAAGAATATTATCTGGTAGATTCCAAATAATTGCACAATTTACATCATGAAAATTTTTATAATCTTTTATAGAAATTATTTTTTCATTTTTAAAATATTTTTTTATTGTTTTTTTCCAAACATCAATTTTATCAAAAGTTGTGTTATGAAATAAAATAGTCATTGAATATCATTTATTAACTTATTGTATTTTATTACTTGTTTTTCCCAGATTAATTCATTTTCTGCTCTATTTTTTGCATTTTGTCCTAATTCAATTCTATTTTGTTTGTTCTCAACTAAATTCTTAATTGATTCATCTAATTCATTAAAATTATTAATAATTAAACCTGTTTTATTATGCAGTACAGCTTCAGGAGTACCTCCAACATTTGAGGCAATTGAAGGAATTCCATATTGTGCTGCTTCAATGTAGGCGATCCCAAAACCTTCAATAGAATTTGCATGAGTTTCATCTATTGTTGGCATGATCATAATATCAGTCTTAGAAAAAATGAATTTTTTTTGATTTTCATTTATTGTTCCAACTAACTTCACATTTGGTTCTAGATTATAATTTTTTATTTCTTTCTTTATATTCTCTAACTGATCACCTTCACCAGCAATTATATATTGAATCTCTGGATAAATTTTTTTTAAATTAAAAATAGATTTAAGAATATACGAATGTCCTTTTCTTTTTTCTAGTCTGGCAAGAGTAAGCAACGTTGGATAACTATCATCTAAATCTATTGCTTGTTCTATAATATTCTTAGTAGATTTTACACCTGGGTAGATAACCTCAATTTTTTCAAAGTTTTCACTTATTTTTGAAAGTAAGTTTTTAGTATATGATGAATTGACCACCAATGCGTTTGCTAATTCTAAAACTTTCTTTATTCGTTTATGATGATTATCATTTTTGATTATTATTTCGTTTCCATGAACAAGACTAATAATTGGGATTTTTTTTTCTTTTAAAAAATTAATTGGTAACTCAAGACTTTTCCAACTATCAGTGATGACTGCTTCAATATTATTTGAAGAACAAATATTTTTAAGTTGATTAAATTTATTTCTTTTTCTTAAAAATTTTAAACCCTTAAATCTTAATATTGAAAAATTTTTATTGTTTTTATCAAATTCTAAATCTTTAGCACTGTTTTGTTGGTCAGCTAAGACCTTTACATCGTGTTTATGACTTAAATTTAATGCTATGTCATACATTAATGTTTCAATTCCCCCTACTCTAGATGGAAAACATTGTGTTAAAATTATTATCATTGAAAGTTATAATATTATAGAATCTATGAAGTATTAATCTACAAAGTCAATCAGGAACAATTAATTTTAAATATTATTAAATAATTTAAGTACATTTAAATTTTTAAAATATTTATATATGCATTTTTTGCATATTAAAATTCATATTTTTATACTTTGATTGCATAGAATAATTACTATATTATAATTGAAAGGAATAAATGATGATTAATGTTTTTAACTTTTTTAACAAAGTTTACGAGGATTTAAGTGACAAAAACTACAATAATGATGAGGATTTAGTTAAATATTTCAAATCTGAATATGGAAAAGAATGGAAAATTGAATTAGATAAGCATCTTCTCAAAACTGAATTTGATATTAATAAGAAAGCCGCATAATCGGCGGCTTTAGTTAAACTTCAGAAGTTACCTTTTTAAGCCAATCTCTCTCTTTATTTTCAAGGTACATCTCCAATGTATCATACACCTTTTTATGATATGTATTTAACCAATGTCTTTCAATTTGATCGAGCATAGTACTGTCAATGAGATCCAAATCTATTGGACACCAAGAAATGTTTTCAAAGTATAATTTTTTATTATTATTCTCTTTTATCACGACTAAATTTTCTGTTCTTATGCCATATTCATTTTCTTTATAGTATCCAGGTTCATTGGATAAAATCATTCCCGGAAGCAACTCAACGCTATCAAACATTGATTTTTTTGCAATACGTTGTGGGGCTTCATGGACACTCAAAAAACTTCCTATACCGTGACCTGTCCCATGATCATAATCTAAATTAATTTCTTGCAAACTTTTTCTTGCTAGATAATCAATATCAGTTCCTTTTGTTCCCTTTTCAAAAACATGATTTGATAATGCAATATGACCTTTAAGAACTCTAGTAAATCTATCTTTTTGTTCTGTTGTTGCTTCACCTAAAATTATAGTTCTTGTTATATCGGTTGTACCATCAAAATATTGCCCTCCAGAGTCAACAAGATAAATATTATTATCTGAGAAAGATGATTTTCCCTCTTCAGTAACACGGTAATGAGGAAGGGCTGCATTTTTATCAATTGCTGATATTGTGTCAAAGGATAGAGAATGAAATAATTCATTTTTTTTTCGTAGATTTTTTAAATGTTTTGCAACACTTATTTCATCATTTGATTTAGGATCCATGATATTTTTTAACCAATAAATATATTTGGTAATACTAACACCATCTCTTATATGTGCTTTTTTGGCCCCATCTAGTTCAGTTTCATTTTTGATAGCCTTTAACAAAATACATGGATTTGCTAAATTTTTAGAATTTATTTTTTGTTTTCTTAAAAGATCTAAAAAATAATAAGTGGTGGAATTAAAATCTAAACCAATTGATTCAGATGGATTAATGTTATTAAAAATTGATCCGATATTTTCAATATTATTAATATTTATTAGTGTTTGGATTTCTTTTTTTAGAATTTCTGGCATTGAAGACTCTTTAATATACAATGAGTGTTTATTATTTTTTGAAATTAGAAGATAAGAATAAAGCAGTGGAGTATACTTAATATCATCTGCTCTTAAATTTAATAGCCAAGCAATATTATCAAGCCCAGAAACAAAGTAATGATCAATTTCATTTTGATCTAAAAATTTTTTTAAAATATCTAATTTTTCACGTCTGCCCTGACCAGCAAAACTTGTTGGGTGATCAAATATATCTGTATACTTAGTTTTTGGTTGATTCTCCCATATTAAATCAACAAAATTTTTATCTATTAGTTGAAGTTGAGATGTTGAATTCTCTAACATTTTTTCCACTTTTTCAATTTCTATAATTGAATGAAGAGTTGGATCTAATGCAATTTTATATTCTGCTTCTAATAAAATTTTTTCTAAATCTGTCCAAAAGCTATTTAAATGTTTTTGCTTAATTTCTTTGGCATTAATTTGAGTATTCGCTTGAAAAGTATATCGTCCATCAACATACAAGAAGGCATCAGTTGGCGTTATAATTGCTTTTCCTGCTGAACCAGAAAAATTTGTAATAAAATTTAATCTTTCTGCATTTGGGGAAATATACTCATTTAAAAATTCATCACTTCTATTAATGACAAAAATATCGATATCTTTTTCTTTTATTAGATTTTGTAATTTTTTTAAATTTGATTGACTCATTATAACTTGTTAAATAAACTTAGATCGATATTACCACCAGAAATCATAACTATAATTTTCTTATTTTTAACATCAATTTTATTATTTAATACTGCTGCAGCTGCAACTGCCCCTCCTGGCTCCACAACTATTTTAAGTTGTTCAGCTAGCAAAATTATAGTTTTTGTTACTTCTTCATCAGAAACACTTAGTCCTCCTTCAAGATTATTTGAATTAATTTGAAAAGTTATATTACCAGGTTGTGGTGCCAATAGTGCATCACAAAAAGATTTAGCATTTTTTTTATTTTCTATAAGTTTACCAGCTTCTAAAGATCTTTTTGTGTCATCAAATTCTTCAGGCTCTACAGAATATGATTTTATATTTGGGTAAATATGTTTTAAGTATGTTGATGTTCCTGCAATAAGCCCTCCACCTCCACAACAACATAAATACAGATCAGGTTCAATTGATTGCTCTTTCAAATCATTTACAATTTCGATAGCTGCAGTTCCCTGACCTGCAATAATATCTACATCATCATAGGGTTTTATTAAAGCTCTATTATCCTTCTTTTGAATTTCATTTCCTATCTCTTCTCTGCTTTGAAAGTAAGTGTCATATAATATTACCTCTGCTCCATATTTTTTTGTATTTTCAATTTTTATTTGAGGTGCAGTTTTAGGCATTATTATTTTTGCACTAATTGTATTAATCATAGATGCATAGGCAACAGCCTGTGCATGATTACCTGATGAATATGCTACTACACCTGAGTCTTTTACAGTTTCTATTAATTTTATAATTTTATGTGTAGCTCCACGTAGTTTAAATGATCCAGTATTTTGTAAATTCTCAAGTTTAAAATAAATTTCAGCTTCTAAAAGATTATTTATGTAATCATTAGTTACCAAAGGAGTTTTTGTTACCTTTTGGTTGATTAATTTATAAGCATTATCAACATTTAAATAGCTAAAATCAGTCATAATTTTAAAGTTTTACATCGTTTTAATGGAATAAACTAAAAAAAAATATATGTATATTATCATGGAACAGAACAAAGTAACTTCGCCTTGCATTAGCGTATGTAAAACTGACCCAATCT
>CACJZA010000017.1 GCA_902597795.1 uncultured Alphaproteobacteria bacterium | reverse complement strand
CTTGAAGAGAAGGATTTTACTCTTATTGAAAAAATTATATTCTTTCTCATTATTTTGAACTGTGTTTTTGTTGTTATTGAGTCAGAAAAATTGATTTATGAGCAATATAATCAGCTCTTTGACTCAGCAAAACTTTTTTTTGGTATAGTATTTTTAATTGAATATATTTGTAGGTTAATTGCCGTAGATCAAATTGATAAATTTAAAGGATTTAAAGGTAAGATAAAGTATATTTTTACTGTACCTGCTTTAATTGATGCAATTGCACTTATTCCATTATTTTTAATTGGTATCAATGAAGGTTTCTTAGTACGATTGTTAAGAGCTATAAGAATATTTAGCATCCTTCGTTTTGGGCGCTTTAGTGAGTCAGTAGATTTTATACTTCATGCAATATATGATAGACGTCATGAATTAATTTTCTCACTGCTGCTTACTTTAAGTTTAATGTTATTGTCTGCAACTTTACTTTATGTTGTAGAAGGGGATTTGCAACCTGAAGCTTTTGGATCCATTCCAAGAGCTTTATGGGTTAGTGCTGCTGCTTTATTGTCCACTGGTTATGGTGATTATACTCCCATTACATTTTTAGGAAGATTTGCTGCAGTATGTACTGCATTATTTGGAATAGGGGCGGTTGCTTTACCAGCAGGTATATTGGCTAGTGCTTTTACCGAGAGAAAAAGAAAATAGGATTAAGCAGTTTTTTCTACAATTTTTATATTAGGAAACATTTTATTAGAAAATTCTAAAAGATTAGTATGTTTTGTATCTTCAGGTCTAAAATGCATATTATGTATTGTTTTTTCCCAATTTGTTTCCTTAAAATCATTTTCATATTTTTTATAAATACTATGTTCTTTAACTTTACTAATGTCATCATTTTTAGAAATAGAATATAAAATTGTTAACCAGGTAGAAGGTCCCATGTATTGTATTTTTTCACCCCAAGAAATACATTTTTCAAAATCTTCTTTACAAAAATAACCAATTGTTAATGCATCATAACGAGAACATGATGTTGCTGCACCTTGGGGAATTGGATCAAGTTCTAACGCTTTATGAAGATGCTTTAAACCTTCATCAACATTATCAAGTTTAACTAAGCAAGTACCATATCTATCTAAAATTCTTGGGTCATTAGGATTAATAGAATGTCCTTTTTTTGCATATTCAATTGATTTATTAAAATCTTTATTACCTTGTGCAAGGGCAGATGAAATTCTTAATACTTCAAAATCATTTTCATCGGCTTCAAGACTTTTCTTGACGTGTTCACGACCCATATCCAGCATCTTATCTGGATCTTCATAATAACCTTTGCCGTATCCACCACCAATAGTACAAGCTTTTAAAGCATGAGCTCTTGCATTTGTTTCATCAACTTCAATTGCTTTATCAAGTGCTTCAATAGCTTTTAAATTATTTTCCTTTCCAGATCGAACATGATGATAAGTTCCCTTTATTAACCATTCATAAGAATTTAAATTTTCTGATGGTTTTCTTTTAATCCTTTGTAAGCTACTTATTTCAATATTGCCTAGTAATTGTCGAGACATTTTCATTACGATTTCATCTTGTAAATCAAAAATATCTTCTATTACTCTATCGTATTTTTCACCCCATAAATTCGCACCATCGCTAGCATCAGTTAAATCAACACTAACTCTTATTCTTTTGCCAGCAGAACGAATATTACCGCCAATTAAATAGTCAACTAAATGCTTCTTAGCAAATCCAAGTGCGTCTTCATTATTTTTTTTAAAATCCATCGATGTTTGATGTGAAAGTATTTCAAATTCTTGCATTCGCGAAAATTCTTGTATTAAATCTCTGAATACACCTTCAACTAAAAATTCTGAATCTTCATCTTTACTTAAATTTTCAAAAGGAAGAATTGCTAATTTAATTTTCTTAGCTTTATTGATTTTAGTTTGAGCTATTGGCTCTTTAACATTATTGTTTATTGTTTTTTCTTCTTCTTCTTCTTCTTTTAAGAAATCATCTTCATGAATAAGTAAATTAGAGATTTTATAAACTTCAAAATTTTCACTTATATTTTTTAAATTTCTCGTGCCATCGTTTTCAATTTTAGCATCTAACCTTTTGTTGACTTGATCTTTGACAATAGTAGAAATTAAAATGCCTCCAGGTTCACATTCACTCTCGAGTCTAGCTGATACATTAACTCCTGAACCCATGATATTATCACCTTCAACTATTACATCATCTACATGTATCCCAACTCGCCATTCTAATTTTAATTCTGTAATAGAATGATCATTTCTTTTATAAATTTCATTTTGAAATTCTATCGCTGCCTTCAAGCAATTTACAGGTGAAGCAAACTCACATACAACACTATCACCCTCAGTTTTAAAAATTCTTCCTCCGAATTCTATGATTTTAGCATCTATTATTTTGCGACATTCATTTAAATTTCGAAGAGTTTTTTCTTCGTTTTCTTCCATATGTTTACTAAAGTTGACACAATCAGTAGCAAGAATAGTGGCTAATTTTCTATCAGAATTCATAAATATTTTTTAACTAATTTTAGATATTATTTCTACTAAAATGTGTCAACTTGAGTCAGAGAATCTAGATAAAATATTATATTATAAGTTTAGGAGTATTTATGGTTGAAAATTTTAATAGTATTTTTTATTTGATTTTATATATAATTAACATTGCATTAGCTGGTTATTATTCATTTACATTTTTATTTAATAAAGAAAAAGAATTCGCAAAATATAACACTGATTCAAGTGCTGCACCTGCAGCGAATTTTGGAATTTTTTGGGTTACTGCTTTTTTCTTTGTTGGGCTTTATATTTTATTTACTGGACCCGAAGGTACTTGGCCTTTCTTTATAATTAATGTTATTGTCTTTGCAATGGCAACTGTCTACAACTTTTGTTTTCATTTTAAAATAGCTTTCCTTTTTGGAAGGGATAAGGTTAATTCGACAATAGAACAGCCAATTGTATCAGCAGTTGTTCTAGTACTAAACTTAATTATAATTTATGGTTTATCTGATAAAATTTATCTATAATAATTTTAAAAGGAGTAATTATGGTTGAAAATTTTGGAAGTACTTTAAATCTAATTTTATTTTTAATTAATTTATTAGGTATATCTTACTATGGTTTCCTAACTGTATTTTCACCAAATACAATAGTTACAAGATATGATTTAGGAGAAAAGGCTTTGCCAATTGTAAGAATCATAGGAACATTTATTGTGCCAATAGTAATAATTGGAATTTGGATATTATTTAGAGAAAACGGACCACAATCTTGCTGGATATTTTTTGTAAACGGATTTTTACTTTCTTTTGCTCAAGTTATTTTAAGTTGGGCCCAAAGATTAAAATTTATAGACCCGGATGCAAAAAGTGATGTTGCTGATGAGGTAATAGGACATCTATTTTTATTTATATCAATATATCTTATATATAATATGTCAGATATAATTTATATGTAACATAAAGCTGGGCTTCAATTCCCAGCTTTTATCAACTTAAAGAAAATTCTTTTACTTTATGAAATGCAAAATGATCCGCAGCATGTTTTTTTGCATATAAAACTTCTTCTACGATACCTTCTTCATTAATCATTATATCTGTTACTACAGTGTTAAAATATCCTCCAAGAGGAATAGGCATGAATCCTCTTATTAAGGCCGGAAAGATAGCGAATGTTTTATAAATTCCTGCTAAAAATAACTTAAACCAACTTCGCTCTATTGAATATTTTTGAAAATATTTAAATTCTTCATCAGCTAAAACTGTAAATGGAATGGGGCCGTGCTTCTTCATATTTGATTTCAAAAGATTAACATTTGAATGAAAAATTCCTACGTGGGTGAAATTTGGACCAAATTCATTAAATCTTTTATTAAACTCAAGTAGTCTTAAGTTACAAAAAGTGCATCCAGCAACTCTATAAAAAGTTAATAAAACTTTTTTTCCTTTAGTATCTGATAAATTAAATTGATTACCATCATGTCGAGGTAGGGTAATTTCTTCTAATTTATCTCCTTTTTTTATTTTCATACATAATCATAATACTATAAAAATAATAAGTTAATATTAAATTCTAATGACAATAATAATTATACTAAAGTTCATACATTACCTTGCAATAGTTTTTTCAGGCGGTGTTTTGGTTGGTGGTGGAGTAATACAGTCTGTTTATGCTAAGGCAAATCAAATTCCTGATTTAAATACAGCAAAGATATTAAAATTACTTGGTTACATAGGTTTGATATCTCTTATTATCTTATGGATATCAGGAATTATTCTTTCAATTAATTTATATGGAGGCTTTATTATTAATAGTGCATTTACAATCAAATTAATTGCTGCAGGTTTTCTTTTAGGCCTATCTGCTTATGTAAATTTTCACGTTTTTAATTGCTCTAAAAATAATTTACCACCTAACAAATCTATAATGAAAATAGCTACAATGAGTGGAAGAGGGCTGTTAGTAATAGTTTTAATTGCAGCAGCAATTGCATTTTATTAAATTCAAATAATTAAATTTTCTTTCCAACACTTATTGATTTGATGTCAGTAATTTTAGTGTATCTATTGATCATCTGTTCTGTCTTGTGCCCACTCATTTTCATAATTTCGTGAGTTAATGCACCATTCATTCTTGCTTGTGTAATTGCACCTATTCTCAGACTGTGACCTGATATTTTATCACAATCATTTAGTCCGGCTAGACGGGCTCTTTTTTTTAAAATTAAAACAAAACTTGTATCTGTTAAACTAATTTTTTTATTATTGTCATTTAATTCATATTTTATAATAGAATTTGCTTTGTCAATTCTGTAAAAGAGGGGGCCAGAGTTTATCATAGATACCTCTAACCATTTGTTAAGAGCTCTAATTGGACAATATAATTCACTATCATCTCTTTTTTGCAAATATATTATTCTACCTTCACCTTTTTGGTCAGTTTTTGAAAATGGTATTAAAATTTGAATTCCACCATTATCATAAGTTAAATGTTCATATCTCATTCCCAGTAATTCTGATCTTCTACAAAAACTAAAATACCCAACTAATATAAGAGCTTTATCTCTAATATTTTTATAATCATCAGTATCATCTGGAATTGAATTGATAATTTGCTCAATATCTTTTCTTAATAACTCTTTAGCTTGACCCGATTTATTATTTTTTTCGTTTCTAACTATTGCTCCAATAGTTTCAGAAATATTATTGTTTTTTCTGTCAAATTGAAAACCGTTTATCCTATATTTATATGTTATTGATGCTAAAATTCTTTGAATTGTAGATGCTTTATAAGCAGATGACGAGTAGGGGTTATTATTAATTTTTTCTCTACCTGGAATGTTGCTTGTTCCCTTCAATATTTTCGCTTCTGGATCTTCATGGAGCCAATCTAAGTAATTACAAGTTAATGCATAAGCGCTTTCTAAATCATCAACCTCTAAAGGACTACAATTATGCTTATTTTTACAATAATCGATAAATTTAAGCCAATCTCCCTGATATTTATCTTGTGTATTTTTGGCTTTAGATTTTTCTTTTAATTTCTTTACATTTTCATTTAATAATATCTTTACCATAACAAAATAATACATTACGATAATTACAGTTATCGTAAATAATAGTCAAGAGATAAATATTATAACTATAAATCAATAATTTATATATATTATCTAAATCTATTTTTAATATTACAAACTAGATATAGATTTTCACGTGTAATAAAATACTGTATATAGTGTATGAAATGGAACAATTACCGCAGATTTCGGCTGATTCCCAGATCTTTGTGTTAACGGGTGCTGGTATAAGTAAAGAGTCTGGGATTGAAACATTTAGAGACTCTGATGGACTTTGGAATAATCATAGGATTGAAGATGTTGCCAGTCCCGAAGGTTTCTATAGAAACCCTACTCTTGTCTATGATTTTTATAATAAACGTCGTAAAGAACTAAATTCAGGAATTAAGCCAAATAGGGCTCATATTCTTCTTCATGAATTAGAAAAAACATATAAAATTCATATAGTTACACAAAATATCGATAATTTACATGAGATTGGAGGGTCATCATCAATAATTCATATGCACGGTGAGCTAAATAAAGCGAGATGTATCATGAATGCAAACCATGTGTTTGATTGGTTAGAGGACCTAAATGAGACCCATAAATGCCCTAAATGTAACTCACAATTAAGACCTCATATCGTTTGGTTTGGTGAAATGCCAATGCAAATGGAAGAAATACATGATTTAGCTGAGCAATCTAGTTTATTTGTCTCCATTGGGACTTCTGGAGAGGTCTACCCTGCCGCTGGGTTTGTTTCGATGTTCAAAGATATGCAAAAACCAACTGTAGAACTAAATCTCGAACCATCACATAATCAAGATCAATTTGATTTTGCCATTCATAAACCTGCTACAATTGCCGTTGAAGAATTTAAAAATTTACTTTTAAGTAATAATAAAAATTAATTTATTCAAATTATTAATTTTTTCGAAACAAATAATTTTATATAATTTCCTTTACAAAGATATATTCGTGTTAATTTTTCCTTGATCAGAAAACTTTTCAATATAACTAATAGTCAAAATTTAGTGAAATTTTTTTTATCTCATCAAAAATCATATTTGCATCATTGATTTCTGAGAAAAACCACT
This sequence comes from uncultured Alphaproteobacteria bacterium, assembly GCA_902597795.1. Lineage (GTDB taxonomy): Bacteria > Pseudomonadota > Alphaproteobacteria > HIMB59 > CACPNW01. Next base: position 6,495 of record CACJZA010000017.1, on the reverse strand, counting down.
TTCCATAAGATTTTGAGAAATTAACGGCTTTTATCCATTCTTTAACACTCTCAATTTTTTCTGCCTCTTTATCTTTATCTCTTTTTAAACCCTTAGTTTCTATAATAATATAATTGTTATTTTTGAATTTAATTATAAAATCAGGAAAATAGGTTTTTGATTTGCCTTTATGAGTATAATAAATTTCAAAACCAATTCTATCGTTCTTAAACCAAGAAATTAAATTTGGTATTCTATCTCTTTCAAGTTCATTGCATATCTTCCCCTCTAGATTCAATGAATTATCAATAACTGCATGACTAATATTACTCTTTTTTATCGGTAGAGTTAATTTTGTTGTATAAAAAGTTTTCATATCAGAAGTTGATTTAATTTTTTTTACCGGATCAAGATGAATTTTTGGAATATTTATAGAACTTCTTTTTACGAATTTAATTAAATGATTTACAATTTTTTGAGCATTTAAAGCAATTACTAATCTATTTATTTTATCCTTATTTTCATTATTAGGTGAAATTATTTCTAAAAATTTTGATGAAATAAACTGATCAAAAAGATTTAATATTTGACTAATCTGACTACCAGCATCTGCTTTCCATTCTGACTTAAGTTCAGAGTGTATTCTTGCTGCAGCTTGTAGTTTTAATTTTTGTAATCTATGGGTTTCGTATAATTCATCCAATTTAATTTGGCTTAACATATCTAATTTAGGCTTTCCTGATACCATTGGTGCAGTTTCGACTAAGGTTTGACAATCATTTGCAGATAATGTCAATTTATTCATTTTATCCCAATCTAAATCTAAAAAATAATTAAAGTTGTAATCTAAACGAATTACATTGGGCCAACTAATCTCAAAATTTTTTCGATCTTCTATAACTTCAACTTTTGTTTTTGGTTTTTCAGGTTTATTAATTATTTCTCCACCTTCTATAGGCAAAAAAGTAAATGGAATCCCGAATACAGTTACATACTCCGGATCTAACAGGCCTTCATCATTTAAATCATATGAGATTCTTCTCAACCCTCTTCCAACGACTTGTTCACATAAAAGTTGACTTGTAAAAGCTCTTAATCCTAGAATATGGGTTACGGTTTGAGCATCCCAACCCTCCGACAACATATCAACACCAATAACACATTGAATTTTTTCCCCTGACTGATTTACTTTTCCTACTGAATTAAATTTTTCTCGAATAATATCTGCTAGTTTTTTCTTTTTAAAGTCAGGTGATTTAGCAACGTTAGATAGTGCATACTGGTCTATTCTAATTAATCGCTCATTATCATTCAATTCATTGATACTAAAATAACCATTTTTTATTGAATATTCGATTCTAGAAGATGTTTCAGTTCTGTTACAAATAACAATCATTACAGGTGGTGTAGGTCTTGGATTTATTTGATTTTCCCAACTATTTTTTTCATGTAACCAATCAGCACCAAGCAAATTAAATGCATTGCTTACTAAATCAGGTAATCCTTCGTGCTCTGCTGCTTTTCTATTTAAATCATCTTTAACTTCAGGATAAATATGAAAAAGTTTGGACTTAAAATCTTTGGAGTAAGATGAATCATCTCTTACAGCTGCTTTTGGGGTTTTGACCAAACCACTTTCAATAGCATCGTATAATCCAAAGTCAGAAACAATCCATTTGAAATATTGCTCTTCACTTCTTTCCTTTGTTGCTGGATAAAATGGCGTAGCAGTAAAATCGTATGTTTTTAATATACCTCTTGCTTTATTAATTTTATCTAAACCAGAAATCCAAATTGTTGATCTGTCCGCATCAGGATCTTTTTTATCACTAACAGTAAATCTATGACAATGATGAGCTTCATCATTTATTACTAAAATATTTTTTGAATTAACAAATTCTGGAAACAATCTTCTAAAAAAAGCCTCATCACTCTCTTTGCCTTTTTTTACAACATCATTATCCTTATCATTTAATTCATAAAAATTATGCCAATTTTGTATTATAATATTTCCAGAATTAAGTTTTTGCCAATCATCATTCTTAACAATATTATAATTTTGATAATAATTTTTCTTATCAAATGGATGTAAAACTTTTAATCTATCTCGAACAGTTATATTAGGAGACACGATAAGTATATTTTTTGAAAATCTATTATCTTTACTGTATTCTATCTTATTTAGTATTTGCCAAGCTATAGTCATTGCCATAACTACTGTTTTACCAGTTCCTGTTGCAAGTTTTACACATTCCCTAATCCATTCAGTACCATCATTATTTTGTAAATCTAAACCTTGATGTTCTGAAGAATTTGCCTCTGTTAGCCAAATTAGTGTTTCTATCGCTTCTAATTGGCACCAAAAAAAAGGTAGTTCTCTTTGTTCTTGATTATTCCAATGATCAAGTAAGTCTTTAGTTACTTGAGTAACATTCCTATATCCATTATTTTTCCAATCATTTACTCTTTTTCTAATTTCATTTACTGTTTTAAATTCAATAAATTCACCAGGATCGTCAAATACATTGATATCTGCTTTTGATGATTTAATTATACCTGATTTTCTTCTTTGATTTTCTTTTTTAAAACTTTGAGTACCTCTATCATATTTCCAATTTACATTTGGTTCCTTGTAAGGATTACATATAATAAGTTTGTCAATAATATTACTCATCTATTTTTTTTATAACTAAAGATTCTATACCTCTTGAGTCTACAATTTTAACAGCAATTTTTTTATTCTTTCCTAGTTCAAACTCTGCTGATGTATCACTATAAAACTTTTTTAATTCATTTTCATTTACTTGATCTTTGAGTAACTTTTTAATTTTATCCCAATTTCTATTTTTATCATTATCAACAAGAAATACTTGATCCGGAAATAAACTTTTTTCATCATAATCTGTATCTAGCATCCACATACTTATATCTTTAGTAGATCCAGAAGTAATATTTCCTTTAATTGGATCGTAATAATCAAAACCAATAATTTTCACTTTATGTTTTTTTTTGGGTAACTTTATTATTTCAATTTCAGGACTTCCGATAAGCCAATATGACTGATTTGAAGTTCTTTTTCTTTTTAAATCTTCAGTAATTAAATCAAGATTCATTTGTGCTTTGATAATTTTGCAATTTGGAATACTTATATTATCTATATCTTTTGAGGCCTCAGGATCTATATGAAAAAATGGAAATATAATTAAATCTGGTTTATCTTTAAAACTTAATACTTCTTCAATCACTAACTCTATCTGTCTTTGATCTAAAGAATTAAATTTTGGACCAAAAGATATAACTGATTTTAAATAATTATCATTTTCAGAAACAACCTCACCAGAGGCATGGATAAAACTTTTTCCTTTATTTAACTTGATATTTGCAAACTCTATTATTTTGTTATTTAAACCTCTTATTCCAGTACTTTTTAATTCGCCAGTCCATTCTTCCAATTCAACAATAGTTAAATCTACATTGTTTGATGTTTCTAAATTTGTTTTTCCATTTTCAAGCGGTGAAACTCTAATTTCATTCGATGGAACAGCTTCTACTGTAAATGGTCCAGATACTCTCAATTTAGAAGTATTCACAACTGGTTCATCAACAAGATAAACTGTCTCTTCTGGCTCATTGTTTGCTAAAGAGCCTCTTGTTATATGTTTTGAAGTTTTATATTCAAATCCATTCTTAACCTGATCATTTTCATTAATAATTTTATAATAAGGAAAATTGGATGTAAGTAATCTTTGTTTAGCTAATGATAATGCTATACGAGAACTATCAATTGTTATCCATCTTCTACCAAATTTTTCACTTACATATGCAGTTGTTCCGGATCCACATGTAGGGTCTAATACTAAATCACCAGGATTTGACGTCATTAAAATACATCTTTTAATAACTTCATCAGGAGTTTGGACTACATATATTTTAGAGGATGCTGCTCCAATTTTATCCCAAAAACTATTTATTTCAGTAATAGGATAATCATCATAATAATATTTATAACAAATTGTATTACCCTCTTTTATTAATCTATTTTTTTTTATTAAATTATCTACACCTTTTTCAGTTACAGAAAAGTGTGATCCTGAATGAGGTTTAAATTTCTCACCTTGAAATTCAATGATTTGATTATTTTGACTATCACCCATTGAAGTCATTGATAATGTTCTAAAACAATCAAGATGGGGATTTTCTTTCAAGTATTTTTCAACATCATTTCTTTGTTCTGGTGTTGCTTTGAGAGTTTCTTTAGTTATTTTATTCTCAAACCAAGTATGAGATCCTGCTGTATCAACAAATGTTTGAATGTCTTTTTTTTCGTAAATTTGATTGTATTTAAGTATTTGTTTTCCAGTCTTATCTTTTTTCATTTTTGCGTACCAAACGACATAGTACGTTGCTGTATTAAGTAATGACTTAGAAATTGTCATATTTGGACGTTTAATGTTTATTTGACTTACAAAATTATCTTTTCCAAACACTTCATCTAAGATTTGTCTAACATAATGTAAATTATCCTCACTTATTTGTAAAAATATGCTTCCGCTGTCCTTTAATAGTTTATGGCTAAGAAAAACTATATTTCTCAAATAGGTTAAATAACTATGAATCCCTAGATGCCACGTATCCCTAAAAGCCTTGATCATTTCTGGTTCTGAACTTAAGTTCTTATCATCATCTCCCATTACAGATTTACTTTTTGTAAAAGGCTGAAAGTTTGAATTATATTTTATTCCATAAGGGGGATCAAAATAAATTGTTTGAACAGAATTTTGCAATCCTTCCTTTGTAATAAGACTGTTCATAGCAATTAAAGAATCACCAGCGATCATTCTATTAGACCATTCAAAATCATGTGAATAAAAATCTATGATTTTATTAATTGGAAAATCAATATCTAGTTGTTCAAAAAGACTTGGGGTGTAATTATTATTTTTTTCTTTTTTTAGAAAGGATTTTATTATTCTCTGTGGGTCAATTTTTTCATGAATATGTAAACTGGTTTCTTGTATATTAAAATTATCACCTTCTTTTTTTCCTGCCCAATTTAAATTTGGCTCAATATGAGGGTCATGCGCATACTTAGTTTTTATGTTTTCTATCTTGTCAGTTCTATTAGATACTAAACCTACCTCTGGTATATTTTTTCTTTTTTCTTTATGGAGATAATGATCAATGTCCTTTTTTTTATATTTCATATTATAAATTTACTGAATAGACTATTATAAAACTATTTGAAACACCATATCTAGAAGACATTTATAAGTATTTTTTATGGACATTTATAATCATTTTTTCAATTTAAATTAGATATTAGAATTACGATATAAACAATGCTTGCAGTTGGGATTTTGATCTGGAACTTTATCATTATCTAATGTTTTTTTAATATTTAGAATTGTTTTATCAACCCAAGAATAATCTCCTTCATAGGATAAAATATCAATTTTAAATTTTAACTCTTCATTAAAGTTTTCTATATTTTTATAATATGCACTACAAAAAACAAAATAGGCAGTTGTAGAAACATCAAAGCCTTTTTTATTAAACAGCCATTGATAAAATTCAACTTGTTTCTTATACCAATATTTATGAGGAGCCCCCTTCTCATCTAATGAGGCATCAAGAGGCTCATTTGTTTTTTTATCATATGATACTGTTGTACTTTTATAATCAACAATAAAAATTTTACCATTATTGTCAGTCCAACAATCATCTATTGCACCGTATAATAGAAAATTAGTATCAGTATCGTGATACTTTATTCCTTTACGGTTATTTTGCCAATCTTCAATTTCATCATGCTTATAAGGAATTAAATCTATACCATGCTCTTTACAGTATGGGTGAATAGTTTGTGTTTTACGATATTTATCAAATTCATTTTTAAGTAATTTATCCAAAGCTGTTGGAATATATGACATTGGTCCCGATGGACGGGCAATACGGTATTTTTCTGAACGATCAATATAAAAACAACGTGGACATTGTAAAAATAAATCAACCTTGCTTCGACTAAGCTCAAAAGGTTCATTTTGACCGGTAATATAAAGTGATTTTTTTTTTGCCATTAATTATAATTTCTATACATTTAAAATAAATGTATCAACATACTTATAAGTTATCTCATTTATAAAAGTAGCTAATTTATGAATATTGAAAAGTTAGTAAATTCTCTGCAAAATAAAGATGACAATCAAATTTCTAGGATCTTTAATAATGCAATAGATATTATTTCAAATGATAAACCTCAAAAAGAGGATGCGATTAAAACAATAAATGCAATTAAGATTGAATGGAAAAGAAGATTAGAGTTATTTAAATTGGGAAAATATAAAACTACTTCTCCTAAGCTAGGTATGCTAGGTTTTCTAGGCTATCATGTTGGTCATCAAGGTGAGCCAAAAAAAAGAAGAAGATATTTGATTGATTGGATTATGAGTAATGATTTGCCGCTAGTACAGTCTCCAACTTATTTATTAGAGTGGAATAAGCCTAAAAGTTTAGAAA
>CACJZA010000016.1 GCA_902597795.1 uncultured Alphaproteobacteria bacterium | reverse complement strand
AGATTGCATGAAGAGTAAATTAGAAACTATTTTAATTGTTGATTATGGATCGCAATATACACAATTAATTGCAAGAAGAATTAGAGAATTAGAAGTCTTTTGTCTTGTATATCCTTTTAATAAAATTACAAAAAAAATTTTAAATGAAATCAAGCCATCAGCTTTTGTTTTATCAGGAGGACCTAAATCAGTGCTTGATAAAAATGCTCCTAAATTAAATCAAGAAATATTAAAAATGAAAAAACCAGTTTTAGCAATTTGTTATGGCATGCAATTAGTAACAAAAAATTTGAAAGGTGTAGTAAAACGTTCTACACATAGAGAGTATGGTCACACTATAATAAATATTAAGAAAAAATCACTTTTATTTAAAGGAATAAAAAAACGAAAATTCAAAGTATGGATGTCTCATGGAGATAATATAAATAAAATACCAAAACTTTTTTCAACAACATCTTTATCAAATAATAAAATTATTTCATCAATTGAAAATAATAAAAATAAAATTTATTGCCTTCAATTTCATCCTGAGGTCTATCATACAGATTTTGGTTCAAAAATAATTAATAATTTTGTTTTCAATATTGTAAATATAAAAAATAAATTCAAAATTCAAAAATTTATTGAAAGTAAATTATCAGAATTAAAAAATGAAATTAAGAATAAAAAAATAATCTGTGGTTTATCTGGAGGTGTAGATTCCACAGTTACTGCATATTTATTAAGCAAAGCTGTTAACCAAAATCTTTATTGTATTTTTGTTGATCACGGTCTTTTAAGAAAAAATGAAGCTAAAGAAGTATCACAAATATTTTCCAAAAAATTTGGCAAAAACTTTATTAAAATAAACGCTTCTAATATTTTTTTAAAAAATTTAAAAAATGTTTCTGATCCTGAGAAAAAAAGAAAAATTATTGGCAAAACATTTATAGAAGTTTTCGACAAAGCAGCTAAAAAAATTTCAAATGTAGATTATTTAGGGCAGGGAACTCTTTATCCAGATATTATAGAAAGTATTCCATTTTTTGGAGGTCCAACAGCTAAAATAAAAAGTCATCATAATGTAGGAGGATTGCCAAAGAAAATGAAACTTAAAGTTGTAGAGCCTTTAAGAGAATTATTTAAAGATGAGGTAAGAAATGTTGGAAAGCAATTAAAAATAGATAAACATCTGCTTTTAAGACATCCTTTCCCTGGACCTGGTTTAGCAATACGCATACCGGGGGTTATAAATAAAAAAAAGATATTGATTTTACAAAAAGCTGATCATATTTTTATTGATTATTTGAAAGAACAAAAACTTTATAACAAAATTTGGCAAGCTTTTGTTGTCCTATTACCAGTAAAATCTGTAGGTGTTATGGGAGATGAAAGAACATATAATTTTTCAGTATCGTTAAGAGCTATCACTTCTATTGACGGTATGACTGCAGATTTTTTCATGTTTACAAATAAACAATTAAAGGAAATATCCTCACGAATTATTAATAATGTTAAAGGAATAAATAGAGTTTTATATGATTTTACTTCTAAACCACCAGGTACAATTGAGTGGGAGTAAGGAATCTTTAATAATTTTAATACACTTATAGTATATTTAATAAATATAATGTTTTACAAATAAATAAATTATTCAAAAAGATCATTATCAGTGGAAAAAATTCAATTATATAACTCAAAAGCTTTCTTACCTAATAAACTTAATTTTTATCGTAGAAATAGTTTAGCACAAAAAATTAGACGAGATCTTTTGCGTTTAATAATTTATAAACCAAAATTAGTAAAAGAAATAAAAAGTTTACAAAATCAATTTCAAACTCTTGTTAAAAAAGATTTTAAAAATGTGAATGAAATTATCTCATACGATTTTAAAAATATTTTTAAAAATTATTTTTATAATGAAATAAATACAACAAAATATAAACTACATCCCTCATCACAAGCATTAAAGTTAATAAAATTATTTGAGAATATAAATAATCCTTCCTTATCAATATATATTCATGGCAGTCATGCTGATAGTTTTTTAACTAATTACAGCGACTTTGATGTTTCTATTTTTATAAATAATACACAAAAAGAATTAAATTTTAATAAAATTAGAAATGATATATTGTTACTCAATAACTTTGTAAAAAGCATAGATTTAGAATCTCATCATTCTATTTTTTTAAATCTTAAAAGTGATCTTGATAGTTACCCTGAAAGTTTTTTGCCCCTCAATGTATTGCAAAATTCTGTAATATCAAAAATGCAAGAATTATGTGTAGGTACACCAAGGTTTTCAACAGATATAGCTATTGATTCATTTTTAAGAATATATTCATCAATTAATAGTGTAGCTTTACAAAAAAATTATAATAGTTTTTATAAAATTAAGTTTATTATTAGTTCATATTTTATGTTAATTATTTTAAATTATGAAATTTTAAATATTAACTATACTGATAAAAAAACAATTTTTTCAAAATTGAAATTAAAAAAAGATAACAATAATTTTATAAATATTTTTAGTTTGTGTTCAGAAATTCGTGAAAATTGGCCAACTCAAAAATGTACATTTGACTTTGGAATATCAAATTATTTTGTAAAAGAAATACTAAAACATTCAGTATATATGCTGGACGAGATAAATAATTCAACAAGCTTGAAAAAAACTCTAGATATTATTTCTGATGATTAAAATGCTTAATAAAAAAGATTATGATAAAGCTATTAATCTGATAGTAGGTAAAATTAAAAATTTTCCAAAACATTTACATCCCATATCAATTTTATGGTCAGGAAATATTAACTCTCCTGGGATTTCTGATATTGACTTACTAATAGGTTTTGAAGATGAATATTTATTTGCAAATGAATTTATTTATGAATTTAAAAAATCTTTAAACGATATTGAAAATAAAGATATATTTTTTTTCCATAAACCAGCTATTTTTCCTATCTCATCATTATCAAAATTATCTGAATTCACTTTAAATGATTTCAGTAAAATAAAAGTAATCTATGGAAAAGATTATTTCATTAAAAATTCAAAACAAATTTCTAAAGACCAGATTCTTTTAAATTCCATGGAATTTATTCATTCTAGAATAATCGGTTTTTTAATTAATATTCATAATAAAAATTTAAATTTAAATAAATTATTAGTTGAAGGTCATTCATTTATTCATTCTTTAAATTCATTAAATAAATTAGAAGATAAAATCAATAAGAAGGAATTTATAAATTTTAACAAAATAGAAAGTATTAGAACGCAAATAGTAGATGGTAATAAATTTGAAGTATCAAAAAACCAAATAGAGGAAATGTACAAAGGTATATGTATTGAATATTATTACTTATTACAAAAAATATATCAAAAATTTCAAGAAAATATCGCCGCACATTACAATAAAGATATAAATTCTCACTTTTATGATGAAGCAGTATTGTTAGATAATTTAACTAAAAATAATTCAAATAAATTATCTCTTAATTTTAAGAATAATATTTTTGTAATTGATGGTTTTTCGTGGGAGCTTAAATGTTTATTTGATAATATTTTTTATGATCAAAATGAATTTGTTACTGTGTTTATTAAAAAAAAATTTCAAAAATCAATTAAAGAAAGAAGATCATTTATAAATAATATTTTCAAATTCAATTTTAATAATTTTGGAAACTCATATGGTAGATCTGGAATTAAACCTATGGTTACTGGAAAAAATTTAGATAGAATTGCTAAAGAAGTATGATTTTTAATTAGTTTACAACTTTTAAGGTCATTCTATTTAAATCAGAAATTAATTTATCTAAATTTTCAAATTTCTTTTTAAATTTTTTAGAGATTAAAAAATAAAAAACTTTTTTTCTTTTCCTCTCTAAATATTTATTTAATACGCAATCAGGACTAGCAAATGAATGTTTAAAAATATAAAAAAATGCATTATTTTTATCAAAATCTATTGCATAATCTTTCCATTCACCTCTTGATACACCTTTTGAGTAAAGTTTTAAGATTTTCTCTAGTTCATCTTTGGAAAAGTATAGATTGTGATTGTTAGTTATAGCACTAGATGTTAGTAAACCCATAAAATTAGAATATAATAAAAAAATATGCCTGTAAATGCTCCAAATGACAATTTAAATATATTAGCACCACCATTTTATCTTAAAAATACTAATGATGAGATGGTTTCGTTAGATAATGCCAAGGGTTTGAATGGCACGGTAATTGTTTTTATATGTAATCATTGCCCATATGTTAAAGCAATAGCAAATAGATTAAAAAAAGAAGCCGATGAATTACTAGAACACTCAATTAGTACAATAGCTATCATGTCAAATGATGTAATTAACTATCCAGATGATTCATTTGATAATATGAAAATTTTTTCAAAGAAATATAAATTTAATTTTCCATATCTTTATGATGAAACACAGGAAGTCGCAAAAAATTATGATGCTGTTTGTACCCCAGATTTTTTTGGTTTTGATAAAAATCTTAAATTAAAATATAGAGGAAGAATAGACTCAGCAGTAATGAATTCAAATCAAAATTCAAATATTCAAAGAGATCTTTTTAATGCAATGATAAAAATTAAAAATGAGGGAGTAGGTCCATCTAATCAATTAAATAGTATAGGTTGCTCAATAAAGTGGAAATAGTATGATTGAAGAAAATAAAAATAAAAGCTTATTTAAAAAAACGCAAAATTTTATTTTTACTAATTACATACAATTAATAATTTCATTATTATTTTTGCTAATTCTATTTATTGGATTCCAAACATATAATTATTTTAAGATTAAAGATATTAAAAACTCTAGTATTATTTTCTTTGATATACTAAATGATCAAAATGATTTAACTAGCTTAGAAAATTTAATTAAAGATGATAATATATTTTCTATTTTATCAAAATTAAAATTAATTCAAAAAAATATAAAAGATAATAATTTTGGATATGTAAATGATTTATATAAGGAAATAATTTTTTCATCACATTTAGATCAATTATATAAATCTGCTATTGCTGCAAATGCATCATATACATTTATTAATGCATCTTATTATAAAAAAAGTGATATGTATTTAGATGATATTTCAATTTATATAAATAATATTAGCGATGAGTTGGATGGATATTTTTCAATTAAAAAAGAATTAGAATATTTATTAATCGTTACAGAAATTGATTTAAATAAATCCGAATATAAGAATAATTTAAAAGTTTTGGATAAATATAATGAAATATTTAATTCAAGTTTAGTTTCTACCTCTATAAAAGAAAGAGTGAAAAAGATTCATGAGTTTCAACTTTATAAGTAAAATATCTTTATTTTTACTTTCAATATTTATTTTCTCATGTCAAGATACGATTTCTTCTTTAAGAGATAATAATATAAGTACAATTGATAATAACTTAATATTAGAAACGGTAGAGTTTTTAGATTTTAATTTTTATGAAGATTATCAAGAAAATGTATTTGATAACTATACATATAAGAAATCATATTACAATTTTTTAAATAAAGATCAAAATAAATTAAAAATTAACAATTATGAATCTAAATATAAAAATAATCATCCAATAAATGTTATATATCTCGAAGAAAGTATTTACTCCATCAATATAGTAGGAGATCTTTTAAGGTTTGATTCTAATACTGGAAAGTTAATTGAAAAAATTAATATTAAACTAGATCAAGTAACAAAAATACCTATATCATTCTCTTTCTATGAAAATGATTTTATAATTTCATTTATTTCAGGAGAAGTTGTTAGAATTAACAAGCAAGGTGATGTAATTTGGATTTATAAAAATCAAGATTTATTAAATACTCCAGTTAAAATCTATGACGATTATCTAATAATACTATATCCAGAAAAAATAATTTTTTTATCAATATTTAGTGGAGAAGTAATTTTCGAAAAAGCTTTTGAGTCCAGTAATATAATTCAATCATCAGGAGGTAAAATTGAAAAATATTATAATATTATTTTTTTTATACTTCCAAACAGTGAATTCAAATCATTAGATACATATTTATTTGAGGAACATAATCTAAATTTTGATAATATTGAATTCAATACATCATTAAATAATCTTAAAGATCAAATTCATGTCTATAAAAATTTTATTGTTTATTTTGATAATGGAAACACTTTTTATACTTATGATATAAATAAGGATAAGTTTATATTAATTAATTTTAGAATAAATAATTCAACTTCGGCAATTTTATTTAATAATTCATTAATTTCAAAAAATGAAAATTTTGTTGAAATTTATAATATTAAAAATGGTAATTTATTCTCTAGAATTAATATCAATAAGATACTAAATAAAAATTCAAAAATAATAAATGCTTTGATAATCAATAAAAATATACATTTATTTATGAATAATGGAGAAATTATTATTTTAGATCAAAATCTTGAAATCCAAGAAGTTATAAATCTTAAAATTAAAAATATTAATAAAGTTTATAGTTATCAAAACAAAATTTTTATAAGCACTGAAAAGGGCATCACTTACATTTATTAAAATGAATATATTAATTTTAGGTATGCCAAATGTAGGCAAAACATCACTTTATAATATAATTACAAACAAAAATAATAATATAATTCATGATACCATTGGTACAACAAGAAATTGGCACGTATCGCCTCTTAAATCAAATAAAAATATTGATGTATATGATACACCAGGAATAATTAATCAAAAAAGTTTAGTAACAAAGAGTGTCAGTAATATAATAAGCAAAATAGATATTTTTGTTTATGTTATTGACTACAAAGCTGAGAATTATTTTATAGATAAAGAATTGATCAATGAATTAAGAAAATTTAACAAGGAAATAGTAGTTATTATCAACAAAGATGATAATTTTAAACAAGATAGAAAAATTGATAACCTTGGTATAAAGAATGTTTATTTTATCTCGTGTTCACATAATATGGGCATTCAAGGCTTTTTAGATTTTTTATCAGAATATGATGTTAAAGATAATAAGTTAGTAAATTACGATTTTTCTTTAGGTTTATTTGGAAAAACAAATGTAGGTAAAAGTACTCTCTTAAATAAATTAGTAGGATTTGAGAGATCAATTATTAGTAACCAACCAAAAACTACAACTGATGTTGTCTCTTCTTCATATAATTTTAAAGGAAATACCTATTTAATTAAAGACACTGCAGGTTTAATAAAAAAAAATAAAATTGATAAAAATAGCCTTGATTTTTATGTCAGCAAAAAAACTTTATCAATTATCAATGAAATTAATTTAAATATTTTCCTTATTGATATTGAACAAGGTTTTGATACTCAATCTAAAAAAATATTTAATTTAATTTATCAAAAATCTAATATTTTATTATTTATAATTAATAAAATTGATTTAGTTAAAAAAAATAAAAAGAAAGTAATTAATGAATTAATTAAGGATATTAATTATGAATTTTCTCAATCTAAAAATATAATTATTATACCAATTTCATCACTAAATAAAAAAGATATTTTATTTTTAAAAAATAAGATTCGTGAACTTATTCTAGAAATAGACAAAAATATATCAACTTCACAAATTAATAAGTGGTTAAATCATGTTGTTGAAAATAATTCTCACCCTAGAATAAATGGAAAAGAAGTTAAATTTAAATATGGCACTCAGGTTTCGAAAAATCCTTTAACTATAAAAATTTTTTCAAACTTTTCTAAAGAAATATCTAATTCATATAAAAGATATTTACTTAATAATTTTTATAATTTTTTTAAAATTAAAAGTAGAAATTTAAAAATTTTATTTTCTAAATCTAAGAACCCTTATAATTAGTAATTATTGAGCTGTACTCGTATAACTTTCAATAATATTATTATTATATTCAGAAATTTGCATGAGAATATTTGAATTCTCAATAAAAAATAAATGAAAATTTTTCAATATATCAACATCATTATTATCTGTTAAATACAATGCACTACTATAAATTATATATGAAAATAGAATGCCATATAAAATTCCAAAAAATTTATCAAATATCACTCCTAAAATTTGTTTATCTAAGTCACTGTTTAAAAATTTTCTTATTCTTTTTAATATAAATAAACTGACTAAGAAAATTATTGGTATTGAAATAATTATACTTATAACACTTACAAACTGTTCAAATCTTTGCAAAAAATTAATATTTAATAGTTGTTCACTTAAAAAATCTGAAAGATATTGATAACTATATATTGTTACAAATACTGAACCAACCCATGTTAATAGCCCTAATATAGAATTAATAAATCCTTTCCAGGAACTAAAAATAACAACTACAGTAGTTAAAATTAATACTACATAATCGAAAAACATTAATTCAAAGTTTAAAAAAGTCATTTTTGATATTTCAATATTGATGGTAAAGTAATTAGTACTCCTATCATAGCAAATATCATTGCTAAACTAGTAAATAGACCAAAATAAACTGTAGGAACAAAGTTTGAGAGACAAAGAGTAAGGAACCCTGCAGTTATTGCAATAGATGTAATTAAAACTGCATTACCTACAGTTAAATGTGTTTTTTCAATCATTTCAATATGATTTCTTCCTAACTTTAGATTTTCCTTGTAACGATAGATATAATGTATTGTATTATCAACGGCTATACCAATTGATATTGCTGCAATTGTAATTGTCATTATATCAAGTGGTATTTTTAGCAATCCAATTAAACCAAGAATAAAAGTTGAAGCAAAAATGTTCGGAATAATTCCAATTATACTTAATTTTAAAGATCTAAATAATATTACAAACATTATAAAAATAGCTAAAATTACAAAACCTAAGGATTTTATTTGTGAGCTAAATAAAGATTTTAACATGTTATTGTATAATACTAACAGACCGTTAACTTTAAATTCTTCCAAGTTATCAAATTCATTCAATAAAAAAGAATTGATGTCATTAATAAGATCATTTCTTATAATATTTTTCGAATCTTTAACTCTTGTAGAAATTTTTATCATATTTTTTTCAACATTTAGATAAGGATTAATTAAATCAGTTTTATAATCAATAGGTATTTCATTATATAATACTGATAACTCAAACATTGATAAATCATTTTTGTTTATTTGATTTGCAGTATCTATAAGTGAATAAATTGAAGTAACTTTTCCAATTTCTATTCTACTTTCTAAATATTGATGAACAGATTTAATTGTTTCAATTTTTTCCTTTGTAAACCAAATATTATTTTCTTCTCCAAACAGATCATCTGAAAAAAAATCATCTTCAATTTCTAAATCATCTTCTTCTTCAGCTTTTATTGTTGTATCAATTATTTGATCATCATTTTTAAATTTAAGAACAACGTCTAATGGTGTAGTTCCACCTAGTTCATTATCTATAAGATACATTCCTTTATAAATTTCTGTATTTTTTTTAAAATATTTTATAAATGAGTTTTCAACATTCAGATTTGTAATTCCGTATAGAGATATCAAAAATATTAGAATGTTTAATCCAATAATATATTTGCTATTCTTATATGCAAAAGGATAAAAAGATTTTAAAAAACTCAAATTTAGAGAATAGCTTTTTTCCTCTTTTGAAAAGAAAGAAACAATTAGAGGTAAAATTACAAATGATGAAATTAAAACTATTAATAATGCTATTATCATTATGATTCCAAAATCAATTACAGGTTTAATATCTGATATTACTAGTGATACAAAAGCTACAATTGTAGTGAGAAAAGTATAAAAACAAGGCCAAAACATCATACTAAAATTTTCAAAAATTTTAATATCCCTTTGTAAATAATTATTCATTATGTGAACATTCATAGAAATAGATAAAACAAACATTAAGGATAAGAAGTTTGCTGAAACAGCAGTAATTTCAAAATTAATAAAACCAGCCAAACCTATTGATAAATAAACTGCACTAATTGAAGTAAATAAAATTGCAAATACCCATTTGACTCTTCTAAAAATTAAGAAAAGAATTATAATTATAATTAAAAAAACAATTAAACTAAATGTTAAAATATCATTCTTTACATAAGAAATAACATCGCTTGATATCATTTCTACTCCACCTAAGTAGTATGTAAAGTTTTGATTGCTATTAATAATAACATTTCTTATTTTTTTAATTAATTCGTTTCTTTCTTTGTCTATCTCTGTTTTTAATTTGTAATATTTTCCTTGAGATAGATATAAATTTTTATTTTCTTTAAGATCAATTGCTTTACTGTTTTCCTTAAGGAAAATTATAATAGAAGTAATATTTTTATCCTCATTAATAATTTGATTACTGTATATAGGGCTTTTTGAAAATTCTTTTAGAACATCTTCAATTTCTAAATTTGTATCTAATATTGTTTCATAATTATCATTTGCTAAATCTAAAAGATTTGTGTTATTTAAAAGAAGAATAGGGGCTTTATTAATATTAAAAACAGAATAAACTTGTTGTAAGTTAGATAATTTTTCACTTATCTTTTCTATTTCAACTAATAATGATTTATCTATTTTATTATTAGCTTTGACCGCAATTACAAGATTATTTTTTGTAGGAAAGAGATCTTGATAATAAGTGAAATATCTAAAATCTTCATCATTTTGTGAAACTAAACTATCAGAAGATGCATCAATTCTAAAATCTTTTATATATAAACTCGCACAAAATAAAGATAAGATAAAAACAATTGATAAAATAAATTTTAATTGTTTACTCATAATTTCTATACACTCTATTACCAATAGAAGTTAAAATTTCGTATGAAATAGTTTCGCATCTTTTAGCAAATTTATCTACTTTGTTTTCCTTATTAATAATATCTACATACATTCCTACTTTTAAATCATGACTAGATTTTGAAATATCTATTGTAAATGAATCCATTGAAATTCTTCCAATAATCTTAAATCTATCTTTTTTAAAATAAACAAAGCCTTTATTGCTCAACAATCTAGGTATGCCATCTTCGTAACCAAGACCAATTACTGCTACTTTTGTTTTAGTTTTTGTTTTAAATGTACGATTATAACCAATATATTGATTTTTTTGCAAATATTTAATTTGGATTATTTTTCCTTTAAAACTAATTACGTTTTTAATTTTTTTTTCTAATTTTTTATTCTCATAACAACCATAAATACCTATTCCAGGTCTAATCATGTCGTACAAATATGACTTATCTAGAATTGAGCCATGAGCATTAGCTAAACTAAACATAACACCCTTAGGTTTTTTATTAACAAAAGTATTAAAAAGTTTTTTTTGTTTAATGTTATATTTTATCTTGTATTCGTCAGAACTTGATAAATGACTAATTACTAATTTGATATTTCGGTTTTCTAGATCTAGCATTTTTGCATCCTCAGATGAAATACCCAGTCTATTTATACCTGTATCTATATGAATAGCATAATCTATTTTAGCATTCTTTATTTTGTTATATTCTTCAATAGTATTTACTACAGGTATTAAATTTGCCTTCGTAAATTGTTTTAATTTATAATTTTGTATTCCATTAAGAACATATATTTTTATTAATTTATTTTTATTATTTAATTTTAATCCTTCACTTAATGTAGCAACAAAAAAATGTTTACAACCTTGATTTAATAAAAGAGTATAAATTTTTTTATCTCCTAACCCATAAGCATTAGCTTTTATTGTTGGAGCTACGATTAGGTTGTTTCTAAGTTTTTTAAAAAAATTGTAATTATAAATTAAGTTTTTTGTATTTATATTTAGAATGCCACTTTCGTTAATCACTCAATGATATTATCATAATCTTTTGAAGTTAAGTCACTGAATTTAGTATAATTTGCATCGAAGTGCATTTTAATTGATCCAATTGGTCCATGTCTTTGTTTTGCAATTATTATTTCTGCTTTATTGTAATTTTCATTAGTTAATTGTTGCCATCGTGATACTCTTTCGTTGTATTTAATATCATCTTCTTCAGATTTTCTAATTGGCTCCAATCTTTCTAAATAATAACTTTCTCTATATATAAACATAACAACATCAGAATCTTGCTCAATAGTTCCACTCTCTCTTAAATCTGAAAGTTGTGGTCTTTTGTCCTCTCTTTGTTCAACCTGCCTAGAAAGTTGAGATAATGCAATTATTGGAATATTGAGTTCTTTTGCAATTGACTTTAGCCCTCTGGTTATTTCAGATATTTCTTGCACTCTTCCATCATTTCTATTGTTAGATGAAGAAGACATTAATTGCAGATAATCAATAATAATTAAATTAATGTTATGTAACCGTTTTAACCTTCTTGCTCTAGCTCTTAACATTGGTATCGTAAGGACTGGATTATCGTCAATTATTAAATCCAAATTTTCTAATTCAGATGATGTTTTTGCAATTTTATTAAAATCATTTTTACTTAGATCAGCTTTTCGCATTTTATCACCAGAAATTTTAGTTTGTTCTGCCAAAATCCTGGTTGCAAGTTGTTCAGATGACATTTCTAACGAAAAAAAAGCTACTTTACCACCATCTACAATTTTTATATTATTAAATTCATCTTTTTCTTCTTGATATTTTATAGCACAATTAAATGCAATATTTGTCCCTAAAGCTGTTTTGCCCATTGACGGTCTACCGGCTATTATTATTAAGTCAGACTTATGTAGTCCTCCTAATTTATTATCTAAATCTTTAAAACCAGTTGGTACACCAGCAATTTTACCCTCTCTTTTGTAAGCTTCACTTATTATTTCAACAGCACCCTGAAGCGCATTCCCAAAATTTATAAATGATCTATCTGAATTTCCAGTTTGCGATAAATTATAGAGATCGTTTTCTGCATTTTCTATGAGATTTTCAGCTGATGCACTGCTATTTGAATTTGTTTCTTGTATAATATTATGTGCTACACCAACTAAATTTCTTTTTACATATAAATCATAAACAATCCTACCATAATTATAAGTATTTTGTGTTGAAGGTGTACTATCTTTAAGTTGATTTAAATAATTAACTTTATTTAATTTATCATTATCTTCTGGTAGATAATTTTTCAATGTAATTGGAGAAACAAGTACATTTTTATCAAGTAATTGTTTTATTGTAGTAAAAATAATTTTATTTGTTTCATCAACAAAGTGATTTTCAGAAAGAAAATCTGATACTTTTTCATAATTTTTGTTATCCCATAATATACAACCAATTACAGCTAACTCAGCATCAGTATTTGAATAACTATTATTGTCATTTGAAGTGTCTTTATTTGAATTTAATAATTCAACTGTCATTAATACTAATTAAACTATCTTAAAAAAATGAACAACAAATAGAGATGAATTTTAGTTAATAATATATTAATAGTGTGAATAAATTAATTCTTTTTCACAACTATCAAAAGCTCTTCCAAGATGTTTTCATATGGATTTATTTCTATAGTATGTTCACCAATAGATTTAATTTGATCTTTAATTATAATATCATCTGATTGAACTTTAAGTTTTTTGTCAGATAAGTAATCGATTATCTCTTTTTTAGAAATTGAACCATAAAGCTGATCTTTTTCATCTGCTTCTTTATAAAATATAATATTAATTTTTTTTATTTCTTCAATTAAATTTTTAGCTTCTAACAATTTAAGTTCCTCTTTTTTATTCATATCATCTTTAATTTTTTCATAATGATCAAGATTTTTTTTATTTTCTCTAAGTGCCATATTTCTTGGAAATAAAAAATTTCGTGCATACCCAGGTTTTACTGAAACTGTTTCTCCAATCTTACCAAGTTTTTTAATTGTAGTTGTGAGTATGACCTTCATAATTAATACGGCAATTTATTTGTATAAGAAATTAAAGAGAGAAAACGTGCTCTTTTTATAGCTTTTGCAAGTTCTTTTTGTTTTTTTCTTGAAACACCTGTGATTCTGCTGGGTATTATTTTTCCTTTTTCTGTAATATATCTGGATAATAGTCTTATATCTTTATAGTCAATTACTGGTGATCCGGGTTGGCTAAAAGGGCAAAATTTTTTTTTATTATCAAAGGGAGAATTAGATTTTTCATCTCTTCTAAGCTTATTTTTATTTTTTTTCATATTTTAATTTTGTTGGCAGTTCTTGATGTTCATCTACTCTAATAAACATATATCTAAGTAGATTATCCGATTGATTTAGTTCTGTATTTAGATTTTTAATCATATTACCCGAACCTTCAATTTGGAGAAAGGTGTAAAATGCTTTTTTATGTTTATCAATATTATAACTTAAATCTCTTAGACCCCAATCTTCCTCGTTGATTAAATTAGCCGAATTTGAAGTCAATTTTGATTTAAAATTTTCAATTTCAGATGTGAGAGTTTTATTCGTTAGTTCAGGATTAAATAATAAAACAACTTCAAATTTATTCATATAACTCCATGGTTAATCTTATATTTAAATATATAAGAGAAGTTGACATGCATATATAAATTTTTTAAAATAAATCAACACTAAATGACAACTTTTGTTTTTCCCGGCCAAGGAAGCCAATTCGTAGAAATGTCAAAGGATTTCAATGATAATTTTGATATTGCAAAGCAATCCTTTGAAGAAATTGAAGATTATACTCAGTTGAATATAAGAAATATTATTTTTAAAAATGAAGAAAATAAATTAGATCTAACACAATATACACAAATATGTATATTTGCTTCTTCCTATATAATCTTTAAAACATTTATGAATGAAAGTAAGGATAAAATAGATGATGTAAATATTATGATGGGGCATTCTCTTGGAGAATATTCAGCTCTTACATGTAGTAATAAAATAAAATTAAAGGATTGTTGCTTGATTCTTAAAAAAAGAGGTGAGTTAATGAACAATGCAGTAACCCCCAATATTACTGGTATGGCAGCACTAATTGGGAAAGATTCAAATTACATTCAAGATATAATTAAAAAAAATAAATTAAGTTTAGAAATAGCTAATGACAATTCACCAATACAAATTGTAGTTTCTGGAAACAAAAAAGAATTAGAAAAAAGCAAAGAAATTTTTTTAAATAACAATGTAAAAAAATTTGTTGATTTAAATGTTTCTGCTGCGTTTCATAGTAAATTTATGCTCCATGCTCAAGAAATATTAAGTTCACAAATTGATAAATTAGAATTTGAAGAAAACGATATTAGAGTTATTTCCAATTTCGATGCCCAAGCTCATAAAGAAACAGATATTTTAAAAAAAAATTTGCAAAATCAAATGGCAAATAGAGTCAATTGGACAAATAGTGTAAAAAAACTTGAAGAATTGGGTGAAAAGAAAATAATTGAAATAGGACCAAGTAAAGTTTTAAGTGGTTTAATAAATAGAATCTCAAAAAATTTTGATATTAAATCAATTAATCAAATTTCAGATTTATAATGAATAATAGTAAAAAAATTTTTCTAACAGGCGCATCAGGAGGAATTGGATCTGCTATTTGTGAAAAATTTAATAATGAAAAATTTATCTTAGTTTTAACTTCATCATCTGAAAAAAATATTGAAGTTCTAAAAAATAAATATGGAAACAATCATTTCTACTTTAAAGTCGACTTATCAGACCCTGATAATCTTCAGAATGTGCTAGATAATATATCTAAAAATCACAAAGATATTTCAGTTATAGTTAATAATGCTGGAATGACTCATGATAATTTAATATTTAGGATGAAAAATGATCAATGGTTAAAAGTAATGCAAACAAATTTAAATTCTAATTATCAAATAATTAAATCATTACTTCCAAATATGCTAACTTGCAAATATGGTAAAATTATTGGTATTTCTTCAATTGTTGGCTCTACTGGAAATCCCGGTCAAGCTAATTATGTGGCTTCTAAATCAGGAATGGTAGGTTTATATAAAACAATTGCTCTTGAGGTAGCAAAAAGAAATATAAATGTAAATGTTGTATCACCTGGATTTATAGATACTTCTATGACTGATAAGTTAAATTCAAGTAATAAAGATGCGTACTTATCAAAAATTCCTATGTCCAGATTTGGAAAACCTCAAGATATTGCTAATTTAGTATATTTTTTATCAAGTGACGATTCTTCATATATTACAGGACAAAATTTTCATGTTAATGGTGGAATGTTGATGGTTTAATTGGTTGACACGCATTCAAATAATATTCTAAAAGTAAATTATAAGGAGAAAATATGAGTGAAATTCAAGATCAGGTAAAAAAGATTGTTGTTGATCATCTTGGTATAGATGAAACTAAAGTTGTTCCAGAAGCAAAATTTATTGATGACTTGGGTGCAGATAGTTTAGATACTGTGGAACTAGTCATGGCTTTTGAGGAAAAGTTTGGAATTGAAATACCTGATGATGCTGCTGAAACAATACAAACTGTTCAAAATGCAATAGATTATATTCAAAGTAAAAAATAAAATTTACATTTAATATGAGAAGAGTTGTTGTTACTGGCTTAGGTTTATTAACTTCGATTGGTAATGACAATGAGACATCCTGGAAAAATTTAATAAACTGTCAATCAGGTATTAATAGAATAGAGCACTTTGATGTCTCAGATTTTCCATCAAAAATAGCTGGATATATAAATAATAATCCTGAAGATAGTAATTTTTTTAATAAAAAAGCAACATTAGAACTTAGAGACATAAACAGAAATGATAGATTTATTCAGTATGGTCTTGTTGCTGCTCATATGGCAATAAATGATGCTAATCTAAAAGATATAAGTGATCAAGATAAGTTTAAAATTGGAGTTTCAGTTGGCTCTGGAATTGGAGGTTTAGAAACTATTTACGAAGGATCATTAACTATAAATAATAAAGATAAAAAAAAGTTATCACCTTTCTTTATACCATCCTCTTTAGTGAATCTTCTCTCAGGTCAAATATCTATAAGATATGGTTTTAAAGGACCAAATCATTCTGTCGTTACTGCATGTGCTACTGGGGCTCATTCTATTGGTGATTCTGCAGAAATGATTAAAAGAGGAGCAGCAGATGTAATGATTGCTGGTGGTTCAGAGGCTGCAGTGTGTAAATTAGGTATTGCTGGTTTTTGTGCAGCAAGAAGTTTGAGCACTTCTTATAATGATCATCCCCATAAAGCATCAAGACCTTGGGACAAAGGAAGAGATGGTTTTGTTATGGGTGAGGGCGCAGGAATAGTAGTACTTGAAGAAATGGAATATGCAAAAAAAAGAGGGGCTAATATTTATGCTGAATTAGTTGGTTATGGAATGTCTGGTGATGCTCATCATATAACTGCACCATCAGAAGATGGAGATGGTGGTCTTAGGGCGATGAAAAATGCACTAAATATGGCTCAAGTATCTTCAGAAAAAGTTGATTATATAAATGCTCATGGAACATCAACAATCAAAGGAGATGAAATTGAACTTAAAGCTATTTCAAGATTATTTAATCATAATATTTTTGTTAGCTCCACAAAATCTTCTATAGGTCATTTACTAGGTGCTGCTGGAAGTGTTGAGTCAATTTTTTCTATAATGTCATTAAAAACAAATATACTACCGGCTACATTAAATTTAGATAATCCTATTGAGTCTGGTAAAATTAATTTAATTCCAAAAACACCTATTGAAAAAAAAATTTCCTATGTATTAAGTAATTCTTTTGGATTTGGAGGAACAAACACTGCATTATTATATAAAAGTATTTAGTTTTTTAATAGTTTTATCAATACTTTTATTTTACCTTTATATTTTTTTTTATAAAAAAATTGAAACAAATAGTGATTCTATTACAATTTTAAAAGCTGAGAAGATAGAAAATGTTCTGAAAACAAATATTAATAATATTTCAAATTTAGAAATTCAGTTAATTAAAATTTACTATTTTTTAAATAAAATTATTAAAAATAAATTTATACACTTTGGCGATTTTAATATCAAAAATATTTCTTCAATCTATGACTTGTTAAAAATAATTTACAATCCAAGCAATGTTTTAAATAAAGTCACAATTATTGAAGGTTGGTCAACCTTTCAATTGGAGGAAGAATTATCAAAATATTTTGATGATTATTATATGATCTCTTATGAAAATATAATAGCTGATACTTATTTTTTTGAAACTAATGTAAATTATAATTTATTTGTTAATAATTTAAAGGAAATAAAAAAAAAATATTTCAAAAAATATAGAAATAATATTTTATTAAATAAATTTTCAGAAGATGAAATTTTAATAATTGGTTCTTTAATTGAAAAGGAGGGTTTAGACTATGAAGATAAGAAAAAAATATCTTCAGTGATTCTTAATAGGTTAAATAAAAATATGAAATTGCAAATTGATGCTTCAGTATTGTTTTCTATCACAGATGGCAAATATAATTTGGGAAGAAAATTATCATTTGATGATTTAAAAATTAAACATCCCTATAACACATATCATATTTATGGTTTACCACCTAAGCCAATATCTTATGTCGGCAAAAAAACATTAGATATAATATTTGAAAATTATAAATCAGATTTTTTGTTTTATTTTTTTGATAATTCTTTAAATAGACATATATTTTCAAAAAATTTTGAAGAACATAAAAATAAATTAAATGACTACAGAAACAATAAATAAATTAATTATTATATCATCTCCTTCTGGTGCAGGTAAAACAACATTATGTAAATTGCTTATAAAAAAAATGAAAAATATCAACCTTTCAATCTCCTATACATCTAGAAATAAAAAACTTAATGAAATTCACGGCAAAGACTATTATTTTGTTAGTAAAGAAAAATTTAAAGAACTAAAAAAGAAAAATTATTTTGTCGAAACAGCAAAAAATTTCAATAATCTTTATGGATCTCCTTTTATAAATATTCATAAATCGATTAAGAATAATCGACATATTTTATTTGATATAGATTGGAAGGGAGCTAGAAAAATTAGAAGAAAGTATAAAAAAGATCAAATTATTGATTTTTTTATCCTACCACCATCTAAATCAGAACTAAAAAGAAGATTAATAAAAAGAGGAAGAGACAATAAAAAAGAAATTAATTTAAGATTGTCTTATGCTATAGATGAAATGAGACATTTCAGTGAATATAAATATGTCCTAATCAATGAAAATGTTCAAAAAACTGTGGATGATATTAAGAAAATAATTGAATACAGACAATTAATCGATAATCAAAAAAAAATACTTAAAAATAAATTAAAAAAAATTATAAATATTTAATAATTCATCTATATTTAATTGATTAACTCGCTTAGCTAATAATGGTGAATTATTATTAATTTTAATATTATTTGTAATTTTTTTTCTTACATTTCTAAAAATTTTATCAGAAAAAAGTTTTGCTTTCTCAATGTTATAAATATTTTTTTTAAATTTAAATTTAACTATGGATGATCTTACTTTAGGTTTTGGAAAAAAAACATTTGACGAAACATCAAAACAAATTAAGTAATTTGATACAATTTTAGTGAGAAATTTATACTTATTCATGTTTTTAATTTTATAATTAAATTTTTGTGCTACCTCTTTTTGTATCATTAAAATCATTTCAGTTATATTTTGACTAAAATTAAATAAATATAAGATAACTTTCGTACTTATATTGTAAGGTAAATTTGAAATAACTATTAAATTATTAAATTTATTTAAATCAAACTTAAGAATATCAGCACAAATAATAATAATGTTTTTATTTTCTTTGTATTTATTTTTTAAATAAACAAATAAATTGAAATCTTTTTCTATCAATATTAATTTTTTTGGTTTTTTTTGTAAAATTTTATCTGTTAAAAAACCATAACCAGGGCCAATTTCTAAAACTTCTTTACCTTGTATATCTGTGTATTTTAAAATTTTTTTTGATATATTATTATCTATTAAAAAATTTTGACTTAAAGATTTTTTAGCTTTTAGCATTTAATATTCTATTTTTGCTAATTTTTTTTATTAATTTGAAACAATTTATTAAAGATGTATATGAAACATTTTTTTTACCAACTAAGTTATAAGCAGTTCCATGATCAGGTGAAGTTCTGATTATGCTTAGATTACCTGTATAGTTAACTCCTGAAAATTGACTTATATATTTAAATGGTATTAAAGCTTGATCGTGATATAGAAAAATAAAACAATCATATATTTTAAGATTTTTTTTTATTAAAATACTATCTGCGGACAATGGTCCATTAATTATAATACCTCTTTTTTTTAATTTATTAATCATTGGAGTCAATGATTCCTTTTCTTCATTACCAAGAAAACCATTTTCACCAGCATGAGGGTTTAAACCTGAGATTATTATTTTTGGTTTTTTAATATTAAAGTCAATTATTAAAGTATTATATAAATTATATATTTGGTTGTAGATAAATTTTTTATTTAAAATTATTTTAGGTACACTGTTAAGTTTTATATGAGTAGTTAAAGGAGAAATAATAATCTTATTATGATACAAAATCATATTTGAATATGGCTTTTTATCTATTTTTTGAAAAAATTCTGTTTGACCGATAAATTTTTTATCAATATTTTTTTGTATTAAATCTTTTCTTAATGGTAATGTAATTAAACCTATACAAACATTATCTTTACAAAATTTATAACCATATTTTAATGATTGATAAGTATTATTTTCCAATGAGATACTTTTGTAAGTAAATATATTAAATTTTTTTTTAATAAAATTAATTTTATTATATTTGTTTATAATATTTACTTTATCATAAATTTTATTTTGTTTGATAATATTGCTTATTAAATTGAAATCGGTAAATAAAATAAAATTATTGATTTGATTTTTTTTCCATCTATCAATCAATATTCTAATACCAATACCCTGAATATCACCTATTGTAATTCCAATGATTTTATTCATTATTTTTTACTAAGTTATAAAATTTCGAAAATTTTTCTACAAAATCTCTCTCTATTTCATTTGCATGAAAATTAATTAATTTATTAAATTTAAAATTGTTAAGAATTTCTTCATCAAATTTAATATTACATAAAACAATATATATATACTCATTATTATTAGTGTATTTTACATAATCATTAATATTAATTAGATTTGATTTTAATTGGTTGTTTAAATCTTTAAACTTATATTCTTTATTTTCAAT
>CACJZA010000015.1 GCA_902597795.1 uncultured Alphaproteobacteria bacterium | reverse complement strand
ATGATAAAAGATTGAGAGAACTGTTAAAAGATTATTTAACAGAAAAAAATTTACAAGTTTATCAAAGTGAGGATTACAACGAAGCAAAAGTAATTTTATCTCTAGTTTTGTTTGATTTAATCATTCTTGATAGAATGATGCCAAGTGGTGATGGTATAGAGCTTATTGAGCATATAAAACAATTTTCTAATACGCCTATAATCATGCTTACAGCAATGGGTGAGGACAAAGACAAAATTGATGGATTAAAAATTGGTGCTGATGATTATTTATCAAAACCATTTGAACCAGAGGAATTGTTTTTAAGGATTAAAAAATTATTAAATTTATTTGAAAACCTTAAAAACAAAAAAAATAAGATTTCGTTTGGGGAATTTACTTTTGATACATTAAATTTTAAATTACAAAAAAATGATAGATTAATTTATTTAACAGAAGGTGAAAATAATTTACTTGTAAAATTAATCAATAAAAGAAATGATATAGTCTTAAGAGAAGAGCTAGCAGACCAAGAATTTGATGAAACTGAACTTAGAAAAGTTGATGTGCAAGTTACGCGTTTAAGACAAAAGATTGAAACAAATGCAAAACAACCTCAATTTATTAAAACTATTAGAGGTAAAGGATATAAATTAATTTGTAATGAAATTTAATGATTAAAAAAATAATACCTTCTACACTAATCGGAAGATCAATAATTATCATTTTTGTACCTATAATTATAATAGTGCTACTTACTTCTTTCGTTTTTTATCAAACCTCATGGAGTATTATTTCTAAAAGACTAACAGAGTCTGTGGCTGCAGATATCAATGTTCTAGTAAAATTAATAAATAATGATCTTACTGATAATGCAGTTAATATAGCTAATCAGGATTTCAAAATGAAAATCAATATTATTAATGATAAACAATTATTGGCTTCAAAATTTAGTTTAAATTCAGGAATATTATCTAATAGATTAAATCAATCCTTAAGTAATTTAAAAAAAAAGTTTGATTATGATTTGTCTAATCTTGAAGAAGGTGTTTTAATATATATTCAAATTGATAATGATATTTTAGAAATTAATGTTGATAAAGACAGGCTATATAGTGAATCTGCCTTTGTCTTTTTACTTTGGATGATTTTTGCTTCTATGATTCTTTTTTTTATGTCTTACTTTTTAATGAGTAGACAATTAAGACCTTTAAAAAGACTGGCGATAATTGCTGAGACATTTGGAAGAGGTTTAGATGCTCCAGATATTAAGACTGCAGGTGCATATGAAATAAGGCAAACGGCTAATGCTTTTAATCAGATGAGAACTAGAATTAAAAGATTTTTAAAGCAAAGAACAGAAATGCTTGCTGGTGTTAGCCATGATCTTAGAACTCCTTTAACAAGGATGAAATTGCAAATTTCATTGATGAAAGATGAGAAAGCAAAATCTGAACTAGAAGTAGATGTTAATGAAATGACTTCGATGTTAGATAGTTATGTTAGTTTTGTAAAAACAGAATCACCTGAACCAATAGAAACAATTATAGTAAATGAACTAATTGGTGATATTGTAAAAACTGTTGAAAAAAATGGTGTTGAGTTAACTGTTAAAGAGAAAAATACTATTCAAACTTCTGGTAGACAGATCCAACTCAAAAGAGCGTTCAATAACATAATTGATAATTCAAAAAGATATGCAAAACAAATTGAAATAATTCTTTATACAAATGAAAAAGACTGTGTAATTGAATTTAACGATGATGGTGAAGGTATACCAAGAGATAAATATGAAGATGTATTTAAACCATTTTTTACTTTAGATCCCTCTAGGAACAAACTTAAAGGAGAAAGCGGTTTAGGATTAACTATTACTAGGGATATTATTAGATCACATGGAGGTGATGTTAAATTATCTGAGTCAAATTTAGGGGGTCTTCAACTTAAAGTTTTACTTCCTCTTTGATTTTAAAATAATTTACCCCCATTATTTACTGGTTTATCTGGAGACAATAAAACTGGTTCGTTTTCTAAATCTGGCACACCAAGAACTAATACCTCTGAAATAATTTTACCAATTTGTTTAGGCTCAAAGTTTACAACAGCAATAACTTGTTTATTAATTAATTCATCACTTTTATAATATTTTTGTAATTGTGCAGAAGTTTTTTTAATACCAATTTTTTCACCAAAATCTATTTTCAAAATTATGGAAGGTTTTTTAAGTTCATTATATTCATAAGCTTCAATTATTGTTCCTATTCTTATATCTACATTTTCAAACTCTTTGTAATATATAAAATTTTGAGAGCTCATGAAAATTTTATAAATTTTTCAATATTGTTTAGATATTTATCTAAGACACTCATTGTTTTTTCTAAACTTTCATTTTCATCATTAAACCAAGTAAATAGGGTTATATAATAAAGCACAAAAATAATTTTTATTTTTATAACACCCTGAATACCACTAGGATTAATATTTGCAAAAGTAGCAATTAAAATTTTGCTCTCAATTAATTTAGGAATAAGTTTCAATACTCCTTGAGGTCTAGACATAAGATAATTAATTATATTTTTTACAGAGGGTCTATATTCATTCAATATATCATAACGTGCCATCATGATTTCAAATAACATATCTCTTTGTGATGACTTTTCTATATTAACTAGATTTTTTTTTAATTTAAAATCAAAGAAGTCATTAATATTTAATATTAAATCAATTTTATTATTCATATTCGGCACTTTAGTATTAGATAAAAAATTTTTAAGATTAAGGTCTCTTAATTTTTTTTTCTCTAAATATTGTAAAGTCTTTTTTGCTAGAAATATTTTATTTTTATTCACTTATTTTTACCTTGTTGTTTTGCTCTTGTGTATGCTGCCTTAAAAACTTGATTAAAAATATTATCAACCTTATTTATTTTCATTTTCTTTATTCCTGCTTCGGTTGTACCTCCTCTAGTTGCAACAATTTCAACCATTTTTTCAGCAGAAATATTATTTGAGTTTAATAGATTTAAAGTACCTCTAAAAGTTTCATTAATTAAAATTTTAGCTGTGTTTTTGGAAAAACCTAAATTAATTGCAGATTTTTCCATAATATCAATTAATTGAAATATAAAACCCGGACCACTCCCTGATACAGCGGTTGCCTTATCTATAAAAGTTTCACTATCAAAAAAAAGAGTTTTGCCGCTCAAAGAGAATAATTTATCAATTTCTTTAATTTCTTTTTTATTAATAGATTTATTCGTATAGATGCAATGAACACCCTCTCCTATTAATGCGGGCATGTTTGGCATAACTCTTACAATTTTCTTAATATTTAATAAATTATTTTTAAAAATTTCTGTTTTTTTGCCAGCTATTACACTTATTGCTATAGATTTTTTGTTAAAATTTACATTTTTTAATTCTTTAAAAACATTTGTTAATTCAAGAGGTCGAGTTGCAAATATTATATAATCAAGATTATTTTGAATATTGATATCATCAATTGATTTAAAAAATTTTATTTTTTTATTTCTATTTTTTTTTTTTAGAATTGCATATTTTTTTTTATCTATAACACTAATGGTGTAATTCTTAGATTTAGACCATCCAGACATTAAAGATCCACCCATGTGGCCACATCCAATTAATAAGATATTTTTCATCTATTTATAATATAGCAGTTTTATAAAAAAAATTAAGCTCTACCAATAACTTCAAAATTAGAAAATTTTATAGCTTCTTTAGGAGGAATATCATCAAAGAGAACCTGCTGAAAACTTGGATAAAATTTTTCACATTCATAAATTCCTATATCAACGAGATCCTCAAATTTTTTGTGCAATGTTTCTGTTGAATTATTTGACAATAAAGTATGTCTAAACGCTGGTATACCATTTTTACTTGTTATATCAAAATGCCCAATCCATAAGTTCTCATTTATAAGTCCTAGTAGTTCATATGCTTTATTGAGTTTAGTTTCAGGAAACTTAATATCAAAAGTTATTGAAAAACTTAGCGCATTAATATTTTCAGACCATGTAAAATATAATCTGTAAGCGCACCAATGGGATGCTATCTCAGCAACCAATTCATGGTCAGCAGCTCTACTAAAATTCCATTTTTTTTGATGAATAACATCTTCAATGATATCTATGGGATTCAACAATATATTCTCATTTTCCATACACTATATAGTCATGGCACATATAATTAGTACTATATATTGATTACTAAATTGGACTCGTATTTTGCAAGGCAAAATCTATAAAAAATGTGAATTAGTTGAGGATTCCTACCTTTTTGATTTCTTTTTAAGAGTTTTTTTCTTTTTAACTGTTTTTTTCTTAGATTTTACTGATCTTGAAGATGTTTTTTTTAATTTTTCATTTTCCATTATTACTTTTTGCACCATTTTTTTCAGAACATCAAATTCATCTTTTTTAACAAGATTCATTTTTTTTATTATTTTGTTAACTCTTAAAGATACAATTGTTTCAATCTCTTCTTTAACACCTGAAAAAGTGCTCATAGCATCAACTGCAAATTTTGATAAATCGGAAAGTATTTTGTTTCTATCAACCATGCTATAATATTAAATATAGATAAATGAATTTTATTCAACCATCAATAGATCCTGTCATCTTATCTATCGGTTACATTGAGATAAGATGGTACAGTTTGGCATATATCTTAGGTTTTCTATTAGGGATTTATATTATTAAAAGATTAAATGCAATTTATGGTAATCAATACAGTAATAAAAATATAGATAGCTTTCTTATTTGGGCAGTATTAGGTGTAATTATCGGAGGACGAACAGGTTATGTTATTTTTTATCAATTAAAAGTATTTTTAAATAATCCTTTTTACCTATTTGAAATTTGGAATGGAGGTATGTCATTTCATGGTGGATTGACAGGTATAATCATAAGTACCTTAATATTTGCAAAAATTAATGGAAAAAGTTTTTTCTACCTATCTGATTTAGTTTCAATTGTTGCTCCTATTGGATTATTCTTAGGAAGAATTGCAAACTTTATTAATACAGAGCTAATAGGTAGACCAACCGATTTTTATATATCAGTTATTTATCCATCAATAGATAATATACCAAGACATCCTTCACAAATATACGAAGCTATTCTTGAGGGAATTATTTTATTTCTCATATTATTAATCTATTTTTATAGGATAAAAAAATACAAAATTTATGGAGTAATTAGCGGTCTATTTTTAGTATTTTACTCCATATTTAGATTTTTAATTGAATACATCAGAGAACCAGATTTGCACCTAGGATTGTTTTTTAATTTTATTTCAATGGGTCAAATACTGTGTATACCTTTTTTTATTTTTGGAATATTGATAATTCAAAATGTTAGGCAAATCAAAAATTAACAATATAAAACTTCTTAACAATAAAAAAAATTTTCGTTTAGATAAATTTATTGAATTGGCACTTTACGCAAGTAATGGTTATTACTTAAGTAAGAAACCTATAGGAAGAAAATTTGACTTTATTACATCTCCAGAGATTTCACAAATGTTTGGAGAAATTATTGGTGTGTATTTACTTTATAATTGGAAAGAAAAAATTAA
This sequence comes from uncultured Alphaproteobacteria bacterium, assembly GCA_902597795.1. Classification (GTDB taxonomy): domain Bacteria; phylum Pseudomonadota; class Alphaproteobacteria; order HIMB59; genus CACPNW01. Next base: position 15,983 of record CACJZA010000015.1, on the reverse strand, counting down.
CTCAAAATTTAATTTAATTGAATTAGGTCCAGGTAATGGAACCTTATTTAAAGATATCGAAAGAACCGCAAAGATACTTCCAAATTTTTTTGAAAATGCTAATGTGAATTTAATAGAAATAAATAAAGAATTAAGAAAAATACAAGAAAAAAATTTAAATTATTTTGGAAAATCAAAAATTAGATGGTCTAAGACTTTAAATTTCAGATCTAAACTGCCTTCAATTATATATTCAAATGAATTTTTTGACTGTTTTCCTGTAAGGCAATTTTTAAATAATAATAATCAATGGTTTGAAAGATATGTAAAATTTAATGAAAAGGAAAGTAAATATTATTCTATAAATAAAAGAGTAATTAGTAAAAAAATATTAGATTATTTAAATAAATATAAAAAACAAAAAATTTATGAAGTTTCTTATCCAAGAAACAAATACTTTGAGCGAATTTGTAAATATCTAAAAAAAAATAGAGGTATATGTATTTTAATTGATTATGGATATAATGAAAAAATAAAAAACTTCACATTACAGGCAATATATAATCATAAAAAAACAAGTATATTTGATAATTTAGGTCAACAGGACATTTCAAGTCATGTAAATTTTAAAGAATTAATTGAAATAGCAAAACAAAACAAATTAAAAATTAACGAATTTATTTCACAAAGAGATTTTTTAATAAAATATGGAATATTAGAACGAAAGAAAAAATTGTTAAATAAAAATTCAAATTTAAAGAAAAATTTAATAAATGATGAAGTAGATAGATTAATTAATAGTGATAGGATGGGAAGATTATTTAAGTGTCTTGTTGTTTCTAATTTATGATTACTAAAAATTATTTTACACATGCAAAAATTAAACCTTTTGTTAAAGCTGGTTTTTTTACTAGAAATGGTGGAGTATCTAAAAAAGAAAACTATTCATTAAACTGTAGCTTAAACCGCAAAGATACTAAAGTAAATGTAAATAAAAATATTAATATTTGCCTAAATAATTTAAATATTAAAAAAAAAATTAAATTTATTAGTCAAATACACTCCAATAAGATTGTAGAAATTAATAGAAAAAATATAGGAAAAAAATATTCAGGAGATGGGTTAATTACAGATAATAAGCAAATAGCTTTAGGGATTTTAACTGCAGATTGTTGTCCAATTTTTATTTTTGATAAAAATAAAAAATATATTTGCGCTCTTCATTCAGGTTGGAAAGGGGCATTAAAAAATATAGCCTCTAAAGGTATAGAGTATTTTGTTAAACAAAAAATAATTAAAAAGAATATTGTTGTTCTTATTGGTCCTTGTTTGAGCTTTAAAAACTTTGAAGTATCAAAAGATTTTAAAAGTAAGTTTACAACCCAAAATAAAAAATACTCTATTTTCTTCAAATACAAAAATAAGGACAAGGATCTATTTAATTTAAGAAAATTAATTAACTATCAATTTAAGGAATTGGGTATTAAAAATATATATAATATTAACAAAGATACATTCTCAAATAAGAGAGTTTTTTTTAGCCATCGCAGAGAATCACAAAAATTTAGAGATACCGGAAGAATGCTTAATATCATTGCATTTAATAATTAATTTTAGTTGATCTATTATTATTCTAATATAGTAATTAACTTGATTATATGAAAATAATCGCCTGTAATAGTAGCAAATCCCTAGCAGAAAAAATTTCTAAACATATTGATGTGCCATTAGCAGATGCCTCTGTTAGAACCTTTAATGATAGGGAAATATTTGTAGAAATAAATGAAAATATTAGGGGTGAAGATGTTTTTATTATTCAATCTACATCTCATCCAGCAAATGACCATTTAATGGAACTATTAATTACAATTGATGCTGCAAGAAGAGGTTCGGCAAAAAGGATTACTGCTGTTATCCCATATTATGGATATGCAAGACAAGATAGAAAGACTGGACCAAGGACACCAATTACTGCCAAACTAGTTGCAAATTTAATTACATCTGCAGGTGCTGATAGGGTTTTAACTATGGATTTGCATGCTGGTCAGATACAAGGTTTTTTTGACATCCCCTTAGATAATATTTTTTCAGTGAGACCTATAATAGATGATATTAAAGATAAATTTAATGGTAATAAAGATATAGTTGTGGCTTCACCAGATGTTGGTGGTGTTGTTAGGGCTAGAGCTTTTGCCAAAAGGTTAGATGCTGGACTAGCAATTGCTGATAAAAGAAGAGAAAAGGCTGGTGAATCTGAAGTAATGAATATTATCGGAGATGTAAAAGATAAAACTTGTATCTTGCTAGATGATATAGCTGACTCTGCGGGCACACTATGTAATGCTGCTGAAGCTCTAAGTAAAAATGGGGCTAAAGAAATTTACTCTTATATTGTTCACGGTGTACTATCCGGGAATGCGCTAAAAAAGATTGAAAATTCAAATATAAAAGAATTGGTGTTAACAGATACAATTGAGCCTTCTAAGGAGGTAAAAAGCACAAAAAACATTAGACATATTAGTATTGCTCCTTTAATGGGTGATGCGATTAAAAGGATTAACACCGATACATCAGTGTCTGCCCTTTTTGATTAAAATTTTATTTTATGAGTGAATTTAAAGCAATTGAAAGAAGTAAAGATATTGGTTCAAATCATAGTCTTTTATTGAAGGGATTGGTCCCTGGTATTATTTATGGTAAGGGAACTGAGCCTAAAAAGATTGCTGTTGAAGATAAAATACTCAAAAAATTAATGGGTACTGGTTCTTTTTATTCAACTATTATCGATCTTGATGTCGAAGGAAAGAAAGAAAAAATACTTCCTAAACAATTACAATATCATCCTGTAAGTGATCAACTTGTACATTTTGATTTTCTAAGAGTTCAAGAAAATACAAAAGTAAATGTTGAAATTCCTGTTGAGTTTTTAAATCAAGATAAATGTCCTGGTTTGAAAAAAGGTGGAGTTTTAAATACTGTTAGAAGACTTGTTGAACTAACATGTAATGCAAATAATATACCTAGCAAACTAGAATTTGATTTAATTGAAAGTGAAATAGGTGATGCAGTTAAAATTAGTAATATTCAACTACCTGAAGGAGTTGCTCCTACTATTTCAGATAGAGATTTTGTAATAGCTACTTTAGTACCGCCAACTGTAGAAGTTGAAACCAAAACTGAAGAAACAACTGAAGAAGATGCAGCAGAAGGTGGTGAAGAAAAATCAGAGAAAAAGAAGGAAGAATCTTCTGATAATAAAGAAGAAAATAAAGAATCTAAGTAACTTTACTTTATATTTCATTATATGTTTTTAATTTGTGGACTTGGAAACCCAGGTGTAAATTATAAAAATACAAGACATAATGTAGGTTTCCAATTAGCGGATAATATAATCTCACATTTTAATTTGGATAAAATCAAAAAAGATAAAATAAAAGAATTATATTCAGGTGTAATTAATGATCAAAAAATCTTTGTGTTAAAACCTCTTACATTCATGAATTTATCTGGCAAAGCTGTTTCAGAAATTGTAAATTTTTATAAAATAAAATTAGACAACACATTTGTTATACATGATGATCTTGATTTAGAATTATCGAAAGTAAAAATAAAACAAGGTGGCGGAAACGGAGGTCATAATGGATTGGAAAGTATTGACCAATTTATAGGGGAAAATTATTTTAGAATACGTATTGGAATTGATCATCCTGGACATAAAGATTTAGTTTCAAGTTATGTTTTAAATAAATTTTTAAAATCAGAAGAAGATATAATAAATAAAAAAATTGATAAAATAGTAAAAAATATAGAATTAATATTTTCAGATATTCCACTATTTTTAACAAAAATAAGTGAGCAAAATTAATTATGGGATTTAAGTGCGGGATAGTTGGATTACCAAATGTTGGTAAATCCACTTTATTCAATGCGCTTACCCAATCAAATAAAGCGGAAGCTGCAAATTATCCATTTGCAACTATAGAACCAAATATAGGAAGAGTTGCAGTGCCCGATGACAGATTAGACAAACTTGCAATTATTGGAAAAAGTGAAAAAATAATCCCATCTTTCATGGATTTTGTTGATATTGCAGGATTAGTAAAAGGAGCCTCACAAGGAGAAGGTTTAGGAAATAAATTTTTAGGACATGTAAGAGAAGTTGATGCAATAGCACATGTTGTTAGGTGCTTTGAAGATACTAATATTACTCATGTATCATCAAAAATTGATCCACTAGATGATATTGAAACAATAAATTTAGAATTACAATTGGCTGATCTTGAAAGCTTAAATAATAAAAAAACTAGTTTAGAAAAAAAATTAAAAGCCAATGATAAAGAAGCTAAAGATCAATTCGATATAATAAATAAAATCTTACAAATGCTAGATGCTAATAGTATCTTAAAAATTGATGCATTCGCTAGTAATGAAATTGACTTTGTAAATAGTCTTAACTTAATTAGTCTAAAGCCTACTATGTACATTTGTAATGTAGATGAAGAATCTATTCACACTGGAAACGAGTTATCAAAAAAAGTCATCGAGTTTGCCAAAAAAAATAATCATTCTGTAGTTTTAATATCTGCATCAATAGAAGCACAAATAGCAGAATTAGATAATGAAGAAGAAAAACTTGAATTCCTAAAAGAACTTAATTTAGATCAAACAACATTGAATAAGGTTATAAAATCAGGATATGAACTTTTAGGTTTGATAAACTATTTTACATGTGGACCAAAGGAAACAAGATCTTGGACAATAAAAAAAGAAACACTTGCACCACAAGCTGCTGGAAAAATTCACACTGATTTTGAAAAAGGATTTATTAGAGCAGAGACTGTCTCTTATGATGACTATATAGAAAATAATGGTGATGCTGGAAGTAGAGATTCAGGAAAGTTAAGACAAGAAGGTAAAGATTATATCGTTAAAGACGGTGATGTAATGAACTTTTTATTTAATGTCTAAGTAACGTCTCGCCAAAGTCTATTTTTTGCTAAGTACACAATTGTTCCAAGAATAATAAAGAATAATATTACTTTGATACCTAAATTTTTTCTTTCTTCCATTTCTGGTTCAGCAGCCCAGTGAAGAAAATGTGTTACATCAGCTGATAACTGTTCTGCATTATTATCAGTGCCATCATCATAATCTACACTTCCATCAGCTATAGGTGCTGGCATAGCTATTTGATTTCCGGCCATCCATTTATTGTACCACATTCCATTACCGACCTCCATTCCCTTTGGAGGTTCAACATAACCTAGAAGAAGGTTATAAATATAATCAACTCCATATTTTCTAGCTTTTGTAATTACACTCAAATCTGGAGGATAAGCTCCATTGTTATTTGCTCTTGCTTCATTATCATTGGCGTATGGATTAACAAATCTGTCTGCTGGTCTAGCCGGTCTTTCAAACATTTCACCATCATCATTTGGACCGTCTAATACAGTGTATTCAGAAGCAATTACTTTTACTTGAGCCTCGGAAAAACCAATATCAATAAGATCTCTGTAATACAGAAGTTTCATTGAATGACATCCTGCACATACTTCTCTATAAACTTTATAGCCCCTTTGAATTGCAGCTCTATCAAAAGTTCCCGTTACACCTTTAAAAGACCAATCATGTTTTGGCATTTTTTCAGTACTCATTTCTGCAGCAAATAGATTTGAAGAGAATAATAAAAAAATAATAAGTAATAGGCGCATTATAGATTTGTATCTTTTTGCATTGCTGGTGAAGGAATTCCTTTTTCTCCTCCACCAATATTAGGAGCTATATTTTTAGCATAAACATCACTAATACTGAGCGGTAGCTTACTTGGCTTCTCTATCCAACCAACAAAAGGTGTAATGATAAAGAAAAAACCAAAGTAGTAAAGTAAACCTACTCTAGCAATTAAAAGATATAAACCTTCAGCAGGAAGCATACCAACGTACCCTAATGCAAAGAAGTTAACAAAAAATCCCATCATAAACCACTTATATATTGGTCTATAATTACAGCTTCTCACTTTTGATCTATCGAGCCAAGGTAGAACAAAGAGAATTACTATCGCACCAAACATTAGGAGTACTCCTCCTAATTTATCAGGTACTGCTCTTAAAATTGCATAAAAAGGTGCAAGATACCAGTTTGGAACAATGTGAGCTGGAGTAACAAGTGGATCTGCTGGAATATAATTATCAACTTCAGCCATAAGATTTGGTCCAAAGAATATTACTGCAGAAATAGCAACACCAAAAGCACACATAGCTACTGTATCTTTAATTAACATATATGGAAAAAAATTTACTGAGTCATTGTTAGTTTTAATATCAATCCCATCAGGGTTATTTGAACCATGAACATGGACTGCAGCAACATGTAATCCTACAACACCAAAAATAACAAATGGTAAAACATAATGAAGAGCAAAGAAACGGTTTAAAGTAGCATTTCCAACATTGTAATCACCAAGAAGCCATGTCTTTAATCCCTCACCAATAAATGGAATTGCACTAAATAAATTTGTTATAACTGTAGCTCCCCAATAAGACATTTGTCCCCACGGTAATGTGTAACCAAGAAATGAAGTTGCCATCATTAATAAAAATATAAATACACCTAAAATCCAATTAAGCTCTCTTGGATATTTGTAAGAACCAAAATACATTGCTCTTACTATATGAATGTAAACTATGATGAAGAAAAAGGCCGCACCATTGGAATGGATGTATCGCATTAACCAACCGTAATTGACATCTCGCATTATTCTTTCAACACTATCAAATGCCATATCAGTATGTGGTGTGTAATTCATTGCAAGAAAAATTCCGCTTACTATCATTGTAACAAGCGTAATTGTTGCTAATGCACCAAAACTCCAAAAATAATTACAATTTTTAGGCATTGGATAATCACCGTATTCTTTTTTGAAGTAAGAAATAATTGGTAAACGAAACTCTATCCAATTAAGGACGGGATTTTTAAACTGATGTACTTTTCGATTCTTATCCATGTTATCCTATCTTTATAGTATTATCATTTAAAAAGGTATAGGGCGGAACGTCCAAGTTTTTGGGAGCTGGTCCCTTTCTTATCCTACCTGATGTATCGTAATGTGAACCATGACATGGGCAGTACCAACCATCGTACTCACCTTTCATATCAGAAACCTTCTGACCAAGTGGAACACAACCTAAGTGTGTACATACTCCCACTAAAACTAACCATTCTTCTTTTTGTACTCTATCTGCATCATCTTGTGGATCTCTTAAGTCAGAAGCTTGAACCATTTTAGCTGCATTAATCTCATCTTTTGTTCTTTTTTTAATGAAAACAGGTTTTCCACGCCACTTTATTGTTATACTTTGACCTTCTTCAATAGCACTAATATCTACTTCGGTTGATCCTGCAGCTAATGTGTCTTCTGCTGGACTCATACTTTTTAGAAAGGGCCATATAAAAGCAGCTGTTCCAACAGCACCAAGCGTCACGGTGCTAAGTTGTAGGAAATCTCTTCTTTTATTTTTGGGTTTTTTAGCCATTTATTGTGAATTTCTTATATCTTAATTACTTAAAAAAATACTTTTTAAATATGTGCCAGCGTGACGCAAGTAATAAAATAATATAGTAAAAAAACATGAGAATTGCTCTATTTGAACCCGACATACCACAGAATGCAGGAAACATATTTAGACTAGGTGCCTGTCTTGGAATACCAGTAGATATAATAGAGCCAACTGGCTTTGTGATTGATGATAAGAGATTAAAAAGAGCATCAATGGATTACTATGATTATCTAGAATTAAAAAAACATTTAAGTTGGGAAAAATTTTATGAGTGGTCAAAAGATAATTCATATCGACTCGTTCTTCTAACAACAAAAAGTAAAAAAAGTTATTTCGATTATAAATTTCAATCAAATGATATTATTTTATTTGGCAGAGAAAGTGCAGGAGCACCTGATTTTGTTCATAGTTCTGTCGATGAAAGATTAACAATACCAATGATAAAGGGGCCTAGATCGATTAATCTTAGTAGTTCAGTTGCTATTGTAGCTGGAGAAATGTTACGTCAATTAGCTTAAGCTAAGCTTCCCATCTTTCCTTCTTGATAGTCCATCATTGCTTGCTTAATTTCTCCTTCAGAATTTGCCACAAAAGGACCATAACGTGCTACAGGTTCTTTAAGCGGCTTACCTGCTAAAACTAGATAGGATCCTTTTTCTGATATCGATGTAAGTTGAATCTCATCACTTGACTGATCAAAGTAAATCATATTACCTTTATTAGCGATTTTATCATCCTCGTTAAATTGTAATTGACCATCGATAATATAGATCATAAGATTTTGTTCTTTATCAACATTAAACTTAGTCATATCTGGTTTTGAAAATTGAATATCAAATATTGATACAGGTGAATATGTTTGAACTTTGGATTTGGTTCCATTTATTTCACCCACAAGAACTTTAATTTCTATATTTGCATTTTCAGATACTGTTGGAATAGTGTTTCTTTTAATATGTTGGTACCAAGGTTTCACTTTTTTATTTTTTTGTGGAAGGTTTACCCAAATTTGTAATCCTTGCATGATACCACCACTCTTCTTAAATTTTTCTGTTACTAATTCAGAGTGGATTAAACCTGATCCAGTTGTCATCCATTGTACATCACCAGTTTCAATTTCTGCTTGTCCTCCAAATGAATCTCTATGCTCTACTTCACCACCAAGCATATAAGTAATTGCCTCAAATCCACAATGAGGATGTGCTGGTACACCAGTTGCACCTCCTGGCTCATAATTAATTGGGCCGAAATGATCAAAAAGAAGAAATGGATCATTTTCTCTCATTCCGGGGACAGGGAAAGCTCTCGTTACAGGTATCCCGTCACCCTCAAAAGTCTTCATACACTCTTTAATTTCTATTATTTTTCTCATAAATTTGTTTAAATATTATTCAGATATAGATATAGGTATCATTATGAAAAATCAAAATCCAAACCCACCAAAGTGTGGTTGCAGTTGTAGCTGTTGCTGTACTTGTGAAGGTGGAGATTGCTGTTAATAAATTATTTTAAATTTAATAACTTAATGAGTGTGATTTGTTAGATTATTAATATCTGACTCCTCTATTTCTTCTATTGATTTTGCGACTCGCCAATTTTTCATTGATCCGTCTTCATTTCTTGCAGTAATTACAGTTTCAATTGGTGGACAATCAGGTTCATGACAACTGAGCTCAGCAATACTTATTATAGTATTTTCTGGTAATTTATATTTCTTGGAAATTAAATGTTTGAGATTTCTTATTTTTTCAACATTTTGAGTTTTACGATTAAACATATTTTCTCTCTTAATTGTCTGCCCATAAGGATGATAAAAGAATAGAACCTTTCATATCGCCAATTAATATTTGTGAGTTATCACTAGATATAGCTATTGTTGAAACTTCTGCACCTGTTGAACTTCTAATCATAATTGGTTTTTTACTTTCATCAATTTCTGCTAATAAAACTGACCCATCTGTAAAACCAGTGAAAACAGCTTTTTCTCCATTAAGTGCTTTAACAAATGTTGCAAGTTCTTTACCACCGTTTGCAACAACAATTGGCTTTCTCCCCATTGGTCCTTCTTTACCATCAAATGGCCAGCAAACTGCATCACTGGATCCAGATGTTACCAAATACGGTGTATCACCAACCCAAGTAAAACTTTTAATTTTTGATGGATAACCTCTCATTGCTAAATCCGCTTTGTCGTTTATGCGCCAACCATGAATTTGATTTTCTTGCATTGCAGTTACAATATATTTTGTATCTGGACTAAACGTTACAGTTCCATGCGATCCTTTCCAGGTATAATTTGAGGCTGTCCATTTATTATTATTAAGTTTCCACACTGTTACTCCACCGTATCTTGAGACCGCAAGACGCTTACCTTTATTATCAAATGCTAATCCAGCAACAGTACTTTGATGCTCTAAAGTTTGTGGTTTATCTTTGTTTTTTGTCCAAATATAAACAGTCTTTCCTGATGAACAAACTTTAGTATCTTTGTGGGAAGCTACACAGTCAACCCACTTTGAACCAAAATTAAAAATTTCTTCAATATTTCCATCAGATGATATTTTTAGAAAACGTCCATCGTCTCCTCCCGTTAACACATGATCTTCATAATTTGTCATACTCAACACTACACCCTTATGTGCTTTAACAGTTTTAGGATCAGATCCAGATTGAAAAAATCTTACAGTGCCGTCTCCAAATCCTACCGCTATTTGATCACGAGTTGTAACCGCTTCTGTAGCTGGGGCTCCAATATTAAAAATTGAACCTCTTCTTTCAAGTTCAGTTTTATTTGTTTCCTGAAGTTTTTCTAAATCAGCGTTCATGCTGATTTACAATTTTCAAAGCCTTCCTTAAGATTCATATTATCAAGATCACGACCAATAAATACTACTCGAGAACTTCTATTTTTTCCTTTGGGCCAAGGTCCCATTGGTGAGGCATCCATAAGCATATGCACTCCTTGAAATACATATCGCTCTTCTTCACCTTTAAAGTTCAAAATGCCTTTTGATCGAAGAATATCCTGACCCTTAGTCCTCAGTAAATTTCCAAACCAATCTTGAAACTTATCCATGTCTAATGGTGTATCAGATACAAAGGATAGACTAGTAACATCATCATCATGTTCATGATCATGATCTGATTCAAGAAAGTCAGGTTCAATATCTAATACTCTATCTAGACTAAATGCATTTAAGCCTACGATTTCATCAAGAGGTGCATCACAACGTGTTGTTTTAATAATCTTTGCAAAAGGATTTATTTTTCTAATACGATCATTAACTTTCACAATGTCATTATCTTCAACAAGTTCAACTTTATTTAACAAAATTACATCAGCAAAAGCAATTTGCTCTTCTGCTTCATGATGATCGACTAGTTGAGAACTTAGATGAACAGCATCAGCAACTGTAACAATTGCATCTAATTTTGTTCTATCAGCAACGTCTTGATCAACAAAAAATGTCTGAGCAACTGGGGCTGGATCGGCTAAACCAGTTGTTTCAACTATAATTGCATCTAGTTTGTCAGCACGTTTCATTAAACCACTAAGAATTCTAATTAAATCACCTCTAACAGTGCAACAAATGCAACCGTTATTCATTTCAAATACTTCTTCATCAGCATCAACAACAAGGTCATTATCAATTCCCTGCTCACCAAATTCATTAACAATGACAGCGTATTTACGTCCATGCTGTTCAGTTAAAATTCGATTTAAAAGTGTTGTTTTTCCAGCTCCAAGAAAACCTGTTAAAACCGTAACTGGAACCTGAGAAGTATTTTCCATATCAATTTCCTTATAATTAGTTCTATAAATTCCACCTTTATACAAGGTGGAATTTATTTAAATATTAAAAATTAACAGCCTTTAAGCTCGTCCCCGAGATTACTAATCAACGTAAAGTAAAGTGACTTACCAGTATCGATGTTAGCACCTAAAGGATCAAAAACTCCTGTTTTGATATTCATATCCTCAGCTATTGTTGTAATAATCTTTGGATTAAATTGAGGTTCAGAGAAGATACATTTTATTCCTCTATCCTTAATTACATCTTGAATATCAGCAATCTGTTTAGCACCAGGTAAAACATCAGTATTCAATGTTAAAGCTCCTGCAGCTCTTACATCAAATCTTTCTTCAAAGTACTGGTAGGCGTCATGGAAAACGACAAATTTTGCATCGGAATTAATATCCTTGCTAACGTCATTTATCAATTGGTCTAAAGCTTTGATTGTTGCATCAGCATTTGCTTCATATTTCTCTTTATTGGCAGGATCTAAATCACTTAACTCATGAGCAATTTCATGAACCATTTCTTTTGCATTCATTGGATCTAGCCAAATGTGAGCGTCGAATTCACCATGTGCATGACCGTGGTGATCGTGTCCACTGTGATCATCGTGATCATCATGATCTTCATGATCTTCATGATCGTCATGATCGTCATGGTCATCGTGATCATCATGATCTTCATGATCGTCATGGTCATCGTGATCATCATGATCGTCATGATCATCGTGGTCGTCATGATCATCGTGGTCATCGTGGTCGTCATGATCATCGTGGTCATCGTGATCATCGTGATCTTCAAAAATCGATTCTTCTCTAAACTTCAATTTATTAATACTTTCAACTTGCATGAACTCTACAACTTCTGCATTTTTGACAATTGACTCAAGAGGTCTTTCCATGAACGTTTCTATACTTTCACCAACCCAGAATATGATATCTGCTTCTTCTAAAAGTTTGGCATGAGAAGGTTTTAATGTAAAGCTATGGGGGGAAGTACTTCCTTCAATTATAAGTGCTGGCTCACCTACACCATCCATTACATTCGCAATTAGTGAATGAAGTGGTTTAATTGTAGTTACAACTTTTAATTCTGCTCTTACAGCTGAAGTTGCGACTAAAATTGATGAAAAGAAAAATACTTTCAAAAGCATCAAAAAAATGTTGTTTTGTCTCATAAAAAATGTTCCTATTAATAATTAAGTCTGTTAATGAACGTAATGTTATAATATTACATTTTAGATTGTAAATACAAAAATGAACGAAAATAATAATTTATTGGTAAGATTAAAAGATTGCGGTGTCCAAAAATCTTCTAAATGGATTGTAAAAGGTATCTCTCTTGAAATTCATAAGGGCAAAATTGTAACCTTGATTGGCCCAAATGGCTCAGGAAAAACAACTACCGCTAAAATGGCACTTAATATTCTAAAATCAGATGAAGGTTCAATTGAAAATTATTCAACAAAAATGGCATATGTTCCTCAAAAAATTAGTATTGATTGGACTATGCCACTTCGAGTTTTAGATTTTATGAATCTAACAAGTCATATTAATAAAGATGAAATTATTGAAGCTCTAGAATTAACAGAGGTTCAGCATTTAATATACAATGAGATTCATAACTTATCTGGTGGAGAATTTCAGAGAGTTTTAATCGCAAGAGCAATTGCTAAAAAACCAGATCTACTTGTTTTAGATGAACCTGTGCAGGGAGTAGATTTTAATGGAGAAATAGCTCTATACAATCTTATAAAAGAAATTTGTACCAAATTAAATTGTGGCATCCTTCTTATATCTCATGATCTCCATTTTGTTATGTCTGCAACAGATCATGTAATTTGTTTAAATGGTCACATTTGTTGTTCTGGATCACCTAAATCAATAGTAAAAAATTCTTCCTACATAGAATTATTTGGAGAACATAATGCTGCTACCTTATCACTCTATCAACATGAACATGATCATTCACATCAGACAGATGGGAGTGTTAAAAATTAATGTTTGATGATTTTTTTATTCGTGCACTTGTTGCAGGGGTTGGTATAGCTATTGTTGCTGGACCACTTGGATGCTTAGTTATCTGGAGGAGGTTATCATATTTTGGTGACACCTTATCTCACTCAGCCCTTTTAGGAGTAACATTAGCATACTCATTTAGTTTAAATATTGCTTTTTCTGTGTTTGTAATATCAGCTGTTGTTGCTTTACTTCTTGTAAGCTTACAAAAAAGAACAAAACTAGCTGGCGATTCTTTACTTGGACTTCTTGCTCACTCAACACTTGCCATCGGTTTAGTATTGATTGGTTTTTTATCTTATATCCGATTTGATCTCATGGGATTATTATTTGGCGATATTCTTGCAGTGACAACTGCAGACATTGGTTTAGTTTGGATAGGTGGAAGCATAATATTAATTATCTTATATTTTATTTGGAAATCTTTATTTTCAGCAACTGTAAATTATGATTTGTCAGCTGCTGAAGGTATGCGGCCGGAAGTTTCTAATTTTATATTTACCCTTTTATTGGCAGGAGTAATTGCTTTGTCTATTAAAATGATTGGAGCACTATTAATTACAGGTTTACTTTTAATTCCTGCTGCTATTGCCAGGAACATTAGCAACAGTCCTAAACAAATGATTGTTATCGCTATCTTATCAGGTATTTTATCAGTAGTAGTTGGATTATTTGCTTCTTTAGAAATAAATACTTCTTCAGGGCCTTCGATAATAGTGGTGGCTTTATTACTTTTCATTATTTCATTGGTTCCTCTTGAAATTAAGGGTCAGTTGCAAAAACGATAGCAATTTGGTAATCTAGAATATGTCTTTAGAAACTTTAAACTTAACTAAAAATCAACAAACAGTTCTTGATATTTTAGAAAGCGCATCAGAACCTCTTAAAGCATATACAATCCTTTTTGATATTCAAAAAAAAGGAATTAAATCTCCTCTTCAAGTTTATAGAGCTTTAGATAAGCTTATAGAAATTGGCAAAGTACATAAAATAGAAAGTAGAAATTCATATGTTGCTTGTAAGCATGAAGGCTGTAATGCGAAAACATCAACATCTTTTTTGATATGTGAAAACTGTGATAGTGTTACTGAGCTAACTGGAAATAATTTGATTTCTTATTTTTCTAAACAAGCAGAAAAGAATAACTTCAATTATAAAAAACATAATTTAGAAATATTTGGTTTGTGCAAAAGTTGTAAACTAAAAAACTAATTTATTAAATTATCAATCTTATTGAGACATTTATTTAATCCAAGGTCGTATTTTGTTCGTATGAAATGCTCTTTCACTATTTCAACCCATTTGAATTTTTGTAATGTTTGATGAGATATGTAAAAACAATTTAATGGAAAAGACATATTAAACATTTTTAATATTTCTTGTCTTATTGCATCGTTGGTCAACACTGCCAAAGATTCGTGAATATATTTTTCTACAATCTTTTGATCACTTAAAGAAGTTTTAGGTAAATTAAATAAACCCCTAAACCTAAAGTATCGATAGATTCTTAAGTAATCTTCTTTTATTCTATCCTCTATTTCACCAATAAAACAAATTTTACTCTCATTTAAATCTGATTGGCCATTGTAATAATCATGTAGTTTATTATTGTTTCCAACATATAAAGCATTGAAAGTAAAATCTCTTCTGGCTGAATCTTTTTTCCAGCTGTTGGTGTAAATTACATTTGTATGTCTTCCCATTTGATTAACATCTTCACGTAAAGTTGTAATTTGTATTTTTCGATTATGAGGATAAGCAATTATAGATCCATATTGAATAGCAAAATCATCATACTCAATATTGTTATCTTTTAGTAATGACAAAACATCTTCAGGCTCCAAAGTTGTCGCTGTATCAATATCTTTGATTTCTCTTTCAAGAAGAGCATCTCGTATACACCCTCCTACTAATCGAATTTCAATATTATTTTCTTTAAAGATAGATATTAAAAACTTAACATGCTCCAGATTCAATAAATTCGTAATTTTATTTATTTCCATTATCTAGCTATTTCTTCAAAACAATTTATATTACAATAACAATGTCGACTTCTTCAAAAGAAAATGCTGCAGAAATATTTGAGGATATAAAGAAAAATTTAACTAGAGGAGTTAAAGATAGAAAACACGCCTTTCACACGCCAGTCTTTAGTAATATTGATAGTGAAGGTGGAATAGATTCTAGAGTTGTAGTCTTAAGAAAATTTGATCCCAGTAGCATGACACTAAATTTTCACACAGACTTTAGATCTCCGAAGGTTCCTAATTTAAAAAAAAATAGTAGTTCTCAATTTGTTTTTTATGATCATAAATTAAAAATTCAAATGCGAATCAAAACAACGTCTTTGGTTAATAATCAAAATGATAAAGCTAAAGAAATGTGGGATAAAACAAGATTGTTTAGTAGAAAATGTTACTTAACATTAAAAGATCCAAGTTCAATTACTGAATTTCCAGAAGATGGTATCCCTGAACACTTAACCGGAAAGGAACCAAGTCATGAAGAAAGTGAAAAGGGATATAAAAACTTTACAGTAGTTGAAAATAAAATTAATCAAATTGATTGGCTTTATTTAGAAATTTCAGGTCATCGTAGATTAAAATTAACATTTAAAAAAAATGAACCAG
>CACJZA010000014.1 GCA_902597795.1 uncultured Alphaproteobacteria bacterium | reverse complement strand
TTATAAATCTTTTGGTACAACAAAATTTATATACGTAAAATTAAATAATAATCAAAAAAAAGAATCTCTTAATATTTTTAATTCGTTAATTAAAAAAATAAAAAATAAAAATGATTTATTTAACCTTCATGTATTTAATGTTCATATTGGTGTCGATATATATGAAGAATTTATGATGAAATATCAATATCCTACTTTTGAATTATCTCATCAATTTGCAAAAAAAGAAATATTTAATGGTATAAAATTATTAGTATTTTGGAAAGATTACTTCAAAAGAAATAAAGTTAAAGCTATTGTTAATTCCCACTTAAGTTTAAGATTTCTAAGTTTACCAGCAAAAATTGGAGGTGCGTTGTATGATATTCCTTTCTATTCAGCTCATTCTAATGGCTTAAACTTTATTAAAGAACCGCACAATCATTCAGAATTTATAAAGAAAGTTTATCAAAATTATCCAAAAAAATTCAATAAATTAAATCCTAAAGAAAAGATTAAAGCTTTAGAAATATCTAAAGATAGATTGAGTAAAAGATTATCTGGCACAATTGGGGTTGATATGGATTACTCAAAAAAAAGTGCTTTTGTTAATTCACACCTTAATAAAGATTTTTTAATTTCTAATAAAAAAAATATCAAAATATTAATTTGTACACATGAATTTTATGATAGTCCAAATTCATTTGGTGAACTTTTGTTTAATGATTTTTATGAATGGTTAAAATTTTTAATTAAGTTTTCAGAAAAGGTTAATTACGAATGGTATGTTAAGTTGCATCCAGATTTTGATACATCTACATTGATAATTCTTAATAAATTATTTAAAAATAAATCTAATTTTCACATATTGGAATCAGATATATCCTTCCATCAAATATATAAAAAAAATATTAAAATTGCTTTAACTTGCTATGGTTCTGTTGGCCATGAGTTACCTTTGATTGGTTTTAGAGTGATTAATGCAGGAACAAATCCACATATCGCATATAACTTCAATGATCATCCAACAAGTATCAAAGAATATTTAGATTTTTTATCAAATCTTGAACAAATATGGGAAAATAAAATTGACTTAACAAAAATTTATGAATTTTACTATATGCATTATATTTATCTTTCAAATGATTGTATTCAAGATTTTAAATTTTATGATAATTTCATATCAGAACAAAGCTTAGATAAATCTAATATTACAAATTATATAAATTCTATTGATTATGAGAAATTTAAAAAAACTTTAGCTCTCATAAAAAAGAAAATCATTAATGCTATGAAATAATTTGTTTTTTTAACTCATTAGGTATTTTAAAATGATTTTCTAATTCAAGATATTGTTTATTTTCAAGTTTTGGATAAAGATACGCAGTCATTGAAAGTCTTTCACCATTCTGAATTTTTATACCTCTGTGTAATCCAGAGCTGTTAAATACTATACAAGTTCCTTTACTCCCTACTAGTAATTTTTTTTTACCTAAATTTAATTTTTGCAATATTTCAGGGATTAAATTATTATATCTTGTAATATTATTTGAAAAAAAATTTAAAATAAGATTAATAATTTGAAAGTATTTTTTATGTGATTTTTCAAAATAACAAAAAGGTCCTTTCTTTTCATCAACATCACTTAAATAAATTAATATTTTGTATTGTTCATAATACATATCTCTGTGCCAACCTCCTCCAGAACTTTGATTATTGCCTGCTACCAATTTACCTCCTAGTACAGAAAATAAACTAACCTTATTTGATGAAGAATAATTGATATTTTTAAAATGTTCTTTTAAATTTTCTTTAAAAAATTCATTTACATATGAAGAAGCCCTATCTAGTCCATGAAGACGAAGGTCACCAACACCAATAATATTGTATTTTCGAAAATTTATTTTTAATTCTTCAGCTAATTTATCGGTTTCTTTTTGGCTAATTTTAAATTTATAATACCCTTTTTTAACAAGATCATTAAAATTATTATCTCTAATATCAATGCTTTTGTTTTCTATTTGTGTATTGATTAATTTCAATAAAAAAATAAAATTTTTAATTATCATTTTTAGATGTATATATATTAAAGCATAAAGTTTTATCAATAAAATGACCAGTAAAATATATAAATTTTCCTCCGCTTTAATAGGCGCTGGAAGAATTGGTTTCCAACATGAATATGATGAAAAAAGAATCAAACCAGCTTCTCATTATGGAATGCTTATTGGTAATAAAAAAATTAATTTTAAAGCTATATGTGACACAAATTCAAATAATCTGGAACTTATCAAAAAAAATAATAAAAATATTAATTTATATGAATCTTACAAAGAGATGATAATTAAAGAAAAACCTGATATTGTATCAATTGCTACCTGGAGAGATACTCATTATGAAATTATGGACTATTGCTCTGACAATGGGGTAAAGGCTATAATTTGCGAAAAACCAATTTCAGAAAATCTAAAAGATGCAAAAAAAATTGTATCAAAATTAAAAAATCTAAATATTCCATTATTTATTAATCATAGAAGAAGATTTGATTCTGAACTAATTAAATTAAAAACAAATAATATAACTCATTACGTAGGTGAAATTTTACAAGTAAATTGTTTTTATGTTTATGGTTTGCTAACAACTGGTACACATTTGATCGATACTTTAATTTACTTACTTGAAAATACTGAAGGTGAAATTAAATCAGTTTTAGGATTCAGTAATACATCAAATTCATTCTGTCCCACAGATGATCCAAATATTGATTTTATTCTATTTTTTTCAAGTGGATTAAAAGTTTTTGTGCAGTCATTAGATATGAAATCATATGATATTTTTGAATTTAATTTTTTTGGAAAAAAAGGTAAGCTTTCACTTAAAAATATTGGAAGAGATATTGAGCAATTTAATATAATTAATTCTCCTGAGCACAAAGGATTTACAGAATTAAACTTTAACCCCAAAAAAAAATTAGGTGGAAAACCCAGAAACCAATTCGGTACGCTAATAAACAATGTTATAGAAACACTTAATGGAAAATCAATCTCATACTCAAACGGTGATGATAGTATCAAAGTAATGAAAATAATCGAAGCAATAAAGTTTAGCACTTTAAAAAACAAAAAAATTAATTTGTAAAATGTGTGGTTTAGCGGGATTAATATCTTTAAAAAAAAATCATTTTGATAAGAAATTATTTGATGCTCTATTAAAAACTAGAAATTTACAAAAACACAGAGGCCCTGATAACTTTGATTGGTTTCAAAATACAAATATTGCTTTATTTAGTAATAGGTTAAACATTATTGATTTAACCCCAAATGCTAATATGCCAATGATGGATGAAAAAACCGGCTGTGTTATAGTATTTAATGGTGAAGTTTATAACTATAAAGAATTATATTCTGAATTAGCTGAATATAATTTTAAAAGTCAATCTGATACAGAAGTTGTTTTAAAGTCATACATTAAATGGGGATCAAAATGTTTATCAAAATTTAATGGCATGTTTGCTTTTGCAATATGGGATCCAAGAGTAAAAAAATTATTTTGTGCTAGAGATAGAATGGGTATAAAGCCATTTTTTTATAGAAAAATTAAAGACCATTTATTATTTTCATCTGAAATAAAGCCTCTGCTTTTAGAAAACAAAAAAATCCCAAATGAAAAAGTAATACATAATTATCTTGTCAATGGTGTTTATGATCATTCTGAAGAAACTTTTTTTAAAGATATATACCAACTAAAACAAGGTTGTTTTTTGGAAGTAGAAAATTCAAGAATAAATATATCTCCATATTGGAAATTAAATGATAATACTAATAATCAACAAATTAAAGATTACACAAATTCTAAAGAATATTTTTTATACTTAGTTGAAGACTCTATTAAACTAAGACTTCGATCTGATGTTCCTGTATCCCTTAATATTAGCGGAGGATTAGATTCACTAACATTAATGTATCTAATTAATAAAATTAATAACGGACAAAAAAATATTAAAAGTTTTAATTTTTATTTTGATACTAAAACAAATGAAGAAAAATATTTTGCAGAAAAACTATCTTCTGATCTAAAGTGGAATACTAAATATATTAAAATAAGTGCAAGTGAGATTCCAGCTCTTACTGAACAATGTATGTTTTATCAAGAACAACCTTTCCCCGGCCTTCCAACTTTAGGTAAATTCAAAACTTGTAAATATTCGAAATTAAATGGCTCTAAAGTAATATTGGAAGGTCAGGGTGGTGACGAAATAGCTGCAGGATATAGATATACTTATGGTTCACATATTAAAGATTTAATCAAAGATAATACAATTGGTGAAATTAAAAATGAGATTTTTAAATTTTCAAAATTAAATAATTTAAATATAAGAGAAGTTTTTAGTATTATAAAAAATGGTATTAAATCATTTGAAAATAATGGCTACTCAGCAGATGGAACTAAAAGTATTAATCACAATATTTTGAATAATGATTTTTTAAACAAATTTAATGACAATGAAGTTTATGATTTTCAATTATTTGATAAAAATCTTAAAAATTTTCAATATAAAGATTTGTTTTTTACTAAGCTCCCAAGAATTTTAAGATCTTGTGATAGAGCATCTATGGCATTTAGTACCGAATTAAGGGTACCCTTGCTAGATCATCGAATTGTAGAATTTATGTTTAATTTAAAAAGTGAATTTAAAATTAAAAATGGTATTCAGAGATATATATATAGAGAAGCAATAAAAGAAATTACTGATATAGATTTATTAAATCTTCCTAAAAGATCTATAGTTGATCCTCAAATTATTTGGTTTAAAAAAGATCTTAAGGATTGGATATTTGATATTATAAATTCATCTATATTCAGAGAAATGCCTTATTTTAATTTTAAGAATATTAAATCTATTTTTCAGAATTACATAAGTGATAATACCGTTAATAATTCAGTTTTTATTTGGCAAATTATAAGTATTTATTATTGGCAAAAAACTTTTTTTTCGAGAGGTTAGTAAAATGAGCATAATTTTAAAAGACAAAAAAATTTCAATGTATTCTAAGCCGTATATAGTAGCTGAAGCATGTATTAATCATAATGGTGACTTTGATACTGCTAAAAAAATGATTGAAATTGCAGCTTCTGTAAAAGTTGACTGTATTAAATTTCAAATACATGTTTTAGAAAATGAAATGTTGAGAAATGCACCTCAGTCTGCGAATTTTGATGAACCTTTATGGGAAACTTTAGAAAAAACTAATTTTACCCTAGATGAACATAAAGAATTAAAAAAAATCTGTGAGTTAAATAATATTCAATATTTATGTACTCCATTTAGTAAAATTGGTGCAGATATGCTTGAAGAAATAGGTGTTGATTTTTATAAAACTGGTTCTGGTGAGATGACTAACTTTCCATTAATTGAACACATTGCAAAAAAAGGTAAACCAATGATTATTTCCACTGGTATGAGTGACATGGTTGAGATTGAAGAGTTAGTAAATTATGTTAAAAAATTAAAAACTCCATTTATGCTTACTCATTGTACATCTGCATATCCTTGCCCGTATGACAGAGTAAATCTCCAACTAATTAACAAATATAATAAACTATTTGATTTACCAATTGGTCTATCAGACCATACTAAAGATAATTTTTCATCTTATGGTGCAATAGCTCTTGGCGCACCTCTTATTGAAAAGCATTTTACTCTCGATAAAAAACAAATTGGCCCAGATCATAAATCTTCGATTGAGCCAAATATGTTGAAGGAATTAGTAATTGGTTGTGAAGCAATCTATCTATCAAATGGAAATGAAAAATATATTTATCCAGAGGAAAAAGAAATTATTTCGTGGGCAAGAGAGTCAGTTGTTTCAGAAATTGATATTCTAAAAGATCAAGAAATTAAAGAAGAAATGATTTGGGTAAAAAGACCTGGTCCAGGAAAAGATAGTATTCCAGCAAAAAGATATAAAGATGTCATTGGTAGAATTGCAAAATGTAATATTCCAAAGAATACACAAATCAAGTGGACCTATTTAAAATAAAATGAGAAAAATTTGTGTTATTGCTAGTTCTAGAGCTACTTATGGATACAAAAGAAAAATAATTCAAATTTTAAAAAAAGATAAACAAGTAAGATTAAGTGTAATTGTTACTGGGATGCATTTGGAACGAAAATTTGGGTACTCATTAAATGATTTAATAAAAGATAAAGTTCCCATTACATCAAAAATTAAAATGAAAATTAAAGATTCTAATGAATTAAACTTTACTAAATCTTTATCATTATTAATGAATAAAATTTCTTCTGAACTAAATAGAATATTACCAGATTTAGTTTTAGTAACAGGTGATAGGTCTGAAATGTTTATGGCATGTATAGCTTCAGTATTTCAAAACATACCAGTTGCCCATATTCAAGCAGGTGATGTTTCAGGACATATAGATGGAAATGTAAGACATGCTATTACCAAATTATCTCACATTCATTTAACTTCATGTCTAGATTCAAAAAATAGAGTAATAAAATTAGGAGAAGAAAAAAAAAGAATTTTTAATGTAGGAGCACCTCAGTTAGATGCAATTCGAAAAATTAAAAAAAATAAAAATTTTATTTATAATTATCTTAATATAAAAAACAGATTACCAATAATCTTAGTAATTCAACATCCAGTGCTAATTGAATCACATTTATCAGGCAATGAAATCTTAATCACTTTAGATGCTTTAAATGAGTACAAATTTAACACAATAATATTATACCCAAACTTTGATACTGGTAGTAAAAAGATTATAGAGAAGATTAATATGTATAAAAAAAATAAAAAATTCTTTATTTTTAAAAATTTAGAAAGAATTATTTTTTTAAATATACTAGCAAATGTTGATTTATTAATTGGAAATAGTAGTGCAGGTATTCTTGAAGCACCTTCTTTTAAAATACCAGTAATCAATATAGGCAATAGACAAAGAGGAAGAATGCAAGCAAATAATATAATAAATTGTAAATCATCCAAAAAAGAAATTATGAAATCTATAAATTTTTCTCAAAATAATAAAAGTTTTAAAAATAGTCTAAAAAAATGTAAAAATCCCTATGGTGATGGTAAAAGCTCGGAAAGAATTGTCAAAATTTTAAAAAAAATTAATTTAAGTAAAATATTAGATAAAAAAATTACATATTAATGAAAATATTAGTAACAGGAGGAGCAGGTTTTGTTGGTTCACATTTAGTAAAAAAATTTAATAAACTTGGTTTGAAAGTATATATTGTAGATAACTTATCAAGTTCATCTAAAAAAAAATATTTAGATAAAAATTATTTTTATAATAAATCAATTACAGATAAAGTTTTTGTTAATAAAATAATTAAAAAAGTTGACGTAGTTTACCATCTTGCTGCTCAGGTAGAATTGCAAACTTCAATAATTAATCCTGAATTCACAATGTACAATAATGTTTATGGTTCATCAAATATTATAAAAAATTGTGTTAAGTACAAAAAAAAATTAATTTTTGCATCCTCCTGCTCAGTTTATCCATTAGCATATAACAGTCGTATTAAAGAAAACAATTCAACTCCAGCATTATCACCTTATGCAATGTCTAAAATTTTTATAGAAAAGTTAATAAATTTTTATATAAAAAACAACAATCTTCAAGCTGTAAACTTAAGATTTTTTAATATTTATGGACCAAATCAAAATTCAAATAGTAATTATTCAGCAGTCATTCCAACATTTATTAAATTAGCTAAAAAAAATAAAATTTTAAAACTAAATGGTGGTGGATATCAAAAAAGAGATTTTATTCACATTAAAGATGTAGTTGATTTATATATTAAAATGCTCTATTTCAAAAAATCTGGAACTTATAATGTTGGTACAGGCAAAGCCACTTCCATTAAGTTATTAGCTAAAGAAATAATTAAAATAATTGGGAAAGGTCAAATTAAAAATTATCCAGAATTAAAAGCTGATGCTAAATATAGTTGTGCAAATATTGATAAGTTAATTAAAGATTATGATTTTAAACCAAGAATTTCAATTTCTGAAGGATTAATTAAAACAATTAATAACATAAAATGAAGAATATATTAATTACTGGTGGTGCTGGAATGATCGGTTTTGAATTAGCTAAACAATTAAGTAGAAAAAATAAAGTAATTGTATTTGATTTACCTGAAAAAATTAAAAAAATAAAAACTATTAAAAAAAACAAAAATATTTTATTTTTTCCCGGTTCAATTCTTGAAAAATCTGCAATATATAATGCTTGTAATAATATAGAAACTGTTTTTCATCTAGGTGCAATGCTTGGTGTTCAGAATACTGAAAATGATAAACTTAAATGCATAGAAGTAAACGTTGAAGGCACTAAAAATGTTTTAGATGCTTCAATAATTACGAAAGTAAAAAAAATTATTTTTGCTTCTTCATCTGAGGTATATGGAGAGCCTAAAGAAAATCCCATTACAGAAAAAACTACAACACAGGGAAAAACAGTATATGGAATTTCAAAATTACTTGGTGAAGAATTATGCAAAGCTTATCATCAAAAATTTGGAATAAACTATACTATTCTTAGATATTTTAATTGTTATGGTCCTCGACAAGAAAAACAATTTGTCATTACAAATTTTATTAACAATGTTAAGAATAATAAATCTCCTAAAATAAATGGATCTGGAAAACAAATAAGATCATATACATATGTATCAGATACTGCCAGAGCTACAGCAGGTTGTTTAGATAACCCAAAAACTAATAACATGACTTTAAATATTGGCAATGGAAAAGAGCCAATTAATTTAATTGATTTAGCCACCCTTATAATAAAAAGTATTAATAAAGATAAAATTCTTAGACCAACTATTATAAAAAATTTTAAAGGTACGGATAGAAAAAAAAATAGAGAAATATATTTTAGATATTGTGATAGTTCACTCGCTCAAAGAATATTAAAATGGAAGCCAAAAATCAAAATTAATGAAGGTATTAAAATGATTATTAATGAAAAATAAAAAAGTATTATGTTTTATACCTGCGAGAGGTGGATCAAAATCAATACCTTTCAAAAATATTGTTAGTATAAATAATAAGGAATTAATTAAATACACTATAGATCAAGCACTAAAAATAGAATTTTTTGATAAAGTAATTGTATCAACAGATTCTAAAAAAATTATAAATAAAATATCAAACTATAAATTAGAAAAAAAATTTGAAATTATTAATAGGCCAAAAAAATATTCTTTAGATAGTTCAAGTACTGAAGAAGCATTAAACCATACTCTCAAATTTTTAAAAACTAAGTTCCAATATATACCTTCGTATATAATAATTTTAGAACCAACATCTCCAATTAGAAAAATTTTGACAATTAAAAAATTTATTAAAGATGTTATAAATAATAAAAAATATAATTCTTTTATAAGTATTTCATATTTATCTGCTGATCCTCTTTATTTAAATAAAAAAAATGAGTTGACTTTCCTTAGAAAAAATCAACCTCGAAGAAGACAGCTAAGACAAAAACTATTTATTGAAGGATGTGGTATGTATGGGATTAATTATAAAAAATATATACAATCAGGACGAATTATTACAAAACCAATCTATCCTTTTATAGTATCTAAAATCGAATCAATTGATATTAATGATAATGAAGATTTACATCTGTCTGAGATAATTTTAAAAAATTTTACAAATGATTGATGCTCAAACTAAGGTTAGGTTAATAAAAAAACTTGAAGATAAAAAACAGTTTCAGAACTTAAAAATATTTGACATTCATATTTGGCCTGTAATAAGATTACATTTTGCAAAAATATCAAATTTTCAAAATAAAAATCAAAAAAAAATATTATCAACTAAAAAAAATTATTTAAAACTATTAAATTTTTTTTTTAAAAGTTTTTTTCAAAAAACTAAAATAGTAGATGTATTTGCATACTCAAGATCAGAAGATAATATAAAAGATGAAGATAATATTTATTATGATAAAAATTTAGATTCTGTTATTAAAAAATTTAGAACTGAATCTCAATCTATCGAAAAATATATTTTGTATAATAATAATTCAAATGAACTTCCAAATATTGAAGAGGTTTATCATTTTTCTTTATTAACTTATAGCACAATAAATTACATTCTTTTTAGATTATCAATTTTGTTTAAATTAAATATAAGAAAATTTAAGAAAGAAATTTTATTCCTAAATAAATTTTTAGATAAAAACTTTAAAATTGACACAAATGATATGTATAAAGATTTGACAATCATTTATTTTTATTCAAAACTTTTTCAAAAAATTTTAAAGAAAAAAAAACCTAAATTAGTTATAGTATCTTGTTATTATAATTTAATTGGTTTTTCATTAATACATGCTGCAAATAAATTAAATATTCCAAGTGTTGATGTTCAACATGGTATTTGTGAACCTGTACACATTATGTACAATAATTGGAATTATATTCCAAAAAAAGGATACAATATCCTTCCTAATTTTTTTATGTCTTGGGGCGATAAAACAGCAGATAGTATAAATTTTTATTTCAATAATTCACCTCACAAAGCTGTAATTGGTGGAAAATTAGATTTAAACCAATATAAATTTGATAAGAACAAAAGTATAATTATTAAAAAATTAAAAAAAATTATTGGAAAAGATAAAAAAATAATTTTATTTACTTGCAGTTTGAGAAATATACCTGAAAATTTCTATCAATCTATTATAGAGCTTTCAAAAAAAAATAATTGTTTTTTTTTAATCAGATTTCATCCTCTTCATAGGTTTTCATATTCAGAAAAATTAATAAATAATCTAAAAAAAAATAAAATTAATTGTTTTGATTATAAAATAACTAGTAAAGCTAATATTTATGATTTGCTTTCTATATCTGATTTTCATTTTACAGGAGATTCCACTGTAGCCTATGAAGCTCTAAATTTTAACATTAAGAGTATAATAATTGAGAAAGAAGGAAAAATTTTTTTTAGTGATTATATAAGTAAAAAAATATTTATTTATACCGAAAATTTTAATGAAATTGTTTCAATTATAAATAATAATATAAATTTTAAATTAGACAAAAATGATAGAAGGGAATATTACATTACAAATAAAGTTGTTAATCTTAGTGAGTTATTTGATTTAAATGAAAGATGAAATACCAATATTAATTATAGTTTTTAATAGAATTGAAGAAACAAAAAAATTATTGGATTCTTTAAGAATATTAAAACCGAAAAAAATTTACGTTGCTTGTGATGGACCTAGAAAAAATAAACTTGAAGAACATGAAATTGTTATCAAAGTAAGAAATTTAATAAATACAATTGATTGGGATTGTAAAATTATACGTAAGTTCAGTGAAGAAAATTTAGGATGCAAAATTAATATTATAGAAGCCATTGATTGGTTATTTGAAAATGAAGAAAAAGGGATCATTCTCGAAGATGACTGTATTCCAAATAAATCATTTATAGATTTTTGTGAATTTGGTTTAGAAAAGTACAAAAATAATGAAAATATAATGCATATTAATGGATCTTTTTACTTAGATAATTTTGTCGAAATACCACATTCATATTATTATTCTAAAATTTCTTCTTGTTGGGGATGGGCTACTTGGAAAAGAGCATGGTCTAAACTAGAGAGAAATCTAATAGATTATAAAAAAGACTCTTATTCTGGTAAAATTTTTAAATATTATAATAATAATCACAAAATGACTAAATGGATGGAAAGTTACTTCAATGATACACTTTATTCAAAATCAAAAGTATGGTCAAGTTATTGGGCCTATACTATTATGAAGTATAATAGTTTATGCATAACTCCTACTAAAAATTTAGTTGAAAATATTGGTATGAATGATGCTGGAAATTCAAATATTGTAGATAGTTTTAAATTATATGGAAACTTTAAATCTAAAGAGATGAATAGCTTTATTCATCAAGACAATATTAATTATATACCATCTTATGACAATTTACATTTTGATAAAATAATATCTATTACCGATCCAAGAATAAATGAAAATCTAATTCTTAGATTTTATAATACATTAAGAAAAAAAATAAGATATTTAATAAAGGGATATGATTAAAAAAGTAAAAAAAATTGATAAATTTAAGAATTTAGTAAAAATTAAAATTAATAATTTTAATGATTATAGAGGGTACTTTGAAGTGCTTCATGAAATTAATGAATATAAAAAAATTGGTATAACAAATAAATTTATACAAGACAGTGTATCATTCTCTTATTGTAATGTATTAAGAGGTTTACATTTTCAATTAAAAAATCCATTTTCTCAACTTGTTACAGTTTTAGAAGGTAAAATTGTAGATGTAGTAGTTGACTTAAGAAAAAATTCAAATTGTTTTGGAAAATATTATAAAACATTATTAAGTAAAAATACCTATCAACAAATTTATATTCCTAAAGGATTTGCTCATGGTTTTTTAGTATTAAGTAAATTTGCATTACTATATTATAAAGCTGATGGAAAATATATACCTTCTGATGAAGCTGGTATTGTTTGGAATGATAAAAATTTAAATATAAAGTGGAATTTAGCTAGCAAGCCTATTGTTTCAAAGAAAGATTTAAAAAACAAGACATTTCTT
This sequence comes from uncultured Alphaproteobacteria bacterium, assembly GCA_902597795.1. GTDB lineage: Bacteria > Pseudomonadota > Alphaproteobacteria > HIMB59 > CACPNW01. Next base: position 11,611 of record CACJZA010000014.1, on the reverse strand, counting down.
CAAATATGCAAAAAACTATAATTAATAAAAAATTCCAAATATGGAACGGTATTTTTAATAATTTTGAGGATGCTTCTAAAAATCAATTATATAATATCAGAAAATATAATAAGTTATACATTAAGCTAGCGTTAAGAGTATTTAAAAAAAATAAATTATTATTAAGTAAAAAAAAAATTGATAGGCTTTCAGTTGAAAGATTTATTCATTTACCAATACTTGTTTCAAACTTACCAAAAAAAAATAGAATAAATATTTTAGATTTTGGTGGCGGATTTGGAAATTCCTATTTGTATCTAAAATTAACATTAGAAAAAAAATTATTTAATAAAATAAATTATAATATTATTGAGACTGAAGATGTTTCTGCTGCAGGAAAAAAAATTAATAATAAAGTTAATTTTTATACCAACTTAAATTTTAAATTTAAACCGGACATTATTTTTTTTTGTTCTTCATTGCAGTACATTGATGATTGGAAAACTTTAATTAATAAAATATGTAAATTACAACCCAAAAAAATTTTAATATCTGATTTATTTTGTCATGAAAATTTTGAGTTTATAACTCACCAAAACTATTATAATTTCAAATTACCACATAGATTTTATTCTCTTAGAAAACTAAATCTAGAATTTAGAAGAAATAAATATCACCTTAATTTTATGGATAATGTTTTAGTATCAAGATTGGGAAAATACAATTATTTGCCAATGAAAAATTTCCCTAATAAGTATAGAATAAAATATACCAAACATTTATTGTATGAAAAAAAATAAAATATATATATTTGGGCATAGCGGATATATTGGATCAAGTCTGTGTGAAAAATTGAAGCATTTAAAGATTGATTTCAGTTATAGAAAAAATCTAAATAAACGTAGAATAAAATTTCAAGATATTGATATTAAAAAAATTGTTGCAAAATTTGATACCATTATATTCTTAACATCTATTACAGATTTAAAATTTTCTGAAAAAAATATTGACAAAAGTATTAAAATTTCTTTTTTACCTATTATCAAAATCATAGATCATGCTAATAAAATAAATAAAAAAATTAAAATTGTTTTTACATCTTCAACAACAGTTTTTGGTAAAAATACTTATAATAAAAAATTAAATGAAAATTCCAATACCGATCCAATTACAATTTATGATTTTCATAAAAAAATAATTGAAGATCAATTAATTTATGCACAAAAATCAAATATTATTGATCTTGTAATTTTAAGACTTTCTAATGTTTATGGAAATAGTTTTAGTAATTCAGTAAACAAAAATAGAAATATAATGAATAAAATAATTCAAAATGCATTAAAAACTAAAAAAATTAATTTATATTCACACGGTAAATTTTATAGAGATTTTATTTATATTGATGATGTTATCAGTGCAATTATTAAATCAATTATGCTTAAATATAATAGAAAATTAATATATCATATATGTTATGGTAAAAGTTATACTTTAAAATATGTATATGATCTGGCTAAAAAAATAATTAAAATAAAACATAATATTGATGTAAAGATTTCTAATATACAGTTTCCTAAAGATATCCATAATATTAATAAAAGACATTTTAGAATTGATAATTCTGATACTAAAAAAATATTAAAATGGTATCCTAAAATATCTTTAGTAGAAGGATTAAAAAAAATAATATAATGTATGAATTAATAAATATTAAATCTTTTAAATCTAAGACTGGAATTCTAACTGTTTTAGAAAATAATGACTTTAATTTTTCTCTCAAAAGAACTTTTACAATAATTGAGGGGAAAGATGTAATCAGAGGGAATCACGCACATAAAAAATGTATACAAATATTTCAATGTTTATATGGTTCAGTTAAGATAACATTAAATAATGGTTACAGAGGTAAAACACTTTTGTTAAAAAATCCGAACAAATGTTTAGTTGTATTTAATCGTGTTTGGGCTTCTCAGCATTATCTAGAAAAAGTAAATATATTAAATGTATTTTGTAATATGAAATATACAAGAAATGATTATATTGAGAATTTTGAAACTTTAATAAAATAATGATTAAATTGAATCTAGGATGTGGGGGCAGATTATTAAAAGGCTATATTAATGTAGACATGGATAGCCTCGAAGAGTTAAAAAAAAGATATCCTGCACAAGAATTTGACGATAACATTATTCTTAAAAATTATGATTTATTCAATTTGCCATATGAAAATGAAACTGTAGACTTAATAAGAGCCGATGGGTTAATTGAGCATCTATCTTTTTTAGAAGAATCTAAATTTTTTTATGAAATTGTAAGAGTTTTAAAAAAAAATGGTAAATTGATTTTGTCTACAATTGATTTTGAAAAAACTATTTTACAATGGTTAAGCGCTAAAGATAATTGGAATGATTTTTTTAAAAATGATCCAGAGTCTATTAAAAAAGAGCATTGGTTTGGAACATATACATATGAACAAGATAACAGGTGGGGTTATTTAACTGCAAGTTTATTTGGGAGTCAAAATGGGGAGGGTCAATTTCATAAAAATTGTTATTCTAAAGATAAATTCATCTCAATATGTAAGAAACTAAAACTTGAAGTTTTAAGTATTAATGAATTAAGATGGAAAGGGAATAGAGATCATATTTTAGAACTAAACGCAAAAAAATTATAAAATGCTTCAGAATAATATTTTATTGTCTGTTGGAATAATGACTTACAATAGAAATCAATTGTTAAAGGAGACAATTAAATCAATAACAAAATATGCAAATCCTAAATTAGAAATAATAATAGGCAATGACTACATTGATAAAAAAATTACCTTAAAGTCTTTAAATATTAAAGATGAAAGAATAAAAATAATTAATAATGTGGAAAATTTAGGTGAAATGAAAAATATGATGAATATACTTCATAAAAGTAAGGGTAGTTTCTTTACATGGATTGCAGATGATGATTACTATATCCCTGAATTTTTTAAAATTATAAATAATATTTTAGAAAATAATAAAAAAAAAGTTTATTTTGTGCAGCATTTTACAGATATTTTAAGTATCAAAAACTATAATAAAAAAAAATTAAATTTTTTGCCTCAAAAAAAGTTTTTAGATGATTATCTTAGTAATAAAATTAATATACATGGATGTTATGCTGTATTTGAAAAAAAATTTTTACAATCAATAAAAGGAATGGAAATATTAGGTTGTGGATTTTCTCCTTATTCAGATGTACTTTTAACAATAAAATCGTGCCAAGAGAAAAATATTGCAATCATTGATAAGCCTTTTATTTATTATCGACTTCATGATCAATCTATTTCTTATTCTAGTGACAATTACATTTCCTATACATCTGCACAAAAAGATTTATTAAAAAAAATTCAAGACTATAATTTTCTTGATGATAAACAAAAATATAGATTAATAATTACTCTTTCTAGAGATATTATAGAAATATATTTTAGAAGTAAGTTAAAATTATTACATTTAATTTCACATTTAGTTTCTATTAGTAGTTATTTATCTAAATTAAATATTTTGAAGCTAACTTATATTTCATCAAGATTTTTTTTATATAAGTTTTTAAAAAACATATTAATGTTTATATTTAAATAACATGAATTTAAGAAAAAAAATTGTTATTACTGGTGGTCTTGGACATATAGGTTCTGGATTATTCAAAGAAATCAATAAATATTTTCCCAACTTTACAATTTATTTAATAGATGATCTTTCATCAAATAATTTTCAATCTCTATATAATTTGTCAAAAAAAATTAAATTATATTTTTTTAATAAAAATATTATTGATATTAATTCCATAAGTTTATTACAAAAAATAAAAAAAATTGATTACGTTATTCATTTAGCTGCGCAGACTAATGCAACTAATAGTTTCAAACATCCTAGAAAATTATACCAAAATAATTATAAAGGCACTAAGCAAGTTGTAAATTTTTGTATTAAAAAAAAATCAAAATTAATATTTATATCATCTACAAGTATTTATGGTACTAATTCAAATTTACTCGATGAAAATACTAGTAATTTAAATCCTGAGACTCCATATGCATTATGTAAACTCAAGGAAGAAAACTTTATAAAAAAGAATTCTAAAAATATAAAATTTACAATATTTAGATTTGGTACTATTTTTGGTGTAACTCCAGGAATCAGATTTCATACAGCTGTAAATAAATTTTGCTATCAAGCTTCAATTAGTGAACCACTTACAATTTGGAAAAATGCTTATAATCAAAAAAGACCTTATTTGGATGTTGAGGATGGAATAAGAGCTATAATTTTTATTATTAACAATAATGTATTTAAAAATGAAATATATAATATTTTAACTAATAACTATAAAGTAAGTACAATTGTAAAATATATTAAGAAATTTAAAAAAATAAAAATTAAATATGTGGATTCCTATATTTTAAATCAAACATCCTATAATGTTTCTAATTTAAAATTTAAAAATTTAGGATTTAATTATAAAGGAGATATAAAAAAACAAATAAAAAATACTTTGAATTTGTTAAATAATATTAAATGAAAAAAAATATACTGATATCTGGTGGATTAGGGTTTATAGGAAGTAATTTTTTAAAATATATTTTAAAAAAAAAACATATTAATTGTATTGTAATCGACAAATTAACTTACGCATCAAATATTGATATTCTAAATAAATACAAAAAATATAAAAATTTTAAATTCTATAAGATTGATATCTGTGATAATAAAAAAATAAAAAAACTATTCAGTGATATAAAATTTAATCATATAATCAATTTTGCTGCAGAAAGTCATGTTGATAATTCTATCAAAAATCCGAATCAGTTTTTTAAGACAAACATATTAGGTGTCATCAATCTTGCCAATGCGGCACTTGAACAATGGGGTTATGGATCTAAAAAAAATGGGTTTTTACAAATATCAACAGATGAGGTTTATGGTGATTTAAAAACATTACAATCAAGAGGTTTTGATGAAAAATCTATGCTACTGCCAAATTCTCCATATTCTTCTTCTAAAGCATCTGCTGAGTTAATACTTAGATCTTATAATAAAACTTATGGAATGCAAATTACGATAACAAATTGCACTAACAATTTTGGCCCACATCAAAATAATGAAAAATTGATACCTGTAATTATTAATTCATTGATTAATGGGAAGAAAGTTCCATTATATGGTAATGGAAAAAATATAAGAGATTGGATATTTGTTGATGATCACTGTAAAATTATTTTAAAGTTGTTAAACAATTTTAATAGTCTAAGTAAATATAACATTGGTCAAAATAATGAATATAGTAATTTAGAGTTAGTAAACATTATTTATAAATGTATCAGAGAAATAATGTTAAAAAATAAAAAATTATTAAAAAAATATCCTAAATTTAATTTTGAACTAGATTTTAATAATGAACTTATAAATTTTATTAACGACAGATTAGGTCATGATTTTAGATATGCTATAGACTCAAAATTATTAAATAAAAAATTTAATATTAAACTAAAAAATAGTTTTTTATTAAATTTAAAAAAAACTATTAAATGGTACTTAAATAATGACTAGAAAAGGAATTATTTTAGCTGGAGGAAAGGGTACAAGATTATGGCCTTTAACAAAATATATAAATAAACACTTATTAAACATATATGATAAGCCATTAATCTATTATCCTCTTTCAACACTAATGTTATCAGGTATTAGGGATATCTTATTAATTTCTAGCAAAACAGATATTGAGTTATTCAAAAATTTATTAGGAAGTGGTGAAAAACTAGGTATAAAAATTACATACAAAATTCAAAATAAACCAAATGGAATAGCTGAAGCTTTTATAATTGGCAAAAAATTTATTGGAAATGATCCTTGTTGCCTTATTCTTGGAGACAACTTTTTTTATGGTTCAAATTTTTCAGAAATATTATTTGAATCAAACGGATCAAAAGAAAATAATATTTTTTTATTTTATTCTAATGAGCCTAATAATTATGCTGTTTGTAAATTTGATAATAAAAATAAACTAATAGATATAAAAGAAAAACCAAAAAAATTTATTTCAAATTGGATTGTAACTGGATTATATTTTTTTAATAATGATGTAATTAAATATGCACAAAAACTTAAACCTTCAAAAAGAAATGAATTGGAAATTACAGATATTACTAGGATTTACCTTAAAATGAAGAAATTAAAATTTACCAAATTAAATAGAGGTTTTATGTGGATGGATAATGGTACCCATAGAAATTTAAATGAAACTAGTAATTTCGTTAAATCTATCCAGGAAAAACAATATACAATAATAGGTTGTCTGGAAGAAGTCGCATACAGAATGAATTTTATTTCAAAAAGTAATTTATTAAAATCGATAAAAAAAATACCTAATTCAAATATAAAAAAATATATAAAAAGTATAATTAATGAATAGTTTTTTAAATTACAATTGCAGTTGTTGTAACAATAATTTAGTTTTAATTAATAACTTTGGAAAAATGCCCCTTGCAAATGCATTTATTGATAAAAAATTATTCCATAAAGAACATTTTTTTGATCTTAAAACTGCATTTTGTGAAAAATGTAAGTTATTTCAGTTAGTTGACCAACCAAAAAAGGAATTAATGTTTAATGATCAATATCCATTCTACTCTAGTTTATCTGAAGGAATGAAATTGCATTTTACAAATTTATACAAAAATATATTTAAAAACCATCTGAGTCAGTTTGATGATCCGCTAAGTTTAGAAATTGGATGCAATGATGGAATATTTTTAGAAAATTTTAAAATCAATAATCTTAGACATATTGGAATAGAGCCATCATCCAATGTAGCAAATATAGCTAAAAATAAATCAATTAATGTTCTAAATAAATTTTTTAATAATGAATTAACAAATTACATAATAAAAAATTATGGTGAAGCACATTTAATTTACGCTGCTAATGTTATTTGTCATATAAAAGATATAAATTCATTATTTAGTTCTGTTGAAAAACTACTTCACAAAAAAGGTAAATTTATATTTGAAGATCCTTATCTTGGAGATGTTATAAAAAATAATCAATTTGATCAAATATATGATGAACATGTTTATTTATTTTCAATTATTTCAATAGAAAATATTTGTAAAAGGTATAATTTAGAAATAGTAGATTGTGAAAAATTATTGACTCATGGTGGATCGATGCGTTATCACATTGCTAGAACTGGAGAATATTTAGTTAGTGAAAAAGTTAGTAAAATAAAAGATGAAGAAATTCAATTAGGTCTAGATAAAAAGGATATTTATCTAAAATTTGATGAAAATTGTAAAAAATTTAAAAATAATTTTGTTAACTTACTTAGAGATCTTTCAGATAAAAACCAAAGTGTTGTAGGTTATGCCGCTACCTCAAAAAGTACTACGATTTTAAATTATTGCAACATAAGTAGTGAATATTTAAATTGTATCTTTGACTCTACCGAGGACAAACAAGGTAAATTTTCTCCTGGTATGCATATTCCAATAAGATCTGATGCTGATTTTACAAAAATAAAAAGTAATTATTGTATTTTATTTGCTTATAATCATAAAAAAGAAATATTAGAAAAAGAACATAAGTATTCTATAAATGGTTCAAAATGGATAGAATTATTTCCTTTACCAAAAATAATTAATGATTAATTTCTTTGATCCAAGTTATGAATTTTTAAAATTCAAAAAAGAATATATCAAAATATTTTCAAAAGTAATAAATTCAAAAAAGTATATTTTAGATAAAGAGACAATGAATTTTGAGAAGAATTTTGCAAAATTTATAGGTGTTAAATATGCAGTAGGTGTGAATAGTGCAACTGATGGGCTAACATTAGCTTTAAAAGTATTAAATATTGATAAAGGTGATGAGATAATTACAACGCCTCATACAGCTTTAGCAACTATTGCGGCGATAATAGATACAGGTGCCACGCCGGTTTTGGTTGATATTGAAACAGACACTTATTGTATCGATCCAGACAAAATAGAAAAAAATATTAATTATAAGACAAAAGCAATAATGCCAGTTCATATTTATGGTCATCCAGCTAATATGAGTAAAATAAAAAATATTTCAAAAAAATACAAAATTCCAATTATTGAAGACTGTTCACAGGCATTTGGCTCAATGATCAATAGTCAATATGTTGGTTCATTTGGGCTATTATCGGTTTTTAGTTTTTATCCAACTAAAAATTTGGGAGCAATTGGTGATGGTGGTATAATCGTTACTAATTCAAAAAAATATTCAAATCTATTGAGGCAAATTCGTCAATATGGTTGGAACAATAAGAGGGTAACTAAAAGCAAAGGTGCAAATTCAAGATTAGATGAAATTCAAGCTGCGATATTAAATTATAAACTAAAACATTTCAAAAGCATGCTATCTAAAAAGGTCAAATTAGTTGAATTGTATAATGAGAATATTAAAAATTATGAAATTATAAAGCCTAAAATACAAGAAAACTATACACACTCTTACCATTTGTATGTAATTAGAAGTAAAAAAAGGAAAAAATTAATCAATTACTTAAATTCTAATCAAATACAGTCATCAATCCATTATAAAAACGATATAGTAAATGATAAAATTTATAAAAAATTTTGCAGATTCAACAAAAATGATCTAGGGAATTTTCTTAAACTTAATAAGCAGTTCCTTAGCTTACCTCTGAATCTTAATTTAAAAATAAAAGAAATAAAATTTATATCTTCAGTAATAAATAGATTTGTTTAAATGGAAAAATTATATTTTAAAAATAAAATTGTTTGTATAATAATAAGAAAATCTTTTAAAACTGATGGTATTAAATTTTTTACACCATCAGATTTTAGTATGCAAATGGGTTATATGAAGCGACCAAAAAATTATTTCATCAAACCACATTATCATAAATCTATTGAAAAGAAGGTTACTGATATTAAAGAGATTTTATTTATAAAAAAAGGAAAAATTAAGGTTTATTTTTATACAAAATCTGGAAAAAAAATATCAAATAAAATATTAAAAAAGGGTGATTTAATTTTGTTGGCAAATTACGCACATGGTTTTAAGATGTTAGAGGAAAGCATATTGCTTGAAGTTAAACAGGGACCTTATTTAATTGAGAATGATAAAATTCACATAAATAAATGATACCTGTAAACAAACCTAAATTTTTTGGTAATGAAAAAAAATATCTTCTAAATTGTATAAACACCTCTTGGATAAGCTCTGAAGGACCATATGTAACAAAATTTGAAGATAAACTCTCATCATATCTAAACAGAAAATATGGTGTTGCCGTAACTAGTGGAACTGCTGCTTTAGAAGTAGCTGTTAAAGCTTTAAATTTAAATCAAGGAGATGAAATTATTATTCCATCATTTTCTATAATATCTTGCTTACAAGCAGTTACTAATGCAAAGTGTGTGCCTATTTTTGTTGATTGTAACTATCGTACTTTTAATATCGATATCGATAAAATTAAAAATAAAATAACAAAAAAAACTAAAGCAATTATTATTGCACATATTTATGGTTTAGCTGTAGACTTAGAAAAAATACTTAAAGTTTGCAAAGAAAAAAAAATAAAAGTAATCGAAGATGCAGCTGAAGTTATTGGTTTAACATATAAAGATAAAAAATGTGGATCATTTGGAGATATAAGTATTTTAAGCTTCTATGCTAACAAACATATCAATACTGGTGAAGGAGGTATGATATTAACTAATAATAAAATACTTATGGAAAGATGTAAAAAACTAAGAAATTTAAATTTTCAAAATAAAAAAAGATTTATACATAATGATATAGGCTTTAACTATAGGATGACTAATCTTCAAGCTGCAATTGGTTTAGCACAGCTTGAAAATATTAACAAAATAATAAAAATTAAAAGGAAAATTGGAAGAATATATAATACGTTACTAAAAGATGTTAAAAATATATATTTGCCTATAGATAAATATGATTTTAGTCAAAATATATATTGGGTCTACCCAATTATTATTAAAGATAATTCAAATTACACATCAAAAATTATAATGAAAAAGTTAGCCTCTAAAGGAATACAGTGTAGACCTTTTTTCTATCCATTACATAAACAACCAGCGTTAAAAAAAATAAATAATTTATACAAGAATCAAATTAAATTAAAAAATAGTGAAAAATTATATATTAAAGGATTTTATATACCAAGTGGATTAGCCTTAAAGTATAATGAACAAAAAAAAGTAAGTGAAGAAATAAAAAAAATTTTTAACTAAGTTAATTTTTATTAATTATGAAAGTACTAATAGTATCAAATTCTAATCTGTATTCAGGTGGGGCAAATCAATATGAGAAATTAGTATCTAATCTTTTTAAAATCAATAATGATAAATATGAATTTTTTTATTTATCTTCAGAAAATAATAATAAAAATAACATGATATACTATAAGAAAAATATAATTGATAAAGTATTAAATATATTAAACAGAAATATTTTTATTTATAAAATATTTCAGAGAATTTTCAAAACAACTTCACGTTTTGAAAAAATATTAAATAAAAATAAAATTAATATTATTTATTTTTTAAGTCCAAACACATTAGCTTTTGAATTAAGTAATATTCCATTTATTACAACAGTATGGGATCTAGAACATAGGAATTTTAATTATTTTCCTGAATTAAATTATAATAATGAAATAGAGAAAAGAGATATTACTTATAATAAAATATTGCAAAAATCATTTAAAATAATTGTAGAATCAGAGATTACAAAAAAAAATATTGTAGAATATTATTTAGTTAATAAAAATAAAATTTCAGTTCTACCTTTTTTTATAGATGAAAATGATTTTAATGATTTAAGCTATCAATCGAAATATGTTAATCTAAATAACACAAACTATATTTTATATCCTGCTCAATTTTGGAGTCATAAGAATCATATTTATTTAATTGAAGTTATGAAATTATTCAAAAATCATAATTCTAAACTTAAACTAATTTTGACTGGAACTGATAAGGGAAATTTATTTTTTATAAAAAAGCAAATTAATCTATACGGACTTGAAAGTACAATAAAAATTTTAGGATTTGTTGATAGAAAAGATTTAATATATCTATATAAAAATTGCCTTGCACTGGTTATGCCAACATTGATTGGTCCAACCAATATACCTCCATTAGAAGCATTTGCATCAAACACTCTGGTTTGTCATTCCGATTTAGAATTTGCCCGTGCACAACTTAAAGATGCTGCCATTTATTTTGATATAAACAAACCTTCAACACTTTTTGAAATATTAAATGATATAATAAATAATAGCCTAAAATATGAAAAATATAAACTGAATGGAAAAAAAATTATTAAAAATTGGAAAGGCAGTGATTTTTACAATAAAATGATTTTAATTTTTGATGAATATGAATTTTTTAGAAAAACATGGTCTAAATAAATACATAGAATATTTTATTTTTATTGCCTTATTTCTTGTTCCTTTCCAATATCTAGGTTTTGGTTTCGATATTTCCTCAAAAAACTATGATGTTACTTTTTTTATAATTTATTTAGTTCTATTTTTTTTATTTCTTAATAAAATTAATTATAATTATATATTTTTTATA
>CACJZA010000013.1 GCA_902597795.1 uncultured Alphaproteobacteria bacterium | reverse complement strand
TACTGAATATGGTTGTGCTTCGTGTGCTCCAATGGCGATGATGAACGAAAAAAAAATAAGTTCTGCATGTGAAGCAGATGTTCTTGGAAGTCTAAGTTGTAATATTTTAAATCAATTAAATAATAAACCCTCACTTCTGGTAGATATTGTTGATTTAGATATAAAAGACAACACTGCAGTTTTCTGGCATTGTGGACTTGCACCTATAAGTATGGCAGAAAAAAATAAGGCTAATGTAACTGTACATTCAAATCGAAGAAAACCCTTGCTTCATGACTTTGCTTTAAAACCAGGTAAAATAACTATCTTCAGAGTTTCAAAATCTGAAAACAAATTAAAATTTTTTATAGCAAGAGGGGAAATTATTAAGAGAAAAAAATCTTTCTCCGGTACTTCTGGTGTAGTGAGTTTAGGAAAAGATACAAATAAAAAAATAAAAAAAATATTCTTAAGTGGATTGGAACATCATTTAGCATTTACTTACGGAAATATTTTTAAAGATATACAAAATTTAGGAACTAAATTACAAATACCAACATATACAATATGAGTAGCTTTATTAAGTATGGAGTCATTGGCGCAGGAACTATGGGTCAGGAACATATTAAAAATGTTAATTTATTAGATAACGCTAAAGTCACATCAATATGTGATCCTAACGAGGGTTCATTAAACCAATCTTCTTCGCTTATTACAAATGATTTTAACTCATATAGAGACTTAGAAGAATTAATAAATAACGATGATGCAGATGCATATATAATTGCCACTCCAAATTTTACTCATATTGAAGTTTTAGAAAAAATTTTGAAAACCAATAAACATCTTTTAATAGAAAAGCCACTTTGCACAACCATTGATGATTGTAAAAAATTTCAATTAATTTCAAAAGATTATTCAAAAGTAATTTGGGTAGGTATGGAATACAGATATATGCCACCTGTTAAAAAATTAATTGAAAAAGTTCACAATAAAACTTTAGGTAAATTAAAAATGGTATCTATTCGTGAACATCGTTTTCCATTTCTTAAAAAAGTTGATAATTGGAATAGATTTGATTCAAACACTGGTGGTACAATGGTTGAAAAATGTTGTCATTTTTTTGATTTGATGAGATTTATAACTCAAAGTGAAGTTAAACAAGTTTTTGCAAGCGGCAGTCAAGATGTGAATCATCTTGATGAAAAATACAGTGGTAAGGTACCAGATATTATTGATAATGGATTCGTAATAATTGATTTTCAAAATGGTGTTAGAGGATTATTAGATTTATGTATGTTTGCAGAAAATTCTGAATACCAGGAAGAAGTAGTAGCTGTTGGAGACAAAGGGAAAATTGAAGCATTTGTTCCATCTCACGATTCCGGTAAAAATATCTCTCAAGTAAAAATGGGAATGAGGAATAGTTCTAATATAATAACTGATGATATTGAAGTTGATAAAAAAATATTAATGGCAGGACACCATCATGGATCAACATATTTTGAACATTTAGGATTTTATAATGCTATTAAAAATAATACACTACCCGATGTTTCACTCAAAGATGGTTTAATGTCAGTTGCAATAGGGCAAGCAGCAGAACTATCGATAAAAGAAAATCGTGTTATTAAAATGAGTGAATTTAAATTATAAAATTCTGAAGAAATTCATTTGTTTTTTTTATAATAAATTTACTAACCCTTTCATTAGATTGTTCAGTTACTCCTGCATTGTGTGGTGTTAGAATACAATTCATTTCATTTGTTATCCTTGATAAAAATGTTTCATTAACAGGCTCACTTTCAAAAACATCTAAAGCAAAACCAGAAATATTATTATTAAAATAAGCATTAAGTAAGTCTGTTTCGTTTATTATACCTCCTCTTGAAGAATTAATAATTATTGGTTTTTTTTTTCATTTTAATAAATGACTCATTATTAAACATGTATTTTGTTTCATTATTAAGAGGAACATGAATAGATATGATATCTGCAAGATTAAGAATTTCTTCAAGAGATACCTTTCTGACATTATGTGAATTTGTTTCTTCTAGAGACACATATGGATCAAATGTAATTGTAGAAACATCAAAAGCGTTAGCAAGCTTTAGAACTTTTTTTGATATATTTCCAAATCCTATAAGCCCTAATGTTTTACCACTTATTTCCATTGTGCTAATTGTAGTCCTTGGCCATTTTCCATTTTGAGTTTGTGCATTTACAATTGTAGTTTTTTTTAAAAGCGTTAGTGATGAATTAATTACGTATTCAGCAACAGAATCAGCATTCATGCCTGTTGCAGGTTGCACAAATATATTATTATCTTTGCAATATTCAGTATCTATATTATCAAGGCCAACACCAAGTCTTCCAATAAATTTTAATTTAAGAGCTTTTTCTAGAAGAAACTTATCTAGTTTTGTTTTATTTCTTACAATAATTCCATCAAAGTTATGTATTTCTTTTTCTAAATAATCTTTATCTGACCAAGATTCAGATCTGTATGTAATGTTAAAATCTTGATGTAAATTTTTTAAAGCCTCTTGATTTAAAAATTCTGTAATTAATATTTTTATCATTTAATTTTTGTAATTTTTAATTTTTTTATAAATTTATTTACTATACTCATTTTAGGTATCGAGTAAATTCCACCAGATTTCATACACTTTAATGTTGCTGTTGCAGCAGCAAATAAAATACTTTCAGAATTTGATTTGTGTTGTGATAAAGCTGATGCAAAAGCACCATGAAAAACATCTCCTGCACAATTTGTTTCAACAGTTTTTACTTTAGGAACTTTACAGTGATATAATGAATTATTTTCTACCCAATAAACTCCTCTTGATCCCATAGTCACAGCTACAAATTTTTTTGTTTCATTAAATATTTGAAAAAGAGCTGATTCAAAATTCTTATTTTTTTTATATGTTTTCAAACCCTCTTCAGAGAATATAGGATGGGAAGCATTTTTTATGATCTTTGAAATACTTGAAGAGTTTTTAAAGTTATCCAAATCAGCAACACATTTAATATTTTTTTCCTTAGCGTTGATAGCAATTTTAGTAGCTACACTAATCCATCTCATATCTATTGAATAAATATCCTTTTTTCTAAACTCTAAAGTAGGCAATTTTTTATATTTAAGTAACTTTGGATCATTGTAAGCTGCCAGCAATCTTTCACCTTTAATATCTTCAATTACAAAACTTTGAGATGATTGACAATTTTTTATAATAATTGATTTATCGATATTTATAGAAAATTTTTTAAATTCATTTCTTAAGAAAATTGATGAATCGTCATCACCAAATTTACCAATAAACTTTGAGTTAAATCCTAATTTTTTAGCAGTAAATGCTGATACCGCCGCTGATCCACCTAGTCTTCTATCAATACCACTTGATAAAACCTTAATTGGTTTTTTTGGAAACTTGTCTATTTTACTTATGTAGTCTGCAAATATAGATCCTGCACAAATGATCATAAAAATTTTTTATAGATATTTAACAATACCAATAAATTTTCTAAACCTATCTCTTATGGTTATAGGATTAAGGGGTATAGGATCAATTTTAACATTGCCTGAATTAATCTTTGAAATAATTACATAAGAATTATTTTTGTCTTCTATTGCTTTTGATAACTCATTTAAAGTTTCTTCTCCTGAACATTCGATTACTTTTTTACAGCCAGCACCAATTGCAACATCTTTTAAAGAGGTATTTTCATCTGTGAATGTTCTTTGGTCCCCAGTTGAACCATATGATCCATTATCAATTATTAATAAAGTATAATTTGAAGGCGCTCTATTTCCAATTGTTGCTAAAGTATTCATATTCATTAATACCGACCCATCACCATCAATACTTATGACTTGTTTTGATTGAGACAATGACAAACCTAGGCCTATTGAAGACGATAAGCCCATACTACCTAACATATAAAAAAAATTTGGCTGATCACTAATTTTATACAATTCTTGAGATGGAAGACCTATATTACATATAATTAAGTTATCTTTAAGAATATTTTGTATCTTATTTAACAAGTCAAAACGGTTCATGTATCATCTTTCATTAAATTAAAATCACATAAAATAGCAACTGGTGATTCAACAACTTTAGCATGTTTGCTAAATGTTGAAATTTTATCTAAATCTTTTTCAGAAGAACAATGCAACATCGGTATTCTTAATGTTTGTAAAATATCTTCAGTTATTTTAGCCATTCCACCTTGTGCTCCTACTGGCTCACCTGGTGTACCTCTATAGCTAATTAGGAAAACGACAGGCATTTGATATAATTGTAATAAAGAAACAATTGCATTAACTGAATTTCCAATTCCTGTATTCTGCATCATTATACACGGAAATTTGTTTCCCAAATAAGCTCCAGCACATATACCCATACCTTCTTCCTCTCTTGGTACAGCGGAATAATAAACATCCTTATCATTTTCAAGAATCTCAATCATATTAGCTAATAACTTACATGGAACACTTAAATAAAAATCTACTCCACCTTTTTTTAAATTATCAATGATTTTTTTACTGATTTTCATTTATGCAGATGTCTATAGATATAAATTTATAAAACAATAAATTATTTTATTTAAAATCATTTCTTAATTTTATTTTTGTGTTTGAATTATATGTTTTCCCTTCTTTTAATATAGCTGATGGAAAATTTGGTTGATTAATAGCATCAGGAAAAATTTGCGTCTCTAGACACATACCATATTGTAATCCATAATTTCGATTATGTTTACCATGATATGAATCTTTCATCATATTACCAGTATAAAATTGTATTCCAGGTTGATCAGTCGAGTATTCAACTCCCATACCAGTAATGTTACTGTAGATGGCAGCTATAGATTGATCAATAGAATGATCTTTGAGAACATAATTGTGATCAATACCACCGCCTTCTAAAAAAGATTTATTTATTTCAAATGAATTATTAAGATCATATTTTGTATTAACTACATCGAATAATTTACCAGTAGGAATTGATCCCTCATCAGTTTCGCAAATTTGATTAGATGATATTCTTACAACATGGTCAGTAATATTTTTATAATTATCTTTATGGCCATGGAAATTCCAATAGTTATGATTAGTCATATTAACAATAGTATCTTGATCTGTAGTAGCATTAAAGGAAATTAGAATTTCGTTATTATTATTAAGTTCGTAAATAGTTTTACAATTTAAGTTGCCTGGATAATTTTCTTCTAAATGTTTAGACTGGTAAGTGAGCTCTACTTTAATACTTTGGCTTGTTTTTTTAATATCGGCTATTTTCCAAATCTTTTTATTGAAACCTACCTCTCCACCATGAAGATGATCAGGTTTGGTATTAGAATATAAATTATATTCTTTCCCATTAAGAGTAAATTTACTTTGCCCTATTCTATTACAAACTCTTCCAATAATTGAATTGAAATATCCATGAGCTTCCAGGCAGTCATCTAAATTACCATAACCTAATAAAACATCCTCTGTTTCAGAAACATTCGAAGAAGTTGGAATACAAACTTCACTCATATAACCGCCATAAGTATAAAAACTAAAACTATAATTGTTTGAGTTAATAATATTAACTATGTCAATATCTAAACCTTTATCATTTTGAAGTTTGGTAATTTTATATTCCATTATGTTTTCCTTAATCTTTGAAAATTATTTTTTCTTTGTTGAAAATAAATGATTAATCCACCTAAAACTATGAAAAAAGCACCTGGGAAGAGTTGATCAACTGGCCATTCTGCAAAAAATATCCAACCTAAAATAAGTGCAAAAAATATCTCGATATAATCAAATGGCATAATTTTACTAAGTTCTGCTTTTCTAGCACCATATATTAAAAGTAAAGTTCCAGATCCTCCTGCAATCCCCATTACACAAACTACTAAGAAATCATTTATACTTTTGAAATTTTCCCACATATCAAAAAACACCACTAACATACATGCAACTATGATTGTCCCTGTTTGACCATACAAGTTGATAAGTGGTGAAGGAACATGATCTTCAAAACTTAAGGATGTTACCCTTGCTAATGAATATCCAAAAGCAGCAAGTATAGGAAGTAATAACATATAATTAAAGTCTGATGACCAAGGTTGCATAATTAAAACGATACCTACAAAACCAGAAATTACTGCACTCATTTTATACCAACCAAATTTTTCACCTAATAAAGGAATGGCAAGAAGGGTGACTATCATGGGCCCAGTGTATTCCATGGTAGCGACTAAAGCAAAAGGTAAGTAAGCATAAGAAGTATAGAGACATAATTGAGCCAATGCTACAAATACTCCACGGAATAATCCTAACTTCCATTGCTTTATTTTTATTTGTCTACCGTTTTGATGCCAATCATGTGAAAAATATAAAGCAATAAAACATGGGATCATTCCAAATAAATTTCTAAAAACAGAAAGTTGAGCTGCTGGATATTCGTTTCGTAAAAACTTTATCGCAATCCCCATACAATCTAATAAAAACAAACCTGAAAGTGATAATATAACAGCTAAAAATAAATTATTTTTCATTAACCATAATCTATTATTCTAAAATAATTTCTTTTCCTGCTTCTTGACTTTTATAAATTCCATCTAAAATTTTCATTACTTGTAGAGAGTGTTCAGCAGGAATAGTAACTGGTTGATCGTTTGCAACAAACTCTGCAAACTCGATACATTCTTTGGCATGAGGTTCAATAGTGTCTTTTAAATTTCCTTCAATTTTTTTAGTTATGTGAGTTTGAGAATTGATATCATTTTTTATAATCTCACAATTAGGCCAATGCAAACCAGCTTCTCTTCCGTATAACCATACCTGCATATCTTCTATTTTATCTTCTGGTAGTTTATGATGAAGCATCCATGATACTTCAAGCATCAAGGTTGCACCATTTTTAAACCTAACAAACGCAGCTGCAAAATCTTCAACGTTCATTGCTTCCTTATCGTACTCTCCATTGTAACTAAAAGAATTTGGTTGCTTTGCTAATTCTGTTTTTGACACACCCGTCACAGAAAGTGGTTCTGGATTTTTCATAAACCAAAGAGTTAAATCTAATACGTGCACCCCTATATCAATACAAGGCCCTCCTCCTGAATTTTCTTTTTTTAAAAAACCAAGTGAGACTGGTAAAAAATTTCTTCTAAGCATCCAAGAACGTGCATGATATATCGTACCAATTGAATTGGATTCTTCTTTTATTAATTGAGAATCTTTTCTGAATCTAAAGTGTTGAGCACACATTAATTTTTTATTCGTTTGATCTCTTACTTCAATCATTTTTTTTATTTGTGAGACATTTGGAGCTAAGGGTTTTTCACATAAAACATCTTTGCCAGCTTGCATTGCTTTAATTGCTAAATCACAGTGATAGTTATTAGGTGCACAAATATCTATCACATCTATATCTGGATCATTAATCATATCTAGGGGATCAAGATATAATTTTTTTATTTGATTTATATTGCCCCAATCTTCAAGAATAGAATTATTTATATCGGAACCTGCTATTAATTCTGCATGTTCTGATATGCGCCAACCAGGTACATGTAACTTCGCAATACCCCCAACGCCAATAATACCAACTTTTATTTTACTCATATTTATATTTTTTAATTTAGATATTTATCCATTTTTTTTCTTTTTCTGATTGGTAAATTGATCCCATTATACTACTTCTCAATGCTGCTTCTTTAGGAGTAACTAGGTTTTTAGTATTGTTATCAATTAATGAATTGAGAAACAAATCAAATGCATGTGGTAATGTTTCTGGTAAATTTTCTTCTATTCTTTCTATTTTTTTACCTTCCTTATTTTCGTTTATAATTAATTGCTCATTCGTTGTTCTTGCGTGAGCTTTTGTGCCACTTACAAAAATAGTGTATGGCTGCGCTACATCTATCCATCCCGCAGCAATACTAGCTATCAACCCACTTTTAAATTTTATTAATGCTTCTCCACTCTCTTCACAACCTGGATATTGATTATATACTTTTGTGAAGGTTGCACTTACTGACTCAACATCAGAAAAAAACCACAAGAGAAGATCTAAAACATGTGTTCCTAAATCACCAAAAGCCCCAACGCCTGCAGCTTTGAGATCTGTCATCCACTGATAGTTTTTGAAAATATCCCTCATAATACCATCGTGACAATTAACCAGTCGAATTCTTGAAACATCACCAAAATAATTGGCAGTAATTAATTCTTTAAGCTTTATGTAAACAGGATTACTTCTCATGAAATAGCCTGTTTGGAAAATAATTTTTGATGACTCAATTAAATTTGCCATTTCAAAGGAATCTTTTTTTCCTATCCCCAAAGGTTTTTCTATAAAACAGTGTTTTTTATTCTCAGTAATTTTTTTAACTAATTCATAGTGCAAATTAGTTTCTGAACATACAATAACACCATCTAAATTAGGTTCTTTCAATAAATCAATATAGTTATCATAATTTTTACATTTTAGTTTTTCAGAGTCACTTTTTGACCTATTCTTGTCTTTGTCCCAAACACCAATACAATTAATTTTAATGTTTGAAAGTACCTTAGAAATAAAATTTGGTGTATGAATATGAGAGGTTCCAATAAATGCTATATTTTTCATTACAGTTATAAAAACTACTTATATAGCACAACACTGATCTACCCAGTGACCTGGTTCAACTTCAATAAGACCCATTTTTATTTCTCCACCTTTGCAATCTACTCCAGGATTAGGACATCTGGTTCTAAACACACAACCTGGAGGTGGATTTAATGCGCTAGGAATTTCTCCCTTTAGCTCTATAGCTTCAGATCTTTTCTCTGGATCAATTGATGGAATAGAAGATAATAGTGCCTTTGTGTAAGAATGTTTTGGGTTCTTAAATAATTCTCTTGAAGGTCCCATTTCAACTATGTGCCCCAAATACATAACTGCAACAACATCACATACATGAGCTACTACACTTAAATCATGACTTATAAATAAGTAAGTTAGGCTAAGTTCGGTTTGAAGTTGTTTTAAAAGATTTAATATATCTGCTTGTATTGATACATCTAAAGCAGCAACACTTTCATCTGCTACTATAAATTTTGGATTACTCACTAAGGCTCTTGCAATTGATATTCTTTGTCTTTGTCCTCCAGAAAATGCATGAGGAAATCTTCTTAAATGCTCAATATTTAATCTACATTTAGCAGCAATATCTCTTACTCTTTCATCAGTTTCTTGTCTTGAGTTTGTTATTCTCATCACTTCTAAAGGCTCTGCAATAATATCCCTCACGGTCATTCTTGGGCTTAAAGCAGCATAAGGATCTTGAAAAATTAATTGAGCTTTTTTTCTATATTCTTTTAAATCTTGTTTGTTCATATCTGTTAAATCATAATCTCTTTCTTCGTCATGAAAAATAACATTTCCAGAACTGATTTTATTAGCTCCAAGTATTGCTCTACCAAGAGTAGTTTTGCCTGAACCAGATTCACCCACTAAACCAAAAAAAGATCCTTTTTTAATTTTTATATTAATATTATTTACAGCATGTATTTTTTGTTTTTTTGAAATAAAATTTTCTTGATAATCAAAATTTACTGAAACATTATTTACTGAAATTAAATTATCACCCATTTTGACCACACTTAATTCCGCACTGATCAACCCAGTGACCTGGTTCAACTTCAATTAATTTCATTTCTATTTTACCATCTTTTCCTTCTGGATTATGATGGGGGCATCTAGTTCTAAATACACATCCTGTTGGTCTATCTAATGGACTTGGAATATTTCCTGGTATTGGAGATAATGGTGCGTCTAAGTTATTTATGTCAGGTAAAGCTTGTAATAGCCCTTTTGTATAAGGATGTTTTGGATTTTTAAGGATCTCATTTACTGGACCTTTCTCCACTACACTTCCTAAATACATTACTGCTACATGATCAGCTACCTGCGCAATAACACCTAGATCGTGAGTAATAAATATTACTCCCATTTGATATTCTTTAATAATATCTTTAATTAGATTAATTACTTGAGCTTGAATTGTTACGTCTAAAGCAGTTGTTGGCTCATCTGCTAATAAAAGTTTAGGCATAGTGGATAGTGCCATAGCTATCATTGCTCTTTGACGCATTCCCCCAGACAATTCAAATGCATATTGATTAAACCTTTTTTCTGCATCTGCTATACCTACTCTTTTAAGCATGTTTATAGATATTGATTTTGCCTCCTCTTTATTAATATTTTTATGAATTAGTAATTGCTCAACCATTTGTGCGCCAATTTTTATTGCTGGAGCAAAACTTGCCATAGGCTCTTGAAAAATCATTGATACTTTACCACCTCTAATTTTTTTTAAGTCTTGTTTAGAAGAAAATTGAAGAACGTTTTCGTTATCCAATATTATTTCTGCATCTTCATTATAAGAGGTATTACCTGGGTTTAATTTCATAATCGATTTAGCAGTCACCGATTTACCTGATCCAGATTCACCAACTATACCAAGTACTTCACCTTGATCTACAGAAAGAGAGATATTTTCAACTGCTGTAATTCTACCTTCATCAGTATCAAATTTTACATCTAAATTTTTTACTTCTAATAAATGACTCATATTACTTTACCTTATGAGGATCTGCTGCATCACGTAATCCATCCCCCACATAGACAAATGTTAAAATTAATACCACTAAGAAAAATACAGGAATAAAATACCATTGATAGTTTAGAAGTACGTCAGCCTTTGTTGCATTTTGCAAAAGTACACCTAGAGAGTTTACTGGTTCTCTCAAACCAAGTCCTATAAAACTTAAAGCAGTTTCAGATAATAACATGTACGGAAAACTAATGACTAGATCGACAATAATATAACTCGTAAAACTTGGTAATAAGTGTCTTACAATAATATGAGTAGATGATGCGCCACAAAGCTTTGCAGCAAGAATATATTCTTGGCTTCTTTCACTAAGTAGATGTGTTCTTACTCTTCTAGCAAGTGTTGGCCATGAAATTAATCCAAGCAAACAGGAAATAAAAAAGAACCGTAATTCAGAACTCCATTCTAATGGAGCAAAGGCAGCAAGACACATAAATAAAGGTATTGGCGGTACCGTTCGAATTGCATCAGTAAACATTTGTAATACACTATCAATCCATCCACCATAGTAACCTGAAATCCCGCCTATAATTAGTGATAGAACAAAAGATATAAACACACCAAGTGTTCCTACAGCTAGCGAAATGTAAATTGCACTTAAGGTTCTGCTAAATAAATCTTTTCCAGCCTTATCTGTTCCAAATATATGAATACCACCCTCTTCGACACCAAATAAATGAGTATTAAATGTAAAACCTGGAATTTTAAAATCTAAAATTTTTCCTGGAAGATTTATATTAAAATCAAAAACTTTATATTCCCAACCTTCAACAAAAAAATAAACGTATCTTCTTTTTTCAGTATCAACTTTATATACCCATCGAAAATTTGTATCTGCTCCTCTATATTTTTCTAATGTATGTAAAAAAGGCCTAGCTGAAAATCCATTTTCATCCCAAAACATTGGAATTTGAGGTGCACCATTTTCATACTCTTTGTCCCTTCCTGCTATAGTTGGATCATAAGGAGATAGAAAATCAGAGAATAAACTACAAATTATCATAAATAATAAAATAGATCCTGCAATCATTGCAGATCTATTTCCAAAAAAACGTGTTCTTACTAACTGCATCTGCGTTGCTGTATAATAAGCTTCTTTTTTTTGATTATTAACCTCCACCCATTACTCCTTTTCTAATCCTTGGATCAATTATAGCTAAAATAATATCGGTTATAAAATTCACAAAAACAATTGTTGCCGTCAAAAGAAAAATAATTGCACCAGCTAATTGTTGATCATTAGATCTAGCCAAAGCTTCAATTAAAAGCGCACCAGCTTCGGTAAGAATAAGTATTAATGCTACAATTGGCAAAGCACTAAAAATTCTATTTAAATCGAAGCCAATAGAGTTAATTACTGGTCCCAAAGAATGTTTGGCAGGATATCTCCAAAGCAGACTCATACCAGAAATCCCTCTTGCTCTTGCTGCCATAACATACAATTTATCATTTTCATCTAGCATCAGTGCTCTAACTGTTTGAAGAGCAAAGGCAGTTGCATTCCAACCTAAAACAAATATTGGAAGCCAAGCTCTACTTAAAAAATCAAATAGTTTTGCTGATGACCAGGGTTCGTTTTCATATTCTTGAGAGAACAAGCCTGTCATCGTATCTCCATAGTAAACAGTCATAAAAAGCATAATACAGAGTGCTACTAAAAAATTGGGAAGTGCTATTCCAAGATAACTTATAAACTTGAGAGTATTATCTAATGTAGCATATTTTGTTGTGGCTGAAATGATACCTACTGGAATTGCTATTAAATAAGAAAATATAAGAGCTACCAAACAAATAGTTAGTGATAGCATAAATCTTCCACTTAAAAGTTCGTTAATATTCATTCTCAGAATACAACTATCACCAAAATCTCCATTTAAAACTATATTAGATACCCACTTCCCATAACGATATAAAAAAGGTTTGTCTAAACCTAAACGAATTTTTTCTTTTTCTATATCTTCATAAGTTATTTGAGATCCCTGAGTATTTTTAAAAGCAAGATATCTTTCAGCACAAGTTCCAGGAACTAATTCCATTAATGAAAAAACAATAAAACATACAAGAAGCAAAGTTATAACTGCAAGTCCTGCTCTTGTGAGAGTGAATTGTATAAAATTAATCATATAAAATAATTAGGAAACAAGAATAATTAAAAAAAGAAAAGCGGCAATATATAATTGCCGCTTTTTTTATTATTTATTGAGTTAAATTACTCGTCTAACCACCATTGCGTAGCTAGGTATGGGTATGTTCTATAATACTCATACGAAGTAGTTTTAAACTGCGTAAAGTTTTTCAAAGCATTTCTATGATAAGTTGGGAAAGGTGCTTTCACCGTACCAATCAATAAACTTTGTTCTGTTAACATTGTTGCAATTTTTGCTCCCCACTCATTAGACTCAGCAGTACCAAGTGCATATGATTGGAATTTATCAATTCCGTCACTTAAGTCATATACCCACTGAGGAGGTTCAATGCCTTCATCGCCATTACTATCAATATAAGCTGCCCATTGTAAGCCTTGCGTATGATTAAAGTAATTTCCAAAAGGAGGTTTAAACGTTTCAGGGTCACCTGCAACAATTGCTAATGGTTGACCTTTATCCCAAACATGAACATCAAGTTGGTTTGCAGCTTGCGAACCACGATATTCATCTGGAGTTACTTCTTTAAAAGTAGTTTTGATACCTACTTCATTAAAGTATCTTGCGACAAGTTCAACTTCAACACCGCCAATACCTTGAGTAGCGTAGTCAATGTTAATAGCTAGAGCCTCACCATTTGGTAATTCTCTAAATCCATCTCCATCAGTATCTTTTAACCCTACTTGGTCTAGAAGAGCCATAGCTCCATCTGGATCATATTGGGTCATGTGCATTTTTATACTTTCAGGAACGAAGTCAGGTGCAGGAGAAAAACCTACAAACTGCTCAACTTTACCTAAACCATAATATGCAACGTCATTGATTTCATCTCTGTTGATTGCAATTGACATTGCCTGACGGAAACGAATATCTCCATATACTTTTTGTTTTTCAGCATCTGGATGATTTACATTAAAGCTAAATAATGCAGCACCACAACCTGGGTTGATTTGCACTTGATATCCTCCAGACTCAGCACCATCAAGTAATTGAGGAGCAGACTCTAATTGAACAGACTGGGATTTATAATCAACTTCACCATTAACAAGTTTTAACAATCTTATTTCATTTTCATTGATGTATCTTTCATTTTGATAATCAATATATGGTAATTGATTTCCAGCTGTATCAACTTGGAAAAAGTATGGGTTTGCTGCATAGACTCTTCCTTCAGTAGTATCTTCAATAGTCATATAAGCTTCTAAAGAAGGATAAGCTGCATAAGGTAATCCAGCAACTAGATCTGGTTTAGCTAGCAAAGGAGTTGGAGTATCAGTCCAACCTGAGTTTCCATAATATGCTGCTAAAGCATCATATCCATCTGCAAATCCTAAAGCTTGTGCATTTGCATCAGCATTTGAATCAATTTCCGGATGGAATTGTTCTAGGAAATGTGAAGGCATAAAGAACTGGTTATACGACCATGCAATAGTTGCAGTTAAACCAGGGAATGGAGATGGCAAATTAAATCTTACTGTTTGATCATCAATTACATCAACAGTCATTGGCTCGCCACCAACTAATAGATATGGATATGGTTTTTCACGAATCTTTGGATTCATCATCAAATCTTCGTACCAAAACTCAACATCTCTAGCAACAAAAGGTTCACCATTTGACCACTTGTGACCTTTACGTAACATGAATGTTAGAGTAGTAAAATCATCATTCCACTCATAATCTTTGGCAACGTTTGGAACAATTGTACTTAAGTCATCAGCAAAACGTAATAAGTTTACGTGTCTTGTAGACAACATATCAGAAGTTCCAGCTTCAGTTGCGTTTGATAAGAAGTTTATTGTATTGCCATATTTACCAATAGACTCATATGGTACTACAACAAGCGGTTCATCAGGTAATCTATCCTCGACTGGAGGTAGACTTCCTGGGTTACCTTGTATTGTAGCGTTTATGCTAGCAATATTAGGATTATCTGAATACTTCATAGTGCAGCCGGCTGCACTTTCATATTCTGATAACTCATATTGCTGAGGATATTTTCCGCCTGTATATGCATCGCTCATAGTTGAGCCTACGCAATGACCACCTGCAAAAGAGCTTCCACTCCAGACAAAGGTTGCGGAAGAAAATGCTAACGCTATGAATATTTTTTTTAACATATATTTTCTCCTATAAGATAAATTTATCGTATGATTTTGTTTGTAAACAATTTTGACTTTTTAGCAAAAATATTTGATGTTTTTATTACAATTTTTTTAAAAAAATTGTGTATTTCTTCTTAATTAATTACTTTAATAATCATTAGTAAATATGGAAAAATTCGAAAAATCTGTTCTTTTTATATGTGCTGATCAATGGCGTTTTGACTGCTTTAGCTTCCTAAATCATCCATATGCTCTAACACCAAACTTAGACCAACTTGCAAAACAAAGTGTAATTTTTAAATCACATTTTGCTGGAATTGTCCCTTGTGGTCCATCTAGAACTACTATGCTTACAGGTTTATATCCATTTATACATCGTTCAGTATATAATGGTGCTCCTCTTGATAAAAGATTTACAAATATTGCTAAAGAAGTTCGTAAACTAAATTATAATCCAAGACTTTACGGATACACTGATACCTCTTGGGATCCAAGATATTTGGATCCAAAAGATAAAAAAAATTTTACTTATGAATCACCAATGGAGGGGTTTGATGATGGTTGTGTTTTACCAGGAGGAAAACCGGAGCCTTGGGCTAACCATCTTAATCAAAATGGTTTTGAAATTAATAAAGCAGAAGATTTGTACAAAGGAAGAAAGCCTAAAGATGATCAAGCATATATTTATGAACCATATTATATTCCAACTGAATTTTCAGACACCGCATTTTTAGCAGACAAAGTTGTAAACGATTTAAAAAAAGTCAAAGATCCATTTTTTATGCATGTATCTTTTTTAAAACCACACCCACCCTTTCATGTAGCTGATCCATGGTTTAGTAAATTTAATCCAGATAATATTAAATTATCTAAAAATGATATTTCACTTAAAGAATTATCAAAGAAACATCCTCTACTTGAAGAGTTATGTAAAAAATTTTTATTAAAAGAAAATTTCTCTGAAATTAATTATGATCTTTTAAAAGATCAAGATATCAAAAATATTATGAGTGTCTATTTTGCTATGTGCGCAGAAGTTGATTTTAATATTGGTAAAATTTTGAATGCTCTTAAAGAATCAGGGCAAGAAGAGAATACAATGATAATTTTTACTAGTGATCATGGAGAGATGTTAAATGAAAATAATTTATGGGGAAAATTAGGTTGGTGGGACTCCTCTTATAGAATTCCATTATTTATTTATGTACCTCAAAACAATCCAAAAGAGATTAACCATTTAACAGAATCTGTAGATGTTGCTCCTACAATTTTAGAATGGCTTGATGGTGAAATCCCTATTGATTGGAATGGTCAATCACTAATGCACAATATCAATAATAAATACGAAAAATCACCTAATAAAGAATATGTTGTTTTTGATTATGATTTTAGAGAAAGTACTTCATTTGTTAAAGATAAAAAATTAGCACCCGAACAATGTAATCTATCAGTCATTAGAAATAATAAATGGAAATATGTTCATTTTCCTTCATTACCATGTTTATTATTTGATTTAGAAAAAGATCCTCAAGAAATAAATGATCTATCAGACTTAAAAGAATTTCAAGATATAAAACATGAACTAGTATCAAAATTATTAAGTCACCGCATGATTCATCAGGAGCGACAATTATCAAATACTAAACTTTCTAGTTCAGGTGTTAATACAAATTCTGGACCATTTAGTAGAAAAATGGAATAATAAAAATATGTTAACTACTGTTATAGGTGCGTATCCAAAACCAGGCTACTTAAAAATAACTGATTGGTTTAATGCTTCTGGTGGTACAGATACAGAATATCCAACTAAATTTTATGAAGATGAAATAAAAAAAATGGGCGATAATGTTGAAGAGTTATTTAATAAAGCTACCAAAGAAATAATTAGTGATCAGGAAGAATGCGGTATTGATATCCTAACCGATGGTGAAGTTAGAAGAGAAAATTATATTCACTATCATTGTAGATATTTAGAAGGAATTGATTTTTCAAATCTCACAGAAAAAGTTGCTCGGACAGGGAATTATAAATGCTGGTTACCAACAATAACTTCAAAAGTTAAAGCAAAAGAATCTTTTTTAGTTGAAGAGTGGAAAATAAATCAGAGTTTAACGAATAAAGATTTAAAAATTACTATACCTGGACCAATGACTATAACAGACACCATAGCAAATACATTTTATGATTCAGATGAACATATGGGTGAAGACTTAGCTGATGCTATTAATGTAGAAATTAAAAGATTGGTCGATGCAGGATGTAAATACATTCAAGTCGATGAACCGTTGTTTGCTAGAAAACCAGAAAATGCTCTTAATTTTGGAATTAAAAACCTAGAAAGATGTTTTAAGGATATTAATAATCAAAGTATAGAAAAAATTACTCATATTTGTTGCGGCTATCCTGATAAATTAGATGCAGTAGATTATCCAAAAGCGCCTTTAGATTCTTACAGTAAAATTAGTAAAGCTTTAGATGAGTCAATTATAGATACAGTTTCTATTGAAGATGCTCATCGATATAATGATTTAAATTTTTTAAAAGATTTTAAACAAACAAAAGTTATTTTTGGTTTAGTAAAAATAGCAAGCTCTCAAGTTGAGACTAAAGAAGAAATTGTCTCAAGAATAAATGATGCATTAAAGTTTATTGATACGAAACAATTGATTGTTGCTCCTGATTGCGGCCTTGGTCACTTACCTCGAGATTTAGCAAAAATAAAATTAAAAATAATGGTGGAAGCTGCTGATAGTTTTTAGTGGACTAAAGTTTCTGGATTAGCATAATCATAATTTAAATCATCAGCAATAGCTTTATATGTAACGGCACCTTTAAAAATATTTAAACCATTCATAAAATTTTTATCATTTTTTAAAGCATCATTAAAACCGTTAGAAGCTAAGTTTTGAATAAATGGTAAAGTAACTGCATTTAAAGCAAGTGTAGAAGTTCTAGGAACTCCCCCTGGCATATTTGCAACACAGTAATGAACAACGTCATCAACAACATATGTAGGGTTTGCATGAGTTGTTGGTTTACTAGTTTCAACACAACCACCTTGATCAATTGCAACATCAACAATTACTGATCCACTTTTCATCTCTTTTATCATGTCCTTAGTTATAATCTTTGGAGCATTAGAGCCTGGAACAAGTACGCCACCAATTAGTAAATCACATTCAGAAATATAATCTTTTAGATTTATTTTATCGCTGTGTAGTGGTTCTATTTTATCACCAAATCTTTCTTGTAATTCTTCTAATCTTTTTTCTGATTTATCAACGATGAAAACTTTTGCTTGCATTCCAGTAGCAATTATTGCTGCATTTTCACCTACAACACCCCCGCCTAAAATTAAGACATTTCCAGGCTGAACCCCAGGCGCACCTCCTAAGAGTAAACCACTTCCACCCTTATGTTTTTCAAGTGAATACGCGCCAGCTTGAATCGACATTCTACCGGCTACAGCGCTCATTGGTGCTAGTAGAGGTAATTTATTATTATGATCACTTACTGTTTCATAAGCTATACAAATTGAATTTGAATCAATTAAGCCCTTTGTCAATTCTGGAGCTGCTGAAAGATGTAAGTAAGTAAACAAAATTTGGTTTTCTCTTATCATTGATACTTCATTCATTAGAGGTTCTTTTACTTTTACAATCATTTCAGAATCATTGAAAATATCCTCAGCTGAATTTACAATTTTTGCACCTGATAATTCATAATCACTATTGGAAAATCCAGCACCAATACCGGCATCTTTTTGAATTAGTACTGTATGTTTATTCTTTACTAATTCTTTAACACTTTGCGGAGTAAGCCCAACCCTAGACTCCTGAGCTTTAATCTCAGAGGGAACACCTATTTTCATTATCTGTCATGCATATAGTTTGAAATACCTGTTCTTAATTTTTCAATTATCTCATCAATATGTTTTTTTTCACAAGTAAATGGCGGTGCAACAATTAAGCAATCACCTGTTGCTTTCAAGCTTAAGCCTGCTTCAAATAATTTTTTGAAACACGCATATCCAGCTTTGCCTAAACGCTCATCCATTTTAATATCAATTCCTCCCATCATTCCATATCCTCTTATATCAGTAATGATATCTAAATCTTTCAAAGTAAATAAACCATCTAAGAAATATGGAGACATATCTTTTGCTCTATTAAATAAATCTTCTTTCTCTATTATATCTTGCATTGCTAAACCTGCTGCCATTGAAACAGGTATAGCAGAATAAGTATAACCATGAAAAAATTCTATAGCTCCTGTAGGTGAAGCATCAACAATAGTATCATAGATATGATCACGTGAAGCTACTGCTCCTAAAGGTACAACACCATTAGTAATTGCTTTAGCCATTGTCATAATATCAGGACAAACATCAAAAGCTTGGGCTGCAAATGGAGCACCCATTCTTCCCCAGCCAGTAATAACTTCATCAAAAATTAAAAGAATTCCATGTTTGTCACAAATTTCTCTTAGTCTTTTTAAATATCCTTTTGGCGGAACTAAAGTTCCTGTTGATCCTGCTACTGGCTCAACAATACATGCTGCAATATTTTCAGCGCCTATGTTACCAGCAATTCTTTCAAGATCATCTGCTAGATCAGCACCTGTTTCAGGTTCGCCTTTTACAAATAAATTTTCAGTTAAATGAGTATGTCTTAGATGGTGTACATTTGGCATGAGAATATTTGAGAAAGTTTTTCTATTAGCAATCATTCCTCCAACAGAAATTCCTCCAATATTCATTCCATGATAACCTCTTTCTCTTCCTACTATGTGAGATCTATGACCTTCTCCTTTTGCTTTAAAATATGCTATCGCTGTTTTAATTGCTGTTTCTACAGCTGATGAACCACAAATAGTAAAAAATATTTTATTTAAATCTTCTGGCGTATGTTTTGAAACTTTTCTAGCTAAATCAAATGAACCGCCAAAACCTTGTTGAAATGGTTGAACATAATCTAATTGCTCTAATTGTTTTGATACTGCTTCTCTTATTTCTGGTCTTGAATGACCCGCTGGACTACAAAATAATCCTGAGCTAGCATCAATTAATTTATTTCCATAATGATCAGTATAATAAACACCTTCTGCCTTAACCATTAATCTTGGGCTATTTTTATAGTCTTTATTAGATGTAAATGGCATCCAATGTTCTTCTAATGAATTAGGTATTTCAGTTCTTTTTTCTAAGTCCATTTTTTTCCTTATAAAAGATTGAGTATATGAAATTATCAATAAATCAAAGAATATTTCTTACACAACAAACAAATATCATAGGAAAAATTGTAGCAGTGGTATAGAGAGAATACCAAATATGAGCACATTACCAGAAGATCTTAAAAGTAAAGCTTTGAAGACTCCTAACATACCAGCAGCTGTTGTGTGCCCCACTCAAGAAAGCATATTATCAGCTGTAATTGAAGGTAAAAATATGAACCTTATCGATCCAACTTTAATTGGAAATAAAAGTTTAATTGCTGAAACAGCAAAAAATTTAAGTTTGGATATTTCAAATTTTAATATTGTAGAGGCTAAAGATGAAGAGGATAGTGCTTCAATAGCTTGTCAAATTTCTAATGAAAATAAAAGCAAAATTATAATTAAAGGGAATCTTCATACTGACATTTTAATGCGCTCTTATTTAAAAAAAGAATTTAATTTACTTGATGGTAGAAGATTAAGTCATATCTGGCATATGACTACACCACAGCTTAAAAAACCGCTTTTTATCACTGATGGTGCCTTGAATGTTTTACCAAGAGTTGATATTAAATTACAGATTCTCAAAAATGCTGTTCATTTTTATAACAAATTAAATAGCAACAAACCAAAAGTGGCAATTTTATCAGGTACAGAAGATCCAATTAACAGTATGCCAAGTTCAGTTGATGCTAAAAAAGTTATGGAACTTGCGTTAGAAGAAAAAATTAATGCTTTTATTCATGGACCGCTTGCTTTTGATAATGCTGTTTCTGAGGAAGCGGCTACAATAAAAGGGGTTAAAAATGATGTTGCTGGTGATGCTGATATACTATTAGTGCCTAATTTAGAAACTGGAAATTCTTTATCTAAAATAATGGTTTATTTTATGAACGCGTGTGCGGCAGGAATAGTAATTGGTGGTAAAGTACCAGTTGTAGTCCCTAGCAGAGCAGATAGTAAAAATTCTAAACTTGCATCAATTATGGCAGCTGTAGTTGCTGCAAATAACTAATTAGAAAATAAATTTTAGCTCGAATGCTTTTAAGACATTACTTTTTAATTTTAATTATCACTTTTTTATTTGGAAGTGCCTACCCTGTTCAGAAAGTTATTTTTAATGAAAATGTGCCCCCATTATTAATGGGAAGTTTAAGAATGTTAGTGGTTTTCATATGCCTTTTGCCTTTTTGGCGATTTAGAATTCCTGAAAAAAAATACTGGTTACCACTTCTCTTTTTTTCAATTTCTATGGGGTTTTTGGCAAATGTTTTTATGACATTATCTTTAAATGAAGCAAACATAGTTTCTCCAATAATTATTGGTTCTCAACTGGCTGTACCATTTGCAATATTATTAAGCTCATTTTTTTTAAAAGAAAAAGTAAGTATTAAAAAATGGGTACTTATATTTATTTCTTTTTTTGGTATTATTTTATTAGGCTTTGATCCATTGATAAGAAATGAAATTTTTGCATTAATCTTAATAACGTTAATGGCCTTTTTTTATGCAAGTGCGCAGGTATTTTCCAGATACCTAAAAGATTTAGAAGTCACACTCACAAATGCAGTAATGGGATTAATTGGATTTATATTATTAATTGTCTCATCATCAATATTTGAAGGACAAACATTAAATGAAATAAAAAATATTAGTTTTCAGTCATGGTTATTAATATTACATTCAGGTATCTTTGTTTCTATTGCTGCTCACATGTCGATGTTTTATTTATATAGGATGTACCCTGTTAATAGAGTTTTTCCATTTTATGCTTTATTTCCTGTATTTGGTGTGTTGTTAACGTTTATAATTTTTTATGAAATACCAACTTTAATTACTTTTATTGGTGGTATAATTGTAATCGTAGCAACTTATTTTATTAATAAGGAAAATTAGCTACTTTAAAACATCTAATCCATCAGATAAATTGATATGTCCTGTTTGACGAGCTTTATTAAACTCTTTAATTCTGTCAAATATATTGATTCCAATTTGTCTATAAATATCAAGTAAATCAATTAAGACCCAATTTTCTCTAATCAAACCATTTTCTAGCCTCCAGAAATCAAGACTTCTCATTTCTAGTGCTTGATTTGATGGAGCAATACCCATCCAGCCATCATTGGTTATTGTTAATCTCATATTAGGCCAACCTGTTTCACACACATAATTTCCTTCATGTATCCAGTGTGTTTGCAAATCTTCCATGCCATCGGTGGCTAATTTTTCATTTGATGAACCACCTTTTCTATCTGGCATTGCTCTTAAAAATGGGATTTGATGCCAATGTCTGAAACCTGCTATACCTCTACCTGTTCCAATTCCGGCTGGTCCGTACCAATTAAGATTTGGGTGCCAATATTTTTCTAGATTCATAATTTTTGGATCTGGATTTTTAGGATGTAAGGATAAATCATTTAACATATCTATAACATGATCAAAATTTTCTTTCTTTTCTCCATTTATTGACAAGCCATCTCCAGTCATAGGAGCTGGGGTACACAGAAATGCACCAAGTTGAGGAGACATTGGCCATGCATTTGCTTGCATCATAATTTCAGGTAAGTCCCAAATAGATTGTACTTCAGTAATTTTATTTTCCTCTATTTTAAAAAACTCATGATAGCGCATATGAATTAAATTGCCTGTTGGTGGAATATCTAAGTATGGTTTTATAAAAGTTCCCATATAATTACCCATTGTACCTATCCATTTTTGCCCTTCAGGGGTTTTTCCCGCCATAATAATCATATCTCTTCTTTCTAGATCAGGGATACTATCCAATAATGGCAAAATACATTTAGAAAGAAAATTATTTAAACCTTTAAAAGTTCCAAAAGGATGGCAAAAATTAAATAAAGATTCTTTTGTAAAATAATTGCTTAATGATTTTTCAATTGTCTTTTTGTTAAATGTTTGAGTTGCAATCTGATAGTTGGCAAAAAAATTTTTTAATTCTCTAGAAATCATTATTTAGCAGTCCATCCTCCATCAATTACTAATGAAGAGCCAGTTATCATCGATGCAGCATCAGAAGCAAGATACACTACTGCACTAGCAATATCACTTTCTGTTGCTACTTTTCCTAAAGGTATATTTTCAATAACAGATTTTTTAAAATTTTTATCTTTGAAAAATTTTTTAACCATAGGAGTTTCAACAAATGTAGGGCAAACTGAATTAACTCTAATGTTGTGTTTTGCTAAATCGATAGCCATTCCTTTAGTTAGACCTTCAACGCCAAACTTGGTCATATTGTAAACACTTCTAAGAGGAGCTCCAACTTTACCTAACTGAGATGAAATATTTATAATTGATCCACCACTTTTTTTTCTATTTGTTGATTTTAGCATAATTTTTGTTGCTAATTGAGCAATATCAAATGATGCTTTAATATTAAGATCAACCACTTCACTCATATCTTTTCTTTTAATTTTAGTAAAATATTCTGGCCTATTTGTTCCAGCGTTATTTACTAATATGTCTAATTTTGGAATTTTAGAAAATATTTTTTTTATTTCTTTTAAATTTGTTACATCACAAACAAAGTAGTTGCATTTTCTTTTAATTTTTTTAATTTGGTTTTTAACAGCTATAAGATCTTTTTCTGTTCTACTTATAATTATTAAATTTGCTCCAGCTTCTGCCAGTGCGATTGCAGATGCTTTACCAATCCCTTTACCTGCACCTGTAACAAGCGCAGTCTTATCTTTTACTTCGAATTTTTTTAGAAACATTTATGCGTATAATTTACAATGAAAAAATGGTTTGATCTAATAAATTCATTTTTTTGATGCACATATCAAATTTATCTTCTTTGTGAAAATCACCTGGAAATGCAATACATTTAACACTTGCATTAACAGCGGCATTACTACTTTCCTCTGTATCTTCAATTGCAAGACATTCTTCAGGTTTTAAATTTAATTTTTCTAGTGTTACTTCATATATCTCTGGATGAGGTTTTTCATTGTTAACAAATGATCTATTTCCAATAAAATCAAAATCCGCTTTTGAAATTTGATTAGAAAGACTTTCAAATACAGCTTCTACATTATTTACAGTTGTAGAAGTTGAGAATGCAAGTTTAATATTATTATCTTTAGTATATCTAATCATTTCATAAACACTTTCTCTTAATTTTTGTTTGTTTTGAATAATGAATGAACTAAATAATTCTGTTTTTCTATCTCTAATTTGTGATGCATTAACATTGATATTATTTTTTTCTGCAAAATCTTCTACTCTCTTAGTGCCACCTGATTTTTTTAATAAAATTCTATAATCTTGCTCGTCCCAATACCAATCTAAACCAGCTTCTTTAAAGGCTTCGTTAAATGAATTACGTTGGATATTAGAAGATTCAATCAGTGTTCCAATTGATCCAAAAAGTAATGCTTTGTATTTCATCTTATAATTTTAATAAATAATTATCATATTATTGTTAACCCTTTACTGCACCTTGAGTTAAACCAGACACTATTTGTTTTTGGAAAAACATCACTAACAAAAACAATGGTGCGGTAATTGATGCAGCAGCAGCAATTGACTCAACTAAATCTGTCATTTTAGTTTCCATATTAAAATATTGCATAATTGCTGGAACCATAGTTTGTGATTGTCCATCTAATAATAATGCTGCAACAAGATAATCATTATAAGCTAACAAGAAAGAAAATAATCCTGTTGTAATTACACCTGGCCACATTAAAGGCATCACAACTTTCCAGAAAGCTTGAAAAGGATTACATCCATCAATTTGAGCAGCTTCATCTAAATCTTGAGGTATATTCATAAAAAATGATCTCAGCATCCATATTGTAAAAGGTTGGTTAATAGCTACTAACAAAACAATAACAGCAATTTTTTTTCCATATAATCCATAATTTATAAAAGGTTCTAAATAACCAGTAACCAAAACAGAATGAGGTAAGGCTCTAAAAATTAAAGCAAAAATTAAAAGCCAAAAGGCAATCATAGAATTACTTCTTGCTAATCCATAACCAGCTAGTGTTCCAACAGTTAATGAAATTGTAACAACCCCACCTGTTACAATCATAGTATTTAAGAATTGTTTATAAAATTCATTACCAACCCAAACAGACAAATAATGCTGAGGAGTAAAACCTATGATTGGGTAAGA
>CACJZA010000012.1 GCA_902597795.1 uncultured Alphaproteobacteria bacterium | reverse complement strand
AGAAATTTACACGAGTACTATTTACTATCATTATACTTCCTATTTTATCATATCTAATGGTAAATTTTTCCTATGATATAGTTATTCAAAAGGAATTTTTTTTAATTAATGAAACTGTAAGTAACCTTACAGATAAAATCTTAATGATAACTTTATATTTTATTCCATCAATATTCATAATGATGTTTTATAAATACGAAGTATTATCACTAAATGATAAATCAGGAACAACAATACCTGAGATAATAACATTTCTTTTTCAGTTTTTATTATTTGCGATACCTGCATTTTTAGTTTTATCCTTTGTTTTTAATTTAGAACTTACAAGTATACTTGCTGCAGGTGGTATAGTTTTTGCTGCAATTGCCCTTTCTCTACAATCAAGCTTATCAGATTTAATTAAAGGAATTTTTGTAAATATTGAGAGACCATTTGCAATAAATGATTGGATTACTGTTGATGATAAAACAGGTTATGTAGAAAATATTACCTGGAGAAGTACAAGAATAAGAACATTTCAGAATACTGAAGTTATCATTCCTAATGAAATAGTTGCAGATTCAATTTTAACTAATTGGAGCAAGCAAGATAAAGAGAAAATGAGTGAGGGATTCCATATTTTTAATAAATTATATTTTCACCCATCTCATGACCCAGAAAATATTTCAAAATTGCTTTATAATGCTCTTAAAAAAGCAAAACCTGTTGATGGTAGAGAGCAATTAAATTTACAGTGGGTTCGTTTCATTGGTGCTAATGAGTTTGGATTAGAATTTGTTGTTGCTTTTGATTGCACAAAAAGAATTTTAAAAAATTCGATGCAAGATAGTGTTATGATGGAAATTCACAAAACTTTAAGACATGCAGGTGTGCAAATGTCTGCTGGAAAACTTTATGGAAAACTCGAAGAAGATACAGGACTGCATGCTCTTGATATACACAGAAGTCGAGAAGATTTTGAAAAAAGCCAGGTTAGTGAATTTAATCCTTATAACGAGTCAGTAAAAAATAGGGTCCTATTACAAAAAATTCCTATTTTTATGTCTTTAAATTCTGAAGATTTAGATGAAATTGCTGAAAATGCAGAAAGACTCCATTTTGAAAAAGACGATTACATTATTAAACAAAATGATTCTGGAGATTCTCTTTACGTTATAAACGACGGGGTAGTATCTGTATACTTAGATAATGAAAATAAAGATAAAGTATTTTTAGCCAAACTTGGTGTTGGAGATTTTGTTGGTGAAGGAAGTCTTCTTACTGGTGAACCAAGATCTGCTAATGTGATAGCAGAAACTCCTTGTATAGTAATAAAAGTTAGCAAAGATATTATAAAAGATATATTTTCTAAAAATCCTAATGTGTATGATTATGTTGCAAATATTTTAGCACAAAGAAAGTTAAAACTTGATAAGAAAAAAAATGAAAGTCAATTAACTAAAGATGAAAATAAAAATCTTGTTAATGATATTAAGAATGCAATAATAAATTTTTTAAAATAGAATAAATCCCCTACTCTTCGTCAATTTCTTTACTAAAATCTTCTTGTAATTTTTTCAATTCTTTCATTGCAGCTTTCATATCAGAACTATCAAATATTTGAATATCCACGTGGTTACCTTTTTTCGAATATGACTTTTTTGTTTTGCTATTTTTCTTATTTTTAAAATCAATTACCTTGTAAGTTTTAACAGGTCTTACAAAACCTTTAGGAGTTATTTCTTCATACACTTCGCAGTTTATTTGATTTTTAACTAAATTATATGTTGTATCAGAAATAATAATTTCATTTTCAGGAGCAATGGATTGCAATCTAGAAGCTAAATTTACAGAAGAACCTATTGCTGTATAATCACTCATTACGCTAGATCCAAAATCACCAACATTTGCAAAACCTGAAGAGATTCCATATCTTACCTTTAATCCACCTTTAACACCCTGTCTGATCCAGAAAGATTGCAGCTCTTTAACTCGTTCTTTCATTTCTAAAGCCATGCTTATACAATTAATAGCATCATTCTCATCTCCTAGTGTTTCAGGAGCTCCATGAAAGGAAAGAATTGCATCTCCAATAAATTTATCAATTGTAGCATTTGAATTTATTGCAATTAAACTCATTTCACTTAGATAATTATTTAAGATTAGAGCAAGTTTTTCTGCTTCTAACGCATCAGATAAATCAGTAAAATTTACAATATCAGAGAAAAAAATTGTTAAATTTTTTCTTACGTAGCTTTCTTTTGTTTTTTTACCTGACTCTTCTTCATCAAAAATAGACTTATATACTTGAGGTGAAAGATATTTTGATAACCTATTAGCAATATTTTCTAATCTTTTCGTTTTTTCTTCAATCAATTCTCTATCTTTTAATTTTTGATCAAGTAATTCTTCCTTCTCCCTTCGAAGATTATATTCATCAGTTCTATCTACAAATTGTCCTTGAATACCATTTAAAAAAGGAAAATCTTTGTTTTCAGTATATGCAGAAAGTAAAGAATATACTTTAATTTCATCACCAATTTTAATTTCTATTTTAGGGATAATAACAAAACCATTATTTTCTAATTTTTGTTGAAAATTTTTAATATACTCATCTGCAACTCCAAGTTGTTCTAAAATACTAGCGAAAGGAATATTATTTACAGTTTTGAGAATAGGAAAAAATTTTTTAAAATTTTTATTTACTCTCAGAACTTCTAAGTTTCGATTGGCAAAATAGGCTGCTGTAACAGCATTAGAGAAATTAAAAAAACTTAAATCTATGACAGTTTTTTCATCGAAAAACTTATCAAGTTTCATTTATAATTAATTATGGGTGATGTTTTGTAATTCCACTTATATAATCCATTATTGCTATAACTAAGCCTGATAGAATAAATACAGCATGAATAAATATCATTAAATAGATTTCGTCTGATGTTTTCGAACCAACATCAATAAATGCTTCTAGTAAACCAATACTAGAAATAGCTACTATTGAGGCAATAAGTTTTAATTTTAAACCAGAAAAATCAAGTTTACCCATCCACTCTGGTTTATCTTCCGATTGATTTGCAATATCAATTTTTGACACAAAATTTTCGTATCCAGCGAAAATAACCATTAGAACCAAGTTACCTACAAGGGCTAAATCAACAATATGCAAAACAAACACAAGAAGTTCATTTAAGGTTAATTCATTTAAGTGTGTAATCTCATAAATGAATAATGTTATGACTTTGTATGTGATAACTAGCAAAGTAAGACATAGAGCAACATAAACTGGAGCCAATGCCCATCTACTAGAAAACATTGCTCTTTCAAGAAGTCCTTCAAATAGTCTACGCATAAATAATAAATAATTTTTAAATGATATTTGTCAATTAAATTATATTATTTACCCCAATTCATTGAAACTAAATCATATTTTTTTGCCATTGATATAAGGAGATTTTTAGTGTGATCATCTAAAATTTTTATAGGATGTCTACAAAAAGCTGATTTAATTACACCGCCTTCTTTCATAGCAATTTTTGTTGCTTGAAATCCACATTGCTTATTTTCAAAATTAATTAAGGGTAAAATATAATTGTATTTTTCCTCTGCACTATCTATTTTTCCTTCTAAAAAATCAATTACAACTGGTCTAATTTTATCTGGTAAAAGAGCTGAACTCATAGAACCACTTATGCCTGCATATAAATTTGACAATACTCCAATTGACTCTTCACCATCAAAAGGTGCATCAATTTTATCTTGGCAATTTTTGATTAATTGTCTAATTTTTGCTGCAGGTTGAGCTGATTCAATTTTAAAACATTTAACATATTCTATTTCTGAAATAAGCTTAGTAAGAAAAGATACGGATAAGTCAATTCCTGATAAGGGAGCATCTTGGATCATGATAGGTATTTCAGCGGAACTTAAAATTTCAAATTGTTTAAAAATTTGATCCTGATTTCCTTTCATTGTTCCATTATATGGAGGCATTACCATTACCATCGTGCTATTTTCTGATTTAGCTAATCGCGCTCTTGAAAGAGCAATGTCTGTAGAAAAATGAGAAATGGTAGTAATTGTTTTAACCCTACCATCAATTTTTCTTAAACAATGTTTTGTTAATTTTTCTCTTTCATCATCTGAGAGTAAAAATTGTTCTGAATAATTTGCAAGTATACAAATTCCATCAACTTGTTGATCGATCATACATTCTAAAATATTAGACATAGAATCGTAATCAACTTCACCATTATCATGAAATGGTGTAGGAGCTACGGGCCACATGCCATAAAATTTATATTTTGAAACCATATCTTTTAATTATATCTTATTAGTTTATAGAAGAAATAATATTATTTTTATTTTTTTTCTCTTTATTTCTTTCATTATAAGTAATTATTAACACAGATGAAAATACAACAATTCCTCCTATCCATGTCCACAGATCAGGTATTTCATTAAACACTAAATATCCAAAACTTGATCCAAAAATTAGACCAGTAAACCATATTGGTTGAGTAACTGATAAATCAGCGTATTTATATGCTAAACCCAAAGATAAATGTAAAATTGTTCCAGATATAGCTCCTATAAAAACATATATCATTGAAATAAATGATGGCATTTCCCAAAAATAAATTGCTAGAGGTAATGAAAAAAAAGTCATTAAAGTATACTGATATAAAACCATAGTAATTGGTGAGTCATCTTTTGAAACATATTTTGAAAGAATGATTATAAAAGACCAAAAAATTAAAGAAATTAAAACCATTATTGTGCCAATATTAAATTCTACATAACCCGGCCTTATAATAATTAAGGTGCCTAAAAATCCAATAATTAATGCTAAAATCCTATATTGATAAATTTTCTCCCTAAAAATTAAAAAACTTAAAAAAACGACAATTATTGGACTTAGAAAATTCATAGCTTTAAATTGTTCTAAAGGTATATAAACAAGAGCGCTAAAACCAAAAATCATAACAGGAATATTAAAAAATCCACGAATAATATAAAATTTCAAATTTTTTGTTTTATAAGTTTTAAAATTATTTTTAACTAAATATGGAAAAATAATTAATAAACCAAAAAAGAATCTTAAAAAACCAATTGTAAAAACATTTGAATCATATTGCGCTGCTCGTATAAATACTTCCATTAAAACTGCAAAAAAAGATGCAGACAGGGTTAATAAAATAGCTTTAATATTATTATTCATTTAAAATTAAAGTTTAATTGGTATTGATTGCTTTGCTATATCTTTTTTTAGATAATTTTCTCTATAAGTAATAATAAGAATTGATGAAAAAATTATTAAACCTCCTATTAACGTCCAAATATCAGGTATTTCATCAAAGATTAAAAAACCAAATAAAGATGCAATCAATAGTCTGGAAAAATTTACAGGCTGTAAAACTGATAAATCTGTTAGCTTATAAGCTGTATTGATACATAAATGTACTATCGTTCCAGCAATACCAGCAAAGATTAAATAAAATATGGTTTCTGATGATGGTGATTGCCAAAAATATAAAGCAATAGGAAAAGATAAGACGGTAACTAGAGTATATTGGTAAGATAAAATTGTAAAAGCACTATCAACTCTTGCTGCAAATTTTGTAATTATGACAACTACTGACCAAATAGCACAAGAACATAAAACTAAATATGCTCCCACATTTATTGGAACAATACCTGGTCTCAAAATAACAAAGACTCCAACTAAACCTATTAGCAAAGCACCAATTCGGATTAAATAAATTTTTTCTTTCAAAAAAATTACACTTAAAACAACTACAATTATAGGTGAAACAAAAGAAATTGCTTTTATTTGTTCTAAAGGTATAAATTGTAGTGCAGAAAATCCTAGTAACATCATTGGAATATTCAAAATTCCTCTTGTAAAATGAATTTTTAAGTTTGGTGTCTTAAAGTTTTGAAACTTAGTATAAAAAATAAAAGGAAGAATTAAAATAAACCCGAAAAGAAATCTTAAAAATCCAGCAGTAAATACATTTATATCTTGAAGGGAAAATTTAACAAGAACATTCATTGTTACTCCTGAAACAGAAGCGACTAAAGCTAAAATAATAGCTTTTACATTATTATTCATAACTTATACAAATGGAATATCGCAAATTTCTCCTTTGTATTTTTTATTTTCAATAATTATATCAAATTGATCTTTAGTTAAAAAGTAAGGTTTATTAATCATTGCAATTCCTATAACCATTTTAAATGTAGGGGAAAAGACTGCAGATCTAATTTCACCAATTATTTTATCACTAATTGATAAATGAATTGATGATCTTAAATTAATTTTTTCAATATTAATCTTTACTCCCATTAATTTTTTATTTATTCCATTTTTTTTAATTTTAATTAATTTTTCTTTCCCAAGAAATTCAATATCATTTTCTAGATTAACAAATTTATCTAATCCACATTCAAAAGGATTATCATTTATATCCATGTCGTTACCATAAGAGAGTAAAGCACCTTCAATTCTCTCAATTAAATGAGGGCATCCTGGTTTGACATTAAACTCTTTACCTTCTTCAAATAATAAATCATATAATTCTAAACCAGACTTTGTGTCTTCAACATAAATTTCAACACCTCCCTGTTTTGACCAACCAGATTTAGCAATTAAATGTTTGCTATTTTTAAAATTAAAATATTTAAAATTATAAAATTTTAATTCTAAAATTTCTTTACCAAAAACTTTCTCTAACAAATTAAAAGCCTTAGGACCTTGAACAGCCATAATATTTACATCCGGTTCAGTAATAGAAACTTCTAAATTTTTTCCTATAGCAAGACCTTTAGCAAATAACAAAACGTCTGAGTCAGCAATTGAAATCCACCATTTTTCATTGTTAAATTTCAGCACTACAGGGTCATTAATCATTCCCGCATTTTCATCAATTATTGGACAGTAATAAC
The DNA here is from genome assembly GCA_902597795.1 of uncultured Alphaproteobacteria bacterium. Taxonomy (GTDB): domain Bacteria; phylum Pseudomonadota; class Alphaproteobacteria; order HIMB59; genus CACPNW01. The sequence goes on along the minus strand of CACJZA010000012.1, from coordinate 23,980 downwards.
ATTTGCCCTCTTTGGCCTTACTTAAATCTCTACAAGTCATTAATTGAACTAATTGATAAGCGTCCTTACCTTTAATTTCTATTTGTCTCTCGGCAGCTACATCCCATATTTGAACATGATTTTTTAAATGTTTATATGTTTCTTCAAGACTTCCCTCAAAACCTGCAGGAAGCAACATATGATTGTATATTGTATAAGAAGTAACGCCTTGGTTTTCAATTCTTGAAGAATAAATAGTACTTCTTAATCTTCTCGATTTGGCTACAAATTGATTTGGCATGGAAGACTCGTATAAATATTTGTATTAAATTAGTCTACATCTAAATAAATTAAATTTGATTTAGTGAATCAAAGAAAATAATTGTAGGCAAAGTAAAAAGACAAAACAACCAATACTATAGATACCCAAATAGATAAATTAGTAAAAAAAGTTTTTAAATTATTATTCGAGCTTAAGAAAGATGGTAAAATCAATAAAAGAACCCCAATCATGTAGATAATTGGAATTAGCTTATCCATTTATTAATATTTTTCCTTATCGATTAATTCACTAACTAGTAAGTTTCCAAAACCTTTTTTTGAAGCTTGTTTGTAAAATGATTTTGCCATTTTTGAAAGTTTATTGGCATTTGGTAAATCTGAAACAAGGTCATTAATATAATTCAAATCTTTATATGTATTATCTACAGAAAAAACATATCCTTTGTAATCACCTTTTATAGCTTTATCTGCAATTCTATTTAAAGCTCCTGAATTTCCAGAACCCAATCTAGCAACATCACATAAGAGCTTAATATTAATGTCTAGTTTTTTTGCAGATTTAAAAAATTCTATCACACTAGTGGTAGTCATTAATGATAAAAAGTTAGACAATAATTTTGCAGAAGATGCCTTAGATACATCACCAAAATTAAAGACAGACTTACAGAAAGCATTAAGGTACTTTTTACATTTTAAAAAATTTCTTTTCTTACCTCCATAAATACCACCTAATATACCTTGTTCACTTTGAACTGGGCCTCCCATAACTCCACAAAAATTATAATCGATATTTTTAGATTTAAAAATTTTATTCATTTGTGATGCACCTTTTTTATCATGTGTGGTAAGATCAATAATAATTGTTTTTTTATTTATGAAATTCTTAATTTCGTTAGCTACCTTAAGTGCAATCGGGGTATTAGTTACACAAAGCATTAAACAATTTAAATTATTATTTTTTAATTCTTTATAAGACTTTAATTCTATTGCTCCAAATTTTACTAATTTATTTATTGGTTTTCTATTTTTATGAGCAAAAATAAAAACTTTGTGTTTTTTTAATAAGTTTTTAACCATTCCATAACCCATATATCCAACACCAATAAAGCCAACCTTAGTCATTAAAATAACTATAAATAAAATATCTAATTTTTAAAGATTTTTATATTAAATAGATTTTTTTGATGCGCGAAAAGAAACGAATGCAACAACTATCAAAAGTGGAATACAAAGTATATTTAGTATTTTCCAATTAGAATAATATAAAAGAAAACCAGCAGATAAAGCTCCAATGCCTTGTGTAGAAAAGACAATAAAATCATTTAAACCTTGTGCGGTAAACTTATCTTTTTCTTCATAAGAAACAACTAACAAACTAGATCCAGAAACAAATAAAAAATTCCAACCTATGCCAAGTAATATCAAACCTGCCAAATATGAATAGTAAAAATCAAATGATATGTTAATAATTATACTCATAAATAAAATAATTACACCAGAATAAATTATATTAGTATTTCCAAATTTTTTTACTAGATCTCCAGAAAATAATGAAGGCAGGAACATTCCTATAACATGAAATTGTATAACAATACTTGTTTGAAATAAAGTAAAGTTGTTCACTAAATGCATATGTAATGGTGTTGCCGTCATGATAATTGCCATTATAAAATATCCAAATCCTGCACTAATAATAGCTTGTAGAATTTTTATATTTTTTATTAGAGAAACAATAGTTTTGAACTGAAATTTACTTTTATTTTTAATATTTACATTTTCATCATAAAATAAAAGAATAAAAATTGGAACTACAGCTGTTATAGATAAAAAAATATAACTTCCAAGAAATAAATAATTTGGAAAGTAATCTTTAAAGTATTCAGAAAAGTTAGTAGACAATAACGCTGATATAATCCCTAACAATAAAATTATAGATATAGACCTTGGTATATATTCCTTAGAAACTGACTCTGATGCCGCAAATCTATATTGATTACTAAATGCCTGTGAAGATCCAATTAAAAAATTTCCTAAAGCAAAAATAATAAAGTCCTGATTATATATTGATAATGAACATAACAATAATGCTAAAGTACTTAGAAAAGAAGAAAATATAAAGCCTTTTTTCCTGCCCCAAATACTCATTAATTTTGATGCAATTGGTGCAGACAATGCTATACCAATAATCATTAAAGTCATTGGCAAAGTTGCTAATGAGTCTTTTAACATTATTTTTGAAGTTATAATTCCCCCTAATAGAACAACAATCATTGGTGGAAAAGCTGAAATCATAGAAGATAGGCAAATAACGATAAAATTTTTGTTATACATGATTAAATTGATTTATATTTCGTTATATTAATTTTAATATAAGTCACTCTTTTGTTTTCAATTTTATATTTTTATTATTTAGTAGATCAATAATAACTATTACGATAAAAATAATAATGGTTTCAAGTCATGATTTTCTTAAAGATAAAAGAAATAATAATATAAAAATTTATATAAATGGGAAATTTTATAAAAGAAAAGATGCTAAAATATCAGTTTTTGATTCATCAGTTCTTCTTGGAGATGGAGTCTGGGACTCATTAAGGTATCATAATAATAATTTTGTTTTTCTTAGGGATCATGTAGATAGATTGTATAAAGACGCTAAACTAATTGACTTAAAAATTCATTTATCACGTCAAAAACTTACTGAAGCCTTAAAGAATACAATTAAAGTTAATAAAATGAAAACAGATGTTCATTTAAGAATAATTATTTCTAGAGGTTTTAAATCTACTCCTTATCAATCACCAAAAGTTACAATATCCAAACCAACCATAATCATAATTCCTGAATATAAAAAACCAGATATTAAAACTTACAAAAAAGGATTAAAATTGGTTACAGTAAAAACTATTAGAGGGCCAATCAATGTTCAAAATCCACAAATAAATTCACTTAGTAAATTAAATTGTATACTAGCATGTATTGAAGCTAATAAAAAGAATGCTGATGAAGCACTTATGTTTGATATTAATGGAAATATTGCTACAAATAATAGTACGCATTTCTTCTTTGTAAAAAATAAGACAGTCTTTACCTCAACAGGAAAATATTGTGTTACAGGAATCACGAGACAGAAAATTATAGATCTATGTAAAAAAAATAAAATAAAAGTAAAAGAAAAAAATTTTAAATTAAACGAAGTATTAAATGCAGATGAAGCATTTTGTACAGGATCTTTCGCAGGAATTGTACCTGTAAATCAAATAAATAAAAAAAAATACTCATTAAAGAAAAATCCTATTACTAAAGAATTAACTAATTTTTATAATAATTTATTTTAAATGATTAATTTATTCGTTTGGTCTGGACCAAGAAATATTAGTACTGCATTGATGCGATCTTTTGAAAATAGAAAAGACACAAAAGTTTATGATGAACCTTTTTATGCATATTATTTAAAAAAAACTAACTTAAATCATCCAATGAAAGATGAAATTATAGATCACTATCATACAAATGAAGATGAGGTTATTAATTTAATCACTAAAGAAGATAATGAGTATAAAATATTTTATCAAAAACATATGACTCATCATATTTTAGATGAAACACGCTTAGATTGGATTAACAAAGGTATAAATTGCTTTTTAATCCGTGATCCTGCTAAAGTAATTGTCTCATATTTAAAAAAAAATACTTTAAAATCAATTCAAGATGTAGGTTTTAAAAAACTTTATGAAATTTTTAAATTATTAAATTCAAAAGAGCCTATAGTAATAAACTCTGATTATTTATTAGCAAGTCCTGAAAAGTATTTAAAAATTTTGTGTCAAAAATTAAATTTAGATTTTGATCAAAATATGCTTAATTGGCCAAAAGGCTATAGAGATACAGATGGTATTTGGTCTAAAGTTTGGTATCAAGATGTAATCTCCTCTACTACTTTCAACATCATAAATTCTAAAGAGTATATTGTGCCAAAAACTTATGAATATATTTATAAAGAATGTTTAGACATATATGAAGAAATTAATAAGTACGCAATTAAAGTATGAATAAAGAAAATATTCAAGAAGCATCAAAAATTTTATTTGAACATAGATTAAATAAAACTGGATTAAGTTCTTTAAAAAATCTAGAACCTCAGACAATTGATGAGGCTTATGCAATTCAAGATAATTTAAAACTGAGATACTTAGAACTGAAAGATAATTTCTGTATTGGAAAAAAAGTTGGATGCACATCTCTAGCTGCACAGAAACAAATGAATATAAAAGAACCTTTCTATGGAAATCTATTTAACCGATACAGTTCAAAAAATATTCAATTATTAAATTCTAAAAATTTCTCTGAACCATATGTTGAGCCAGAAATTAGTTTCAGAATAAAAGATGATATAAATATTTCTAAAGCACCTTTCAAATTTAAAGACTTAGATTATTTATTGGATGGTTTATTTTGTTCAGTTGAAATAGTTGATTTTAGATTTAGAAAACCATTATCAGAGATTGGCGCCTTAAATGTAATATCAACTAATGGAGCCTCAGAATTTTGGATACGTGATGAAAATTTAATTAAAATTAAAGATGTAGATCTTAACAATTTTGAAGTAAGTTTATTAATAAATGACACAATTGTAGATACTGGAAATACAAAAAATGTATTGGATAATCCATTAAATGCAGTTCTTTGGCTGATAAACAATCTTGCAGAAAAAGGCGAGCCAATGCTTAAAGGTCAGTTTATTAGTTCTGGATCTTGCACTAAAGCATTTAGAATTTATCCTAAAAGTAAAATTAAAGCTGATTTTAATCAATTAGGTTCAATTGAATTTGAATATATTTAAGTTATTTAATTATTATGGAGACAAAAGTTTTTTATAACAAATCATGCAGTATTTGTAGTTTTGAAATCAATCACTATAAAAAAACTAAGAATAATATTGAGTGGGTAGACATAAATAATGTAAATGAATCAAAATTAGAAACAAATAAAAATGCAAAAGAACTTTTAAGACGTCTACATACAAAAAAAAATAATAAAGTTTTTTCAGGAGTTGATGCTTTTATTGAAATGTGGTTAGAGATACCAAAATACAGGTTTTTGGCAAAAATTATTAGAAAACCAATAATATATCAGATTTCTTGGGTTATTTATGAAGCTTTTGCATTAATTCTATTTTACAAAAACAAGAATCAACTAAATAAATTAGAAAGAATTTAAATGAATAGTTATTTTGAGTTATTAGAAAAAATTGTACTTTCAGTACTTATTGTTTGTACAATCATTGCCATTGGTATGGAAATACAAGGTATGATTGCAGTTTACAAAGTTACACTTGCGGACATTCTTTTGCTATTTATTTATATTGAAATTATTGGAATGATTAAAGAGTACTGGGTTTCGAAAATGATAAGAATGAGCTACCCTCTTTTCATTGCAATGACAGCTCTTGCCAGAATGATAATTATGCAAAGAAAAGATGTTGATCCATCTGCCTATGTATATGAATCTGTAGCTATATTGATATTAGCTATCGCAATTGTAGTATTAAGAGTACGTCACATGGAAATACTTAATAGGCGCTCTAAAAAATTACCTGACGATTAATCAATACTAAAATGTTTAAATCAAATATCAGCTTTGCTGAAGAGCAACTCCTATCTTATTTGCCTAAAACTGGAAAATATTATGAAGCAAATAGAAATTACAGTGAGGACAGATCTAATAATAATAATAATAATAATAATAATAATAATAATAATACTACATCTCTATTATCTCCCTTCATAAGATATAGGCTAATTTCTGAAGAAAAAGTTTTGGGGGAAGTCTTAAAAAAATATGATCTTAGAGAATGTGAGAAATTTATCCAAGAAATTTATTGGAGAACTTATTGGAAAGGCTGGCTTGAACATAGACCTTCGGTTTATTCTGATTATTTAGAAGATAGAAATAAATTAATTGAAGAATTTGGTAATAAAAAATTTTATTTAAATGCAATTTCTGGAAATACAAATCTATCATTTTTTAATAATTGGGTAAATAATCTTAAAGAAAATGGATACTTACATAACCATGTAAGAATGTGGTTTGCCTCAATTTGGATTTTTACTCTTAATTTACCTTGGCAACTTGGAGCAGATTTTTTTATGCAACATTTATTGGATGGCGATCCAGCATCTAATACTCTATCATGGAGATGGGTTGCTGGTATACAGACTAAGGGTAAAAATTATTTGGCAAGAAAAAGTAATATAGAAAAATATAGTAATATTGAAATATCAGATAATGAAATTTTAAATGAAAATGCAAATCCTTTAATTGAAGAAAAAATTTATAATGTAAATGAACTACATTTAAATTCTGATTATAATCTTGAAGAGATAAAATATATTTTAATACCAACTGATGAATTAAATATTCTAAAAGATTTAAATCATAAAAAAGTAAATGTTTTTACAGGTTTGCCACTAGAAGATTATAATGATCACAATTTCTCTGAAAAAATAATTAAACACATAAAAAGTATTTGTATTTCATGTTTCAGTGATGATGATTTTTATAAAAATATTAAAATTGATATTCAATTTGAAAGTTATTTTGAAAATTTAGATAAATGGATAGAAAAATTTCAAATCCAAGAAATTTATTTACCCTATGTAACTAAGGGAAATTGGAAAAAAATTTATAAAAAAATAATTACAAAATACCCATCAATTAATTTTATAATTTTTAATAGAAAATATGATGTTAATAGTTGGATTTTTTCAAAAAAAGGTTATTTCAAATTTAAACAAAATATTCCAAATCTAATTACAAAAATTTAAATTATGAAGAATATACTTGAGATAAATAGTTTAACTAAATTTTATAAAAATTCAGTTAAAGCATTAGAAAATATAAATCTTAATATTAAAGAAGGAGAAATATTTGCTCTACTTGGCCCAAATGGTGCGGGCAAATCAACACTAATAAACTCAATTTGTGGAATTGTAAATTTTAATACTGGAACAATAAAAATAAATAATATGGATATTGTTAAAAATTATCGAACTACTAGAAAAATAACAGGTATTGTTCCTCAAGAATTAAATCTTGAATCTTTTGAAACTGTCTGGAACAATGTTAATTATTCTAGAGGTCTTTTTGGTAAGAAGCCAGATTATAATTATATAGAAAAGCTTTTAAAACAACTATCCTTATGGGATAAAAAAGATAATAAAATTAAAGAACTATCGGGTGGAATGAAAAGAAGGGTTCTGATAGCTAAAGCTTTATCTCACCAACCTAAATTATTATTTTTAGATGAACCAACAGCTAGTGTGGATGTTGAATTACGCAAAGACATGTGGGATGTTGTTAAACAATTAAATGAAGATGGAGTAACAATTATTTTAACAACACATTATATTGAAGAAGCTGAAGAGTTAAGTGATAGAGTTGCAGTTATAAACGATGGTAAAATAATTTTAGTAGATGAAAAAGATAAATTAATTAAAAAACTTGGAGAAAAAACAATTAAAATTGAATTATTTGAACCTATAAAAAAAATAAATGGTAATTTATCAAAATATAATTTTACTTTAGATCAAACAAATAAAATTATCTCACATACCTATAATTTAAACTCAAACACAACTGATATTACTGAACTATTAAATGATGTAAAAAAAGATGGTTATGAAATAAAAGATATTAATACTGAGCAAAGTTCACTTGAAGAAATTTTCATTAAACTAATAAAGGAAAATAATAATGAATTGGTACGGAATTAAAGCGATATATATTCATGAAATGGAAAGGTTTAGAAGAACCTTATTTCAAAGTCTTGCCTCGCCAATAATTACAACTTCTCTTTACTTTGTAGTTTTTGGGTCTGCAATTGGTTCAAGAATTACAGAGATAGATGGAATAAATTATGGCTCTTATATCGTACCAGGAATGATTATGTTAACTATCTTAACCCAATCAATTTCAAATGCTTCTTTTGCTTTTTATTTTCCAAGATTTACAAATACTATCTATGAAATACTTGCTGCGCCATTATCATCATTTGAGATAGTACTTGGTTTTGTAGGAGCCGCAGCATCCAAATCATTAATAATTGGATGTGTAATTATTCTAACAGCTAACTTTTTTGTAGATGTAAGAATAGATCACCCTCTTCTCATGATGTTTTTTTTAATTCTAACATCCATTACATTTGCTTTATTTGGTTTTATAATTGGAATGTATGCTGAAGGTTTTGAAGGATTACAAATTATTCCAATTCTAATAATTACACCATTAGTTTTCTTAGGAGGGAGTTTTTATTCTATTAATATGCTTCCAGAATTTTGGCAGAAAATATCCTTACTTAATCCTGTTTTATATTTAATAAGTGGTTTCAGATATAGTTTTTACGAGGTTTCTGATGTATCACTATTCACAAGTACATTAACTATTTTGACAATTCTAATTGGATGCATAATATTTATTACATATACATTTTCAAAAGGATATAGAATTAAAGATTAAATGATTGATAAAAAAATAAGTAATGAATTTCAAAAAAATGGAGTTGTGTTACTGAAAAAAATTATTGATCAAAAATGGATTGAAGAATTAAGAAAAGGTATTGAGTATAATTTTCAAAACCCAAGTAAATACAAATGTGTTTATGAAGAAACAGATAATCAAGAGATATTTTATGATGATTATTGTAATTGGCAAAGAATAAAAGAATATAAAAATTTTATTTTTAATTCTGATATTGCGAAAATTGCTGGTTCATTAATGCAATCTAATAAAGTAAATTTATTCCATGAGCATGTTTTAATAAAAGAAAAAGGATCAAAAAAAAGAACACCTTGGCATCAAGACCAGGGGTATTACTGTGTACAAGGAAGAGATAATGTAAGTATTTGGATACCACTTGATAAAATTGATATTAATTCGTCAATGGAATTCATACTAGGGTCACATAAATGGGATAAAATGTTTTTACCTACAAAATTTAAAGGTAATGATTATGAGCATAAAGATAAAGAATTTGAAAAAATTCCAGATATTGAAAATAATAGAAAAGATTATGAAATTATATCCTATGAATGTGAATTAGGTGACGCCATAGCATTTAATTATGCAACAATTCATGCTGCATATGGCAATAATTCGAATAATAGAAGAAGAGCTTTTTCAGTTAGATTTACTGGTGATGATGCAAGATATATAAAGAGGAAAGGTGAAATGTCTCCTCCATTTCCAAATATTAATCTAAAAAATAATGAGGTTTTAGATAGTGAAACTTTTCCAGTCTTAATTTCTTCTTAAGAAATATATTAATGGTAGAGCTGTTGCATACATTATTAAGCTATAAATAGCAGCAGGTATCAAATAAACCGTACTTGCAAAGAAAGTATTAGCTACTACAATTGCTAAAGTTCCATTTTGTAGCCCCACTTCCATTAACCAACATCTGAAAGTTTCTTTAGATGCATTAAAAGATCTCGAAAGAAAATAAACAATTATCATCATTATCACATTGAGAAATAACATAACCAAACCGGCTTGAGCAAAATAACTAATAACATTTTCTCTTTGAGAAACAATCGCACCAAGTAGTACTAAAGCAAATAAGACAATAGAGATGTTTTTAGCAATTTTCTCAAAACTTGATAAGAAACGACTTAATAAAACACCCAAAATTACGGGAATAGTTACAATTAAAAACATTTGAAAAGCGACGTTTAATAATGATTGACCTTCATTTAAGCCGCCATAACCCAGAAGTGATAATGAAATAATTAAAATTACTGGAACAGTAATAACACAAAGAATGCTATTTATAGCTGTTAATGAAATAGATAAAGCGATGTTTCCTTTTGCATAAGATGTTAGAACATTACTTGTAACTCCTCCAGGGGCAGCTGCTAGAATCATCACTCCAATTGCAAGCTCAGGTGTTAATGGCCAAAAGAATACAATAATAAGTGCAACTATAGGTAAAATAATTATCTGAAAAAATAAACCTATTAAAAAATCTCGCGGTTTAAAAAAAACTCTAGTAAAATCTGAAAGTGATAACCCCAAACCAAGAGAAAACATAATAAATGCTAAAGATAAAGGTAAAATTACATCAGTTACAATTCCCATGAAGAAATAACTATCATTTGTTTACTGAAAAAAAAATATATTATTTTGAAAATTAAGTCGAAAATTTTTCTAGCATTTCATTGGGAATTTTTGCAATTTTACCATTAAAAAAAACTGGAGTAATTAATATTTCCGAATCAACCAATAATTCTTCGTTCTTTTTAATTTGCTGATGAAACAATATTTTTACTTTAGAAATGTTTGTAATTTTTGTCGTAATTTTTAAAATATCCTCAAAATATGCTGGTTTTTTATAGTCTATCTTGCAATTCTTTACTACAAAATAGAATTTATATTTTTCTAGTATATTTTTGTGAGTGAAACCTAAATTATATAAGTAATCTGTTCTTCCTCTTTCAAGAAATTTTAGATAATTTGCATAATAAACTCTTTCAGAAGCATCGGTATCTTCGTAATAAACTTTAATTTCTGTATTCATAAAATTGATCAATAAATTGATTTAAATTGTCTGATATCTGAAAACCAATTCCATAATTTTCATTTAATTCTAGATAACCGTTAATAATTTGAAATGATGGATTTACTATTTTTGTTCTGAGTTCATTTTCATTTATATCATATTCTAAATATCCATCAGGGTTTAAAGCTGACATAATATGAGCTGAAGAAATTAAACCAACAGCTCCTCCCAAATAATGTAACCATATTTTATTTTTTTTAATATTTTTACCTAAATCTAAGATGTCAGTGATACCTCCATAACGTGCTAAATCTGGTTGTAAAAACTGTATTTGTGTATCATTATCTAAATCATAAAATTTTTTTAAATAAATTAGATTTTCACCAAATGCTAAATTTTTGTGTAATTTGTTTAATTGAACTATTTCAGATATTGAATGGTTTGCAGATATAGGTTCTTCTAACCACAAATAATTGAAATTTTTTAATTTACTAATATTTTCATGAACATTATCTAATCTCCAAGCCTGGTTAACATCTAGCATATATTTTTCATTAGATTCTATAGTTTCTTCAATAGAAGTTATCGCTTTAATGTCTTCTAAAATATTAAAACCAATTTTAACTTTAAATCTATCTATGCCCAAAAGACGGGCTTCTTGAATTCTTTCTAAGTGTTCATCTCTATTTATCCCACTTGCATAAACTTTAATTTTATTTTTGGATTGATCATTAATTAATTTGTTTAATGGTTTTTTTTTAATTTTAGAAAAAAGATCCCATGTAGCACAATCGATGCCAGAAAAAATGTTTTCAAAAGCACCAAAGTCACCTGTTTGATTTTTAATTGAATTAAATTTTTCTGTTAAAAATTTTTTAACACTTGAGGGGTCTTCAAATTGAAAATTAATTAAAAAATCAATGAAATAGTCTTTTAAAATTTCAAATCTATATCTACCGCCGTGATTTGGAAAATTACACCATATTTCCCCTATTCCATTATTATTATTTTCATCATGAATTTCTATAACTAAAGAGGATCTAAATTTGATATTACCAAAAGAAGAAAGTACAGGATTTTTGTTTTTATATTTTAATAAATAAATTTTGATATTTGTTATTTTGATCATTTATTTTTAATAAAATTAAACATTGATGTCCAATCTAGATCTCCAAATTCTTTTTTTGAAGCATCATGATAAATTTTCTCTGCTGCCTTACCCATATTTAGATCTAAACTTTGCTCAGATGCAAATTGAATAGCAAGACGTAAATCTTTTAATGCTAAATTATTTTTAAAACCTGGGGATACATCATCTTTAAAAACTTTAGCAGGATATGTCAAATTCATGTGTCCCTTCCCTGCTGCAGTTGTGAGCATTAATTCAATAGCCATTTTTTTGTCTATACCTGATTTATCAGCTAAATTTAAAGTTTCTGCTGTCAATATATTTAAGGCAATAGACATGTAGTTATTTATAATTTTCATTTTACTACCTGAGCCATTTTCACCACAATAAACTATATCGCTTCCCATAGTTTCTAATAAATTTTTTATATTCTTAAATTCATCTTTATTACCACCTACCATTATTAAAAGAGTACCATCAATTGCATTCTGTACTAATCTTGCAACAGGTGCATCAAACATTTTTATGTTATTTTTATTTAGCTCCGCATTAATAAAAATAGAATCATTAGGATTGATTGTACTCATATCAATTAATACAAAATTTTTATTATCTTGATAAATCAAACCATTTTTACCAAAACATACTTCTTTCACATTGTCTCCATTTGGCAACATAGTAATGATTATTTCAACATCTTGAGATAATTCTGATAAACTTGATTTTTGGATACCTCCTAGTTTTTCTAAAGTATTAACTGACTCAGAATTAACAAATGGATCATAAAAGGATAAACTATAACCTTTGTTAATAATATTAGATGCCATCGGTAAACCCATTGTACCTATTCCAATAAATCCAATTTTTTTCATAACTATCTCCTATTTATAAATCTAAAGTCGATTTAAGTTTTTCAACTCTCTCCAAACCTTGATTTTCTAACCATTTAATAAATTCAGTATTTGATTGATTGCAAAATATATCAATTGAATCTTGCCATAAAGATCTTCCACATAAAAAACCAAGGCAATTAATGTTTAATTTCATTGAAATAGACATTGATTTATAAAAATTACTAAATTTCATTCCAGCACTCAAAAATACAAATGGCTTCATTTTTTTACCAAATGTATTCAATAATATTTCTTGACAATAACTAATTGTATTAACATTATTATAATCATCTAGAATACTTTCATTAAAAGGAAACTCGATTTTAATAATGCTAACATTATAATCTGGTTTAGAAAATTCAGAGTAAAAATATTTTGTATATTCATGCTTTTTCTTATTATATTCTTCATTAGAGTTTTTGGTTAAAGGATCATTGTACAATAAGGGCTCAAATAAAAATGGTTTATTTAAATTTAAACACATTTTTCCTATTTTTTTTATTAAAATATTTTTTTTGTTGTTTATTTCTTGAGGAGATTCTGGATTATAATACATAAAAAATTTAATTGCCTTAAAATCATTTATTGTTTTATCTATTGATTTATTAATTGGTAGTTTAGTAATTCTTTCAACATTATCAATGTTATACGCATCATCTTCATATGCAATAATTTTTGGTATATTTAAATTTTTAAACTTTTCATGTTTTTCATATGTATCAAAATCAAATAAAACAGCTGAAAGATTTGATCCTAATATTTCTATTATATTTTTTTTGAAAAAAAAATAATCCTCATCTTTAAAATTATTTTTTTTTTGATTTATAATTTCTTTTAGACTCGTTCCCTGGTCTATTGCTAATGCAAAAAACTTTTTATTAATTAAGACATCATTAATTAATTCTTTTTGATGCATCACAAGTGAAAATAAGGAACTGATGAAGGCTCCAGCCATAATTTTCTCATTTCTTCACTAGAATTTAGTAAAGATATAGAAAATCCTCCACTATCTTGAGTTGTGATGTATTCATTAATTAAAGGTTTAAATATTTGAATATTATATTTTGATAAATATTTTTCTAAATCATTAAATATTATTAATAATTCCATTAAAGTTGTAGACCCTGATCCATTAACAAATGGTATAACTATATCGCCCGATTTGTAATTAAAATCATCAAATATTTTATCTAACATAAATGAAATAATTTTTTTAGATGGTTGAATTTTTTGCCTACCATATCCAGACTCTCCATGAACACCCATTCCTATAAAAATTTCATCTTCTTTAATTGAGAAAATTTTTTCTCCAGTAATTGGAGATGTGCCTGGGCTTATTGCAACTGATAATGTTCTTGTATTATCAACAATTTGTTTTCCTAGACTTAGTAATTGTTTAATATCAGCACCTTTTTCAGATAAGGCTCCAAGTATTTTATAAACAAATGTTGTACCTGCTCCTCCTCTTCTTTGAGCTTCATTTCCTTTTGGTGCAGAAGCTATGTCATCATACATAATTAAACATTTAGCATTTATATTTTCATCTTCAGCCATTTCTATTGCCATTTCTCCATTCATTACATCACCAGAATGATTAGAAATTAATAATAAAATAGAAGAATGATCCTTAAAAATTTTAATTCCTTCAAATATTAAATCTCCAGAAGGAGCAGAAAAAATATCTCCAACAATATTAGCATCAAGCATACCCTCACCAACCCAACCTACGGCAATAGGCTCATGCCCAGATCCGTTTCCTATCAAGATGGGAACTTTACTTAATTGTTTTTTATTTTTTCGACAAATAATTCTTTTATTTATTTCAGAAAATTTAACTCTGTCTGAATGTGATTTAACATAACCACTCAACATATCATCCACGATATTTATGTTGTTATTAATTATTTTTTTCATTATTAATTTCCTTAAAGAATTCTTTTAATATTATAGACGTTGAATATGCGCCTGGATCTATCACACCAACACCTTTTGAATCTAAAAACTTTGCTCTGCCAACACGAGCTTCCAAAGATTTTGTGTATTCGAGAGATTCATCAATTTTTGTAATTATTTTATCAAAATCAATAAGATTATTTTGAATTAATTCTTGATGAATAGGTACATAAATATCTAAAAAACTTTTATCACCAAAATTTACTTTACCTCTTGTTTCTATTTTATTTATAGTATTTGAAAAAGTAGTTAAGATTGTATTATAAAGATCATTAAAATTTAAATTACCTAATTCTTTAAAGAAGATTGTCATCAAAATACCAGAAGCGCCACCCATAGAAATCCTCATCAATTTCGAAATTTCATTCATAAATGATATTGAATTATCAAATTCATTATTTGCTCTAAAATGAGATACTGCTTTCTCTAATCCTCTTAATATTGTTGTACCGTGATCTCCATCACCAATCTCTTGATCAAGCATATTAATTTTTTGACAGTTTTCTTTTATTATTAAACAAGAATTAGTTATCCATTTTTTATGAAATTCTATCATTTAATAAAATTCTTTAAATATTTATAAGATTTTTGAATTGCATCAAAAGGATTATCTTCAATATTTCTCCATGTAAATAAATCTTTACTTGTCTCTTGGTTTGATTGAATAAACATTTCTAAAGTAACATTACCAGAATAATTTATTGTATTTAAAGTTTCAAAAATTCTATTAAAATTTAACCCTCCTGAACCAGGTATACCTCTATCATTTTCTGCTACATGAAAATGAAAAATATTATGATTTGCTTTGAGAATTGACGCGCACATATCTTTCTCTTCTATATTCATATGATAAACATCTAACAATAAACCAATGTGAGAATGGTTGATCATCGAGCATAATTCTAAACCTTCATCAACAGTGTTAATAAAATCAGTTTCATATCTATTTAGAGGCTCTATTCCTAATTTAATATCTTTATCTTCTAAAATGTCTGTTAATCCGATTAGAGTATTTGATGAATTTTTATATTTTAGAGATTTATCTTTTCCATAATTATCACTTATTCCCCATGCAGCGTGTATAACCCCAGATAAAATTTTTGACCCCATAAGAGAAGTCAAATTAATAGCCTCTATGAGTTTATCCTTACCTCTTTTTCTAATATTTTGATTATTACTTGTTATATCTTCATCCTTAGACAAACCTGTTGTACATGTAATATTAATATCTAGATCTTTACTTAATTTACCTATTTCTATGGCAGACTTTTCGTTTTGACCTAGTAATGATACTTCAACTGAAGAGTAACCAGCATCTCTACAAAGTTTAATATAAGGAGTAATATCCTCTGACCAATTTTTAACAAATGTTGCTGAATGAACTCCTAATTTCATTTAAGATTATTTAATTTTTTAAAAAAATCATTAAAAATTTCATCTCTATTAACACCAAAGGCTTCTCTAATAAGATGATTGCTATCATTTTTAATCCAGTACAATTCATTATCAAGTGATGAGGAATTGATAATTTTTGTTGGTACCCAATTTGGATTTATTAGCCAAGCAATATTAATAACATCCCATATAACCCATGTTCTCCAACTTTGATCTAAAACACCTCTTTGTTTATGCAAAGGGTTATTTGTGTATAGAAAATATAAGTAATCACCTATTTCCCCTCTTCCTTTTACAAATTCTTTCATATCGGGTAATGAAAGAGTTAACTGCGCCCCCACATTGAAACCTGGTAAATAAACATGAGCAACACCACATTCAAAAAGTAATTGAGATGCTAAAACATCTTGAACTAAATTCAATGAGTTTTTATTATTATTAAAACTGTATGTAGGAAAACCAGATGTCCAAACAACTACTAAATTTTTAATAATTTCTGGGTTTGTTAAAAGAGCCGAAGCGATATTTGTAAGACACCCTATTGCACAAACATAAATCTTTTCATTTGAATATTTTTTACACATATCTACAATGAATTTACTAGATTCAGTTACTATTGGTTCGTTATAATTTTCTAAATATTTAGGTGAACCTCTAAACACCATTCCTTCATGTTTAATATTAAGTTTATTAAATATAGTAATTATTTCTTGATAGCTTTTTTCAACTCCTTCTTCTGGTGTATCAAAATAAATATCATTTGGATGAATATTTGCATCTATGAGTCCATTAACCCAAGATCTATAATCAGAAACTAAATTTTCTTTAGTATTATCAATAGTTTTATTGTTAGATATTATATCGAATGCTTCTATTAATTCGTCTTTATGATGTTGGAAAGAATAAGGCTCAGCAGTAACTCCTAAAAGATCAATTTTATCTTTTGATAATAATGTCCATGCTAATGCAAATTGATCATCTATTTCATTAGCTGTATCTGTATCAAGTATCATTTTATTTTTTCCACTAGGTAAGGATAAATTGTTAAGCAAAATTTCTTTTGATAATTTTGGGAATTTATCTAAAATTTTTTTAGGAACTTGCATGAAATAAAATATTTACTTTAATTTTTTAAACTTATACATCTTTTAATTTTTTAACCGCATCAATTATTTTTTTTGTTGAAGGAATATAAAAATCTTCCATTGGTGGACTAAATGGTACAGGGGTATGAGGAGCAGTTATTTTAATTACTGCAGCTTTTAAATCTGAAAAACATTTTTCTGAAATTAAAGAAGATATTTCTGAAGCCAAAGAACATTTAGGGTTTGATTCATCAACAACTATAACTTTACCAGTTTTTTTGACTGATTGAAAAATTAATTCCTCATCAAGTGGAGAATAAGTTCTTGGATCAACTATTTCACAGCTAATATTAATTTTTTCTAATTCATCAGCTGCTTCTTCAGCAAATAAGTTCATTCTTTGAATAGCAATAATAGTAACATCACTTCCTTCTTTTCTTATTCTACCTTTACCAAGCGGAATAGGTTTTAAATCATCAGGCACTTCACAGCTTGTCATGTATAATCTTTTATGCTCCATAAAAATTACTGGATCATCATCTTTAATTGAGGATAGTAAAAGACCTTTGGCATCGTATGCATCATATGGCGCAACAACCTTTAGCCCTGGTATATGAGTATAAAGACTATAAAGAGTTTGTGAATGTTCACTACCTGCACGAAATCCTGCACCTACTACAGTTCTTACAACCATCGGTACTTTTTGTTTACCACCAAACATGTATCTCACTTTAGCTGCTTGATTCATCATTTGATCAAAACATACACCGGCAAAGTCAACATACATTAATTCCACAATAGGTCTTAATCCTGTCATTGCAGCTCCAATGGCGGCACCAAAAAAACCTGCTTCTGCAATAGTAGTATCTCGAACTCTTTCTCCACCAAATTTAGTATAAAGTCCCTGAGTAACACCAAAAGGTCCTCCCCATGCATCTTGTGTACCTTGATATTGTTCTCGACCTTTACCTCCTGCAATATCTTCACCCATCAAAATAACATTTTTATCTTCTTCAAATGATTGAACTAAGGCATCATTAATTGCATCTTTAACTGTTTTTATTGTCATCTATTAATTTCCACTGGATAGTTTACATATACTTCTTCAAGTGCATCCTCTGGTTGAGGCCAAGGTTGAGTATCAGCAAAATCAAATGCTTTATCAACCTCTTCTTTAGCTTCATTAATAATTTTTTCTAAATCATTTTTGTTCAAATCATATTTTGATGAATTTTCTTTTGCTAACTTTATTGGATCATTTTGTTTTGCTTTATCAATTTCTTCTTGTGGTTGATAAAGTTGAGTATCGCCTTCGTACTGTCCAGAAAATCTGTAGTTTTTAAATTCTAAAAATATGGGAGTATTTTTTTGTTTAGCTTCATTAATAGCTTTTTTGGAAATGTCGTAAACTTCAAATACATTATTGCCATCACCAATGTACGAGAGCATGTCATAAGCTTTAGTTATATCTGATAACTCTTTTGTATTTAAATGCCAATCAGTTGCAGTAGCTTCCGCATAACCATTATTTTCACAAACAAAAATCATTGGTATATCCCATAGCTTTGCTAAACCTGCAGCCTCATGAAAAGCTCCGTTATGAATTGCACCATCACCAAAAAAAGATACACATGTTTTATTACTCTTATTTATTTTTTCTTGTAAAGCTGCTCCTAACACTACTGCTGGACCAGCTGCAACAATTCCAAATGAACCTAACATACCTTTGCTAAAATCACTTATATGCATACTTCCACCACGTCCCTTACAAATACCAGTTTTTCTTCCATAAATTTCAGAAGTAATTTCGTTTAATTCACAGCCTTTAGCTATAGCATGACCATGGTTTCTATACGTACTTGATATCCAATCATCTTGATTTAATGCTGCCATTACTCCTACACAAATAGCTTCAGAGCCTATACATGTATGAAGATAGCCTGGTACTGTTTTCTCTTTAGCAATTTTTTTTATTCTTTCTTCAAAAAATCTAATCGTGAAGATTTTTTTATAGATCCAATTAATTTTTTCTTTCTCAATCATTTTTATGAAAATACTAACGTTTAATATTAAAATATAGAAATAAGATTTAACTTAAGATTAAATAATTGACAATAGATACATTATATCATTTAGTATAATTCGGATATGAAGGAAGTATTGACAATTGGTTTTGTAGCTACAGCAATTAGTCCTTACTTTTCAGAAGAACAACAAGTAAGAATAAAATCTGAAAATCATCTAAAAAAAATCATTGCAGAATATGATGCTAAATTAATTTGTTTCCATAAAACTATATTTTCAAAAGAGGACTCAGTAGAGGCAGAAAAATTTTTTAAAAACAAAATTGATTTTTTAATACTACAAACAAGTTCATGTAGTTCAGGAGAACAATTATACCCTCTTTGTAATATTACAAATAAAATGGGTTTATGGGCAGTTCCAGATCTTGAAAATGAAGGTGATGTAAAATTACACTCTTTAGTTTCAGTAAGTCATTATTTAGGAATAATTAAAAAAATACTTCATGAAAAAAAAATTAAAACTAAATGGTTTTATAATTATGGTGATACTGATGAATTTAAAAACAAGTTTTTGATTACTTTAAGATCATTGGTAGCAGATAAAAAAATTAAACAATCAAAAATAGGATTAGTTGGTGGTATATCTCCAGGTTTTGACAATATGATTGTCGATAATAAAAAAATAAAACAAAATATTGGATCAACAATTGAAGAAACAACAATTAAAGAATTAATTTCACTAGCAAAAAGTTTTGATCAATCATTAATTGATGAAGAAATAAAAAAAATAAAAAATGCTGCATCTTCAATCTCAGTATCAGATGAAGAATCATTCAATAAAGTCACAAGAGTATATTTTGCATTAAAAAAAATAAGACATGAAAATAACTGGGACTCTATGGCAGTCCAATGTTGGTCTCAGTTTCAAGAATTATATGGAATTGCACCTTGCATGGCTTATGGTTGGATGGGTAGCGAAGATGGTATTGCGGTATCTTGTGAAGGAGATGTTCAAGGTTCATTAAGTATGCTATTATTAAATTACATATCAAACAGTGATAAATCATCTACACTTTTAGATCTTGCAACATTTGATACTAAAGCTGATGCCGTATTAATGTGGCACTGCGGAGTGTCGCCAAGACATTTTGCGAATGAAGATGGAATAAAATGGGTTGATCATAGTACGTTAGGAAGAAAAACAGATAAAAAATATGGCGTTGCTGGAGATCAAGTATTTAAAGCTCAAAAATCTACAACAACATACTTAGGAAATAATGCTGAAAGAATATTAATTATAAATTCAGAAATTTTTGAACATAATAATAAAGGTTTTGATGGAACAAGAGGATGGTTTAAAGAAACAAAATTAAACAGATCTCATATTTCGGCAGAAAACCTGATAAATACTCTAAATATTATTGGACATGAACATCATTATGCTGTCGGTCAAGGAGATTATAGTAAAGAATTATTAGAATTTGCAGCTTGGAATGATTTAAAGCTTGTAGACGAGATTCCTTTAGTAGATTATATTTCACCAAAGGATAATGAATCAAATTAAATTATTATTTGATTCTATATATTAGGAGGAAAGATGAAAATTAAACTTAAATTTCTTACCTTAACATTTATAAGTTTATTTTTTTCAAAATTAGTATTTGCTGAAACTGCACCTGGATTTAATTCATGGGATGATGTTGTTAAAGCAGCTGATGGCGGACAGGTAAATGTGTACATGTGGGGTGGATCAGACGCTATCAATGGTTTTGTTGATGACTTTTATGGAGTTCCATTAAAAGAAAAATATAACATAACTTTGAACAGAGTTCCTTTAAAAGGAACAGTTGACGCTGTGAACCAAGTACTAAGTGAGAAAGAAGCTGGAGTAACTGGCGATAATGGAAATATTGATTTGATTTGGATTAATGGAGAAAATTTCTGGACATTAAAACAAGCTAATCTTCTTTATGGACCATTCGCTGCTGGTTTACCTAACAGTGAATTTGTTGCTTGGGACAATCCAGCAGTAAACTTAGACTTTGGAAGACCTGTTGAAGGTATGGAAAGTCCATGGTCTAGTGCTCAGTTCCACTTTATGTATGACTCAGCAAGAAATAATTATGATGATATGCCTCGTAGTTATGCTGAATTAAGTAATTGGATAGCAGAAAACCCTGGAAGATTTACTTACATAAGACCTGGTAAAGGTGGATTTGTTGGTACTAGATTTGTAAAACAAATTTTCTTTGAGCTAAGTGGTGGACACGCGCAGTGGGTAGGTCCATTCAATCAAGAATTATATGATAAGTGGGCTCCAGAAGTTTGGAAATTATTAAATTCTTGGGAAAAAGATCTTTGGAGAAGTGGAGAAACTTATCCAAAAGATAATGCAGAAATGCATAGTCTATTTGCTAATGGTGAAGTTGATTTAGACTTTACACAATCTCCAAGAGGTGCTGGACCTACAAATACTGCCGGAACAACACCTCCAACATCAAGAGCATTTGCTTTTTATGAAAATATGATCGGAGATTTCAATTATTGGGCTATTCCTTATAACGCTCCTAACAAAGCTGCTGCACTAGTATATGCAAACCTAGTATTAGAACCTGAACTACAAGCTGCTCAAGTACAACCAGCAAATGGTTTCTGCTGTGGTTGGGGTATTAGCACGGCTAAAGTTACAGATGCTGCTGGAAAAGCTGCAATAGCTGAAGCTCAAAATAATCTTGGAGATGCCGCTGAGGATCAAGACATCCTTGCTAAGGCTCTTGTTTCTGACATTGCTGCAGAATATCAAGATTTAATTGAAGCTGATTGGGAAGCAAACGTACTTTTAAAATAAAATAATATTTTATTAAGAAAATGGGCGGAGAAAGATTAAAAATTATCTTATCTTTAACTCCGCCCCTTTTAATTATTTTTACTCTTTTTTTTGGAGGAATTTTTTATGGATTTTTACAAAGCTTAGGGTACCAACCAGCAATTGGAAAATATGAAATAAATTTTTCAGCGTATTACAATGTTATGTTCTCCGAAAGATATGCAAAATTATTTTGGAGTGGCTTAGGATTAAATTTATGGGTAAGTTTTGCTAGTACTTTTTTAGCAGCAGTTTTTGCTTTGTTTGGTGCTCTAGCAATAAGAAAAACATTTTTTGCAAAAACAATTTGTAATTTTATATATTCATTAAACTTGCCAATGCCTCATTTAGTTGTAGCAGTTGGCATTATATTCGTATTTTCTCAAAGTGGTTTATTAGCTCGTTTAGCATCTCAAATTGGATTAATTGGGAGTCCTGGAGATTTTCCCGTATTAGTTAAAGATAAATATGGTTTAGGTATTATTCTTGCTTATATTTGGAAAGAAGCAGCATTCTTTTTTATAATTTTAATGTCAGTATTACAATCTTTAGGAGAAAATTTTGAAGAACTTGCTCAAAGCTTAGGAGCAAATAGATGGCAAAGATTTCGATATGTTATTTTACCTTTAGTTATGCCAAATCTATTTTCTGCATCAATAATAGTATTTGCTTTTAGTTTTGGTGCATATGAAGTTCCAGCCTTACTAGGTGTAATCTATCCTCAAATGTTACCGGTTATGGCATTTGAATTTTTCTTGAACCCTGATCTTAATGCAAGAAGTGAAGGGATGGCATTAAGCATTATTATTGCAATAATAGTAATGATTTTAGTTGTATTTTATTTTTGGTTAACTCAGGCAAAAATTAGGAAGGATTAATGAATAATAATTTAAAAAAAATAAATATATATGCAATTTATTTAGGTGCAATTATCTTAATATTACCTCTTATAGCCTTCTTTATTAATGCATTTTCTTTTAGATGGTTTTATCCTCAAGTTATTCCGAAAGAGTTAAGTCTACAAGCTTGGGTAAGATTAAAATTAATACCTAAACCTGGTCAAAGAACCTTCGAAGGCTTTATAGAACTTTGGGCTTCTAATCCTACAGTTATCAAAGCATTATTAAATAGTTTAAGTATTGGTTTCTTAGTGACAATTGTTTCAATAATAATTGCATTACCTGCTGCAAGAGTTCTGGGTTTATTAAATTTTAGATTTAAAAAATTAATTATTTTTATAATGGTCTCGCCCACTATACTTCCTCCAATAGCTTTTGTTTTAGGACTGAATATCAATTTTATATCATGGGGTTTTTCAGGTAATTATTTTGGAGTATGTTTAGTGCATTTAGTACCTATTATGCCATACGTAGTTCTTACTATGACTGGAATATTTGCAAACTATAACCCTGACTTTGAACATCAAGCAAGAACTTTAGGAGCAAATAAAACTAGAACATTTTTATTAATTACTTTACCTGCTATAGCTCCAGGTATGGTTGTTGCGGCATTATTTGCATTTTTAGTTTCATGGAGTCAGTATCTTTTAACATTTTTAATTGGTGCGGGAAAAGTTATGACACTACCACTCCTTGTTTTTTCAACTGCCTCATCAGGGAATCCAGCTTTAACAGCTGCAATATCAATTATATTTATTTTTCCTGCTATATTGATATTATTTTTTACATCCAAATTTGTTTCTGGTGAATCTGGTGCTACTAGTGGATTTGGGAAAATATAACAATGAGTAAATTAAATATTAAAAATTTAATTAAAAATTTTCCTAGCATGGATAGACCAGCAGTAAATAATGTAAATT
>CACJZA010000011.1 GCA_902597795.1 uncultured Alphaproteobacteria bacterium | reverse complement strand
ATGATCTCATATCAAAAGGTATTGAAGAGTATTCGAAGGTTGAAAGCTCAATGGATGACATAGATATTAAAGACAAATCATTAATCTTTAATACAGACTTGGTCGAAGCTTTAGAGTTACACAATTTAATGGCACAATCAAAAGTTACTCTTCATTCTGCTTTAAATCGAACTGAAAGTAGAGGCGCACATGCAAGAGAAGATTATAAAGAAAGAGATGATAATAATTGGTTAGTTCACTCTTTAGCCTGGTTAAACGATAAGGGAGATGTGAATATGGGTTCTAGAGGTGTTCATATGAATACTCTAACTAATCATGTTCAACCAATACCACCTAAAAGAAGAGTTTATTAATGGCTCAGTTTACACTTCCTGCGAATTCAAAAATAACTAAAGGGAAAACTCATAAACTAAAAGAACCTGCAAATGATCCAAAGAAACTTGCAATCTACAGATGGGATCCTGAAGATGATAAAAATCCTAGGATAGATAATTATGAGATAGATCAAGAAAAGTGTGGCCCAATGGTATTAGACGCACTTATGAAAATAAAAAACGAAATTGATCCGACTTTAACATTTAGAAGATCTTGCAGAGAAGGAGTTTGTGGTTCCTGTGCTATGAATATTGATGGCGTTAACTCATTAGCATGTTTGAAAAGTATGTCTGATGTTAAGAATGAAATAAAAATTTTCCCTCTTCCACATATGCGTGTGGTAAAAGATTTAGTTCCAGATCTTAGTAAAGCCTATGAGCAACTGGCTTCCATTAAACCTTGGTTGCAGCGTGAAAAAACAAATGAAGAAAAAAACTCAGTAGACGAAAAAAAAAAATCACCAAAAGATAGAGAAAAACTAGATGGTAAATGGGAGTGTGTATTATGTTTTTGTTGCACTACTTCTTGTCCAAGTTATTGGTGGAATGGAGATGAATATTTAGGACCTGCTGTCCTTTTACAAGCAGCAAGATGGGTTAGTGACTCTAGAGACTCAGAAAGAAAAGAGAGATTAAAAGCAATAAATGATTCATTAAAACTTTATAGATGTCATTCAATAATGAATTGTACTAGGTCTTGTCCTAAAGGTCTAAATCCAGCTAAAGAAATTGCTGGACTTAAAAAGGCTATTGTTACAGAATTATAATTAAAGTATAAAACTTAGATGAGAAAAAAAATTGCTCTCATTGGAGCAGGCAATATCGGCGGGACTTTAGCACAACTTGTTAGTTTAAAAGAATTAGGTGATGTAGTTTTATTAGATATTTTTGAAGGGATGCCTAAGGGTAAATCTTTAGATTTGGCTCAGTCATCTTCCATTGAGGGATTTCATGCTGATTTTAAAGGTACTTCAAGTTTTAGAGATATCAAAAAATTCTGATGTAGTAATAGTTACTGCAGGTTTTCCAAGAAAACCAGGTATGTCTCGAGATGATCTTGTAGAAAAAAATTCTATAATCATTCAAAATGTTGGTAAAAATATTAAAAAATATTGTCCAAAAGCATTTGTTATTTGCATTACTAATCCACTGGATGCAATGGTAAGTGTCCTTCAGAAATCATCAGGCCTTAAGACAAATATGTGTATTGGCATGGCTGGTGTTCTAGATAGTGCAAGATTAAAATACTTTTTATCCAAGGAATTTAATGTGTCAATTAACGATATCAGCGCTTTTGTCTTAGGTGGTCATGGAGATACAATGGTTCCACTTATGCGATATTCAACTGTATCAGGTATCCCCGTACCTGAGTTAATAAACATGAAATGGACAACAAAAAAAAATATAGACAAAATTATTCAAAGAACACGTGATGGTGGAGCTGAAATAGTAAAACTTATGAACACATCTGCCTTTTATGCGCCGGCTTCTTCAGCTATACAAATGGCAGAGTCATTTTTGCTAGATCAAAAAAGATTATTACCATGTGCTGCATATCTTAATGGTGAATATGGAGTAAAAGGACTCTATGTTGGAGTTCCAGTTATCATTGGCAAAAAAAGGTGTTGAAAAAATTATTGAATTAAAACTTAATAATAATGAAAAGAAAGAATTTAATCATTCTGTTAAAGCAGTAAAATCATTAACCACATTGTCTAACAAGCTTCTAAATAAGAAAAATAAAAAATAATTGTATTTTTCATCTAATCTAACTATTACCCTTTTATCAAAATGAATTTGCATGAATACCAAGCTAAAGATCTACTAAGAAAGTATAATCTACCTATACTTGAAGGTAAAAGTTACATTGAAAATGTTGATGGGTTAGAAAAAGATTTACAAAATATAAAAGGACCACCTTGGGTTATCAAATCACAGATACATGCTGGAGGAAGAGGAGCAGGGAAATTTTTAAAACCATTTAACACAAAAGGTGGAGTACAAATAACAGAATCAATTGATGATGCACAAAAAATTGCAAAAGGAATGATGGGCAACATATTGATTACAAAACAAACAGGTAATGAAGGAAAGTTAGTAAATAGAATTTACTTAGAAGCTGGATGTGAAATTGACAGGGAATATTATTTAAGCATTCTTCTTGATAGGAATCAATCAAAATTAATGATGATGGTATCTGATGCCGGTGGTATAGACATAGAAGATGTAGCTGAGAAAACACCAGAAAGAATTCAATATGTTTATTTTGATAACTTAGAAGATTTTACAATTAGTAATAGTCTTCAAAATAAATTAAACTTTTCTATTAATGAGTTTAACCAATTTAAAGAAATTATTTCAAATTTATGTAAGGCCTATGTCGAAATAGATGCTTCTTTAATTGAAATTAATCCTCTTGTTGTGACAAAAGATGAAAAACTAATTCTTTTAGATGCTAAAATTAATATTGATGATAATGCTCTGTATAGACAGGCTGACATTGAAAAATTAAAAGATACTTCAGAAGAAAATGAATTGGAGTTTGAAGCTTCTGAAAACGATATGGTTTACATTAAGCTGGATGGAAAAATAGGCTGTATGGTTAATGGAGCTGGTCTAGCTATGGCAACAATGGATATAATTAAACAATTTGGAATGGAGCCCGCCAATTTTTTAGATTTAGGGGGTACAGCAAATAAAGAAAGAGCTATTAAAGCCTTCAAGATTATTCAATCAGATAAAAACGTAAAATCAGTTTTCATAAATATTTTTGGAGGAATTATCCATTGTGATATGATTGCTAATGGCATCATTGATGCAATTAAAGAATTAGATTTTAAACTTCCTGTTGTTGTACGTTTTCAAGGAACAAATTCCAAAGAAGGAAGAGACATTATAAATAATTCATCATTAGGACTAATTTCAATTGATGATTTTTCAAATGCAGCACAAAAAGCTGTAGAGCTTTCAGAATAATGTCAATTTTAGTTAATAAGAATACAAGACTTATTTGCCAAGGCTTTACCGGTTCACAAGGAACATATCATTCTGAACAAGCTATAGCATATGGTACAAATCTTGTTGGTGGTGTCACACCTGGAAAAGGAGGACAGACACATTTAAATTTACCTGTGTTTAATACTGTTGCTGATGCAGTTAAACAAACTGAAGCAAACGCAACAGTTATTTATGTACCTGCAAAGTTTGCTGCCAAAGCAATCCATGAGGCTTTAGATGCAAATATTGAATTAATTGTTTGTATTACAGAAGGTATTCCAGTCTTGGATATGATTGATATAAAAAAAAGAATTAT
The DNA here is from genome assembly GCA_902597795.1 of uncultured Alphaproteobacteria bacterium. GTDB lineage: Bacteria > Pseudomonadota > Alphaproteobacteria > HIMB59 > CACPNW01. The sequence goes on along the minus strand of CACJZA010000011.1, from coordinate 30,676 downwards.
TAACAATAAAACATATTTAATTGGACCAAACTGTCCAGGGTTAATCACACCTTCTGAATGTAAAATTGGAATCATGCCTGGCTTCATCCATAAAAAAGGTAAAATAGGAATAGTAAGTAGATCAGGAACATTAACTTATGAAGCTGTTGCACAGACAACAGAGGTAGGATTAGGTCAATCAACCTGTGTTGGTATTGGTGGAGATCCAATACATGGAATGGATTTTGTAGATTGTATAAAGTTATTTTTAGAAGATGATGAGACCGAGGGAATTTTAATGATAGGTGAAATTGGTGGTGAGGAAGAAGAAAATGCAGCAGAATTTATTTCAAATTCAAAAAGAAAAAAACCAATTTCAGCATTTATAGCTGGACAATCGGCACCAAAAGGAAAACGTATGGGTCATGCAGGTGCTATCGTTTCAGGCTCAAAAGGTACAGCGCATTCCAAAATTAAATCTTTAGAAAATGCTGGAGTTTTGGTATCAAAATCGCCAGCTTCATTGGGCAAAACAATGAAATTAGCAATGCAAAATGGGAATAATTAGTTTCCATTAGTATGATTGTTATGCGAAATGGTTTTAGTTTAATAAAAATTTATGAATGATACTTTCTTAAATAGTGCAAATGCGCCATATGTAGCTGAACTTTATTCTAAATATAGAATTGATCCTGAAAGTGTGGATACAACATGGAAAGATTTTTTTAATAATTTAAATGAAGATGACTACTCTGTTCTTAAGGATTTTGGAGGACCAGAATGGAAAAAACGTCCATCAAGTATAATAAATAAAAATTACACAACTAAGGTCATAAAATCAAATGCGAATTACAACTCTCAGGAATTTAGAATATCAACCTTAGATTCAATTAGAGCATTAAGATTAATTAGAGCTTTTAGAATTAACGGACATTTAATTGCAGATCTTGACCCCTTAGGAATATCTGAAAGAGAGTATCCCCAAGAATTGGATTATAAAAGCTATGGTTTTAATGAATCAGATTTAGAAAAAGAAATATTTATTGATGGAAGTTTGGGTTTAGAAAAAGGTAAATTAAAAAATATTATTAAAATATTAAAAGAAACTTATTCTGCTTCAATTGGTGTTGAATTTTTACACATACAACAAGCCGATCAAAAACAATGGGTACAAGAAAGAATTGAAGAAGTAAGAAATAAAACAAATTTTACAAATGAAGGAAAAAAAGCAATCTATAAAAGGTTAGTTGAATCAGAACTATTTGAACAATTTTTAGATAAAAAGTTTTTAGGTACAAAGAGATACGGTATCGAAGGTGGTGAAGCAATGATACCTGGGATAGAGCAAATTGTTAAACAGGCATGTTTGTCTGGAATTGAAGATATTATCATTGGAACAGCTCATCGAGGTAGATTAACACTTCTATCAAGTGTTTTGGAAATGCCTTACAAAAAAATATTATCAAAATTCCAAGGTTCTTTAAATGACCCAAATGAGGTACTTGGTTCAGGTGATGTAAAATATCATTTAGGTGTTTCTGCTGATCGAGAGTTTGAAAAAAAGAAAATTCATTTATCTCTAACTTCTAACCCTTCCCATTTAGAAGCAGTTAACCCAGTTGTGGCAGGAAAAGTAAGAGCTAAACAAACTTTAGCTAAAGATAAAACAACAGATAAAGTTATTGGTTTATTAATCCATGGAGATGCAGCAATAGCTGGACAAGGAGTTGTTGCCGAAACATTTGCTATGTCACAATTAAGAGGCTTTAAAACAGGTGGTACCATTCACTTTGTAATAAATAATCAGATAGGTTTTACAACTATGCCTCAATATGGACGATCAGCACCGTATTGTACTGAGATTGCAAAAATGGTTCAGGCACCAATATTTCATGTTAATGGTGATGACCCAGAAGCAGTAGTTCATGTTTGTAGACTTGCAACTGAATTTAGAAACAAATTTAAAGTCGATGTTGTTGTAGATATGTTTTGTTACAGAAGATCAGGACATAACGAAGCTGATGAACCTTCTTTTACTCAGCCCCTTATGTATAAGGCTATCAAAAAACAAATCACTACAAGAAAAAAATATGAAAAAAAATTAATTGAGAATAATACTCTTTCAGAAGAAGAATCTAAAGACATTGTAGATTCCTTTAAAAATTTTTTAGATAAAGAATTTGAGTCAACTAAAAATTATAAGCCAAATAAAGTAGATTGGTTAGAGGGAACTTGGACAGGTTTATCTACCGCAACATTTGATGCGAGAAGGGGAAAAACTTCTGTAAAAGAAAAAACATTAATGAATATAGCAAAAAAAATTCATGAAATACCGGCAGATTTCAATGCTCATAGAAGAATAAAAAAAATTTATGGAGACCGATTAACAAGTGTCATCAACGGAAAAGGTATTGATTGGGCAACCTCTGAAAGTTTAGCTTTAGCAACACTTTTAGATGAGGGTTACGGTGTTCGAATATCTGGACAAGATGTTGGAAGAGGAACATTCAGTCATAGACATGGTGTACTATACGATCAAGAAAACGAAAATCGTTTTGTTCCATTAAGGCACTTTCAAAAAAAACAAGGTTACTTTGAAATTATAGATAGTTTTTTATCTGAGTTTGGTGTTCTTGGTTTTGAATATGGATATTCACAAGTTGATCCTAAGACACTTGTCATATGGGAAGCACAGTTTGGCGATTTTGCAAATGGTGCACAAATTATGATTGATCAATTTATTAGTTCTGGAGAAAGAAAATGGTTGAGAATGTCTGGTTTAACGATTCTACTTCCCCACGGACATGAGGGTCAAGGTCCTGAGCATACAAGTGGAAGATTAGAAAGATTTTTACAGATGTGTGCTGAAGATAATATGCAAATTGTAAATTGCACAAGTCCTGCTAATTATTTTCATGTTTTAAGAAGGCAACTACATAGAAACTTTAGGAAACCTCTAATTATATTTACACCAAAATCTACACTTAGACATAAATCTAATGTTTCTAATATTGAGGATTATATTAATGGATCAACTTTCCATAGAATTCTTACTGATAAATTATCTGTTAAAGAAAAAAAAAGGAAAAATAAAAGATTAATAATTTGCTCTGGTAAAATATATTTTGAACTTGCAGATCACATAGCAAAAAAATAAAATTAAAAATCTCTCCATAATAAGATTGGAGCAGATTTATCCATTTCCTTATGAAAACTTTAGAGATGAGTTAAAACATTACACAGATGCTGAAATTATCTGGGCACAAGAAGAGCCAAAAAATATGGGTGCCTGGGGTTTTGTGAAAGGTAGATTGGAAAGTGTTATGCAGGAAGCCATAGTTAAACAAGAAAAAATCTTCTATGTTGGTAGAAGTCCAGCTGCGTCTCCTGCCGCTGGTTCTTTAGAAAGACACCTAAGTAACCAAGAAACAATTATAAAAATGGCAACTGAAGATTCGATTAACAAAATTATCAAATCTTGGGCTGGTATTTCAACAAAATTAAAGACTAATCTGCCAATTGAATAAATTGACGTAAATGTTATTAAGCATTTAATTAATGAGTACTGAATTAATAGTTCCAACACTTGGAGAGTCAATTACCGAAGCAACTGTTTCAAAATGGCTTAAGAATATAGGCGATAATTTTGAAGCAGATGAACCTTTAGTTGAAATTGAAACTGACAAAATTACAGTTGAGGTACCAGCCCCTCATGCAGGATCCCTAAAAGAAATAAAAGTTTCTGAAGGAACTGATATTGAAATTGGAGGTATTTTAGGAATCTTAGATGAATATAAAGGTAAAAAACCAACTCCAAAAAAAACTGAAACTAAAGAAGAAAAAGTAAAAGATGTGGTAAAAGAAGTTAAGGTTGAAACAAAATCTTCACCTACCAAATCTTCACCATCTGCAAGAAAAATTGCTGAGGAAAACAATATTAAACTAGAAGATGTCACTTCATCACGTTCTGATGGAAGAATTAATAAAGAAGATGTAGTTTCTCATCTCTCTTCTTCAAATAATAAAACCACCAACAAAGGTGAAAGAGAAGAAGTTATTAAAATGTCTAAAATTAGACAGACAATATCTAAACGCTTAAAAGAGGCTCAAAATACAGCAGCCATACTTTCAACTTTCAATGAAATTGATATGTCCAAAGTTATTGAAATTAGAAAATCAAAAAACCAAGAATTTCAAAGTCGGTATGAGGTCAAATTAGGTTTCATGTCATTTTTTGTAAAAGCTGTTGTAAAAAGTTTGCAAGAGTATCCGGCTGTTAATGCCGAAATTAAAGATGAAAATATAATTTATAAAAACCATTTTGATATAGGTATAGCTGTTGGAACCGAAAAAGGATTAGTCGTACCAATACTTAAAGATGCCGATCAATTGAGTTTTGGAGATATTGAAACTAAAATTATCGATCTTAGTACAAAAGCTAAAGATGGAACGTTGACCATGGACGATTTGACTGGTGGAACTTTTACAATTTCAAATGGTGGCGTTTATGGATCAATGCTTAGCACACCAATAATCAATAGACCTCAATCTGGAATTTTAGGGATGCATAATATTCAAAAAAGAGCAGTAGTTATAAATGATGAAATAGTAATTAGACCAATGATGTATGTTGCATTAAGTTATGATCACAGAATTATTGATGGAAAAGAAAGTGTTGGATTTTTAGTGAATGTGAAAGAACTGCTAGAAGATCCATCCGAATTAGTATTAGGAATATAAAATGGAAGATTTTGATTTAATAGTAATTGGTGCCGGACCTGGTGGATATGTAGCTGCAATCAGAGCAGCTCAACTTGGAATGAAGGTTGCTTGTGTAGAAAAAGAGCCATCACTTGGTGGAACTTGTTTAAACATAGGATGTATACCTTCTAAAGCATTATTAAATTCATCTGAAAAATTTGTTGAAATTTCAAATCATGCTGCAGAGCATGGCATAAAAACATCAAAAATAGATTTAGACCTGAATGTTTTGATGGATCGCAAAACTAAGATTGTAAAAAAACTCACATCAGGGATCGGTTTTTTATTTAAGAAAAATAAAATCACGCATATTCCTGGCATAGCTTCATTTGTAGATAAAAAAACTATTTGTATTACAAATGGAAAAAATGAAATTACTGCTAGTGCTAAAAATTTTATAATCGCAACAGGATCATCTTCGATTGAAATACCAAATATTCCTGTTGATGAAAAACAAATAGTATCTTCAACAGGTGCTCTTTCTCTATCTAAAATACCAAAATCACTCCTAGTTATTGGTGGTGGATATATTGGATTAGAGATGGGGTCAGTATGGAGTAGATTAGGCTCAAAGGTAACAGTTGTAGAAGCTCTTGACAGAATTGTTCCAACTATGGATGGTGAAATTGCAAAAGAGTTTATGAAAATGTTAACTAAACAAGGGTTAGAATTCAAATTATCCCATAAAGTTAGTTCTGCAAAATCTGGTAAGTCTGGTGTAGATGTTGAAATGGAAACATCAGATAAAAAGAAAATAAAAGAAAACTACGAAATAGTTTTAATGTCAGTAGGAAGAAAACCAAACACAGAGGGACTTGGTCTCGAAAAAATTGGTATTAAATTAAACGAAAAGAAATCCATTGAAATTAAAGACGACTTTCAAACTTCTGTTGAGGGAATCTTTGCAATTGGCGATGTAGCACCAGGACCAATGCTAGCACACAAAGCTGAAGAAGAAGGAGTTGCATGTGTTGAATTTATAAATGGTCAAAAACCTCATATAAACTATGACGCTATTCCAGCGATTGTTTATACTAATCCAGAGATTGCATCTGTAGGAAAAACAGAAGAACAACTCAAGCAAGAAAAAAAAGACTTTAAGGTTGGAAAATTTCCTTTTATGGCAAATGGTCGTGCTTTAACCACCTCTGCATCAGAGGGATTTGTTAAAATTTTGGTTGATAAAAAAACAGATGAAATTTTAGGTGCTCATATAATCGGTCATGATGCAGGACAACTGATTGCAGAAATTGTTACTACAATAGAATTTGGTGGAAGTGCAGAAGATATTGCTAGAGTATGTCATGCTCATCCAACAACTAGTGAAGCAGTAAAAGAGGCAGCTCTAAGTGTTGATGGTAGAGCAATTCATATTTAATATTATTTAATTCAAATAGTTTAAAAACATTTAAAAGTATTAATATAAATTTTTTATGCCAGTCGAAAAATCATATTTTAAAGCACTTTTTTCTTGTTTTCAAAATGCATATGTTTTCTTTTTCACACTTGGTATAGCTTTTGTTTATGTGCCCTGGAACTTAGATCGCTTAAATCTAAAAGAAACTGATCTAGGATTATGGTTGTTTATTTTTGGGGTAACTAATCTGATAAGTAATCAAGTTACAGGTAGAGTTATTGTACCTAAAATTGGTACTAAAAATATAATAATGATAGGCACTGCAGTTCTTGCTTTTTGTCCGTATTTTCTACTTACTGTAAATTCATATCTAAATTTTATGCTTGTAGCTTTACCATTTGGTGCAGGAATTGGATTTATGATTCCAAGTAATCAAACTCAAATTTCAAATATAGAGAATAAAACAAATAAGATTTATACACCAATGTACCAAGCATTCTTTAGTGCAGGCTCTCTTTCAGGTGCATTAGCTGCAGCATATTTGATACGTAATGAAATACAACCTGAAGATACTTTCCTTGTAATGGGTATTGTTATTATTCTATCAATAACTTTGATATTTTTTTTTAGCTTACCAAAAAGTGAGGATATGAATGATCCAATAGATAAATTTAAATTTCCAAAAAAAAGAATTTTAATTTTCGGAATTTTATTAATGTTTAATTTTGCAACAATAGGAATTATTATAGATTGGTCTTCTTTATGGTTAACAAAAGATTTAATGGCCCCACTTTTTTTAGGCGGTCTAGTTATTGTTTTTTTTAATACTGGAGAAATCATAGCTCGGCTTACAGCTAGTTTTTTCATTAATAAACTAGGAGAAAAAATAGTTGGTGGTTATTTATCAATTTTAGGTGCTACAATTCTGTTTGTAAGTATTCTAACTGGTAATTTATATTTTATAATTCCTTCCCTAGTAATTTTTGGTTTGTTTACCGCAAATTTTATAGCTATTGTAATTAGACAGGCGATAATTGTTTCTTCAGATCCCATTTCCCTAACAGTTTCAAATCTGACAACTTTGGGTTTTTCTGGGTTTATTTTTGGCCCTGCGATTGTAGGTTATACCGCTCAATATATTGGTTTAACATTTAACATGTATCTACTTTGTGTCATTTGGGGATTTAATGGTTTATGTCTTATTTATCTTATGAATAAGAAATAATTATAACTACTTGTTTAAATTTTGAATTTAAAAATTATACTTTTCCTAAATCCATACCTTTTATATATTTTTTTGATGACTGTTTTACAACTGCCTGCCCACACCTCATAACTTTTCTTTTATGATCAAATGTCATTTTTGGCTCTCCATGTAGTTTCCAACCATTAGATAATGCCTCTGTTACTCTTTGGCAAAATTCAACAGTATCATCATCAGTAATAAATCTATAACCTTTCATGTATACTCCTTTATGTATTAATTTATTTGATCTAGAATTTTTAATTGTTCCTTTGATTTTAAACCAATAAATGTTTCAAACTCTATGAGAAAATCATCATAACTCATATTAAAATTTTTCCTAAAAGATTCTCTCCACCCTTGGTGGATTTCTCCTTCTTCCCTTTTTTCTAATTCAAGTTCAGCAATATCTTCATAAAAATCAAAGAATACTTTTTGATTAGATCCACTTAAAGAAGCAAGGTACGCTGTTGCCCACATACCACCATCATACTCGAAGCCTTGATCACATTTACTGCGCAGTTCTATGGCATCTTCTACTCTTTCTACATCTTTGAGTTTAATTCCTTTTTTTGCACATTTGCGAAAGGACTTTAGTGTTTGTCTCATAATTTTTTTATAATCAGCTAAATTATTTTTTCCAATAATATAATAACCAAAATATTCTGCCCCACCCTCTTCAATCCACATTGGTATATCATCATTAAATTTATACTGTGGAACACCAAAACGTTTTTCATCTTCAAAAAAAATTTTTTTCATATTTTGATGAACATGAAAATATTCATGTGCTACTATTTTTGCAACACTCCACGCTTCATTCTTATAACCCTTCCACCAACATTTATTACCCTCAATACTTCCTTTTAATGTTTCAGGTGAAAAATAGGCAGACGCTACACATTCTTTGAACCATTTTTTGTTATCACCTCCACCCACTTTTAAACATTCTTCATTAAAATTTTTCCCACGATTTACTTCACACCAATTTTGAGCAACTTTTTTTAGATTAGACTTTTTTTCATTCCAGATAATAACATGAGTTTCCGCAATTGGTTTTTGACCAAGCTCTAGGTAGGAATATTCAAGGGTTTCCATAAATAAACTGTGAAGATCATCAGGGACTCCCTTATATTTTGGAAATATAATTTTTTCCTGCCCATACCAGTCAGGTATTCTATATTTATATTCAACCATATTGACTGAATTGTCATACTCTCTTTCTCCTTCATCATTTGTAACAAAGGCAATATTTTCCCAAATAATTTTATCGTTAACAGCAAAGGGTTCACACTTACCTGAAATATTATTTTCTTTTCTCCATTTCTCACAATCTTTAAAAGCTGCTTTTTTTGCTTTCTCTTCTGAATTTTCACCAATAGTCATTCCGTATTCACATTCACCGTCGCTGACTACAACATAAAACGCAGCATGTTGATCTTTTGCCTCTTCTTGATATTCTTTAAATGGTTCATCCATTATCCAACCACATATTTGAGGATTGGCAAATAAATTCTGAGAATAAACAAATAAAAATAAAATTATTAGCAAGATTTTCATTTTATGTTTAGCAAATTTACTTCAATAATTTTAATTAAGTATTCAACAAGATCAGTTTGCATATCAACTGTGAATTTATTTTTATCTTTTGATCCCATAGCCAATATTATACTATCTTCACGAAATTTAACTTTTAATAAAATATATGATTTTATCGTTGCTGATTTATTAGGAAAAAATAACAGTAAACCTTTAGGATTTTGATTTAAATTTGTAACCATTTTGTTTTTAAAGTAACTATTTGCAATTTTAATATCTAGTTGTGATAAGTTTTCTGCTCTAATATTTTCATTTGTAACAAAACAATTCAATTCATCACAACCTAAAATTGTTTTAAGATCATTTTTAATTATGCTGATTAATTTTGGTAAACTTTTTACATTTAGAATTCTAATTGTAGATTTAAGAATTCTTTTTTGAGCATTTAAATGACTTTTTCCTGCAAGTAGTACTTTTGTCATTTGATTTTGTAGATCTATATTTTGTTGAGATATTTTTTTATATCTGTAAGCCTCTAAATCAACAACCTTATCTGAACTATTATCTAAGATCGGAAAATTTAGTTCATTAACTAATTCTGAATTTTTAATAAAAAAATTTTTATTTTTTTTTAAAAAATTGATTATTTGTTTCTCACTAATTTCATCTTCAAGTGCCATGACGATTATTTTGGCAAGATTTGCTGTCCTGTTTTTGCCCAGTCATCAAGAAATGCCTTAAGCCCTTTATCTGTGAGAGGATGTTTATATAGTTCGTGAATAACTTTAGGTGGTAGAGTTGAAACATGGGCGCCAATCACAGCTGCATCAATAAGATGTTGAGTATTTCTTACTGAAGCAACTAATACTTCCGTATCAAACCCATAATTTTCATACATTATTACTATATCTGAAATTAGATCCATACCTTTTTCACCAATATCATCGAGCCTTCCCACAAATGGAGAAATAAATGTTGCACCAACCTTAGCGGCTAGTAATGCTTGAGCAGCACTAAAACACAACGTTACATTTACCATTATATCTTTTTCTCTAAGAGCTTTGCATGTTTGAAGACCAGCAGGTGTGAGAGGAACCTTTACAGCAACATTCTTAGCTAATGATGCTAAGTATTCACCTTCGTTAAGCATTTTGTCATATTCTGTTGCTGTCACTTCTGCACTTACTGGACCAGATACTATGGAACAAATTGTTTTAATTGTTTCTCCCATATCTTTACCGCTTTTTGCAATTAGAGATGGGTTTGTTGTAACACCGTCTATTAATCCACTAGGCATTAACTCTTCAATCTGAGGTATATCAGCTGTGTCTATAAAAAATTTCATTGTTTGTTGTATACCATATACAAGTTATTTAGAAAGTTAACATATAAAAAATACATAAATATAATGTTGTACGATGTAGTAGTAACAAGACCTTTCGACAAAGTTTTCACTTATTCTTCAACAAATGAGGAACTTGAAATTGGTCAAGTAGTCTTAGTTCCATTTGGAAAAAAAACAGAAGCTGGAATTATTTGGAAGAAGAATGTTAAAAATCCTGGATACGAAATTAAAGAGGTTACAAAAATTTGTAATGATCTTATCCTTCAGAATTCTTCAATCGATTTCATAAATTGGATCGCAAGTTATACTTTAGCTCCAATAGGAGCAGTTTTAAAATTATTTCTTATTAACAATGATATAGTTGTATTTGATAAAGAAAAATTAGATAGTTTCAATAACACCGAACCTTCTTTAGTAACCTTGAGTGAAGAGCAAGCAAATTCATTTAAAGAAATCACCCAATCATTTAATAAATCAAACAAACCTGTTTTATTAGAAGGTGTAACAGGTTCTGGCAAAACTGAAGTATATTTTGAAATAATAGATAAATTTTTAAAAGTAAAAAAACAAATATTAATAATGGTTCCAGAAATTAGCTTAACACCTCAATTAGAGACAAGAGTAAAGAAGCGTTTTGGAATGGAAGTGTGTTTGTGGCATTCTAAAATTACAAAAAAAAATAGGCAAAAAATTTGGCATAAATGTTTTGCAGGAGATCCAGTGATTGTTATTGGTGCTCGTTCAAGTTTGTTTCTTCCTTTTAAAAACTTAGGATTAATTGTTGTCGATGAAGAACATGATTCTAGTTATAAACAAGAGGACAATATACGTTACCAAGCAAGAGATCTTGCAGTTGTAAGAGCTAAAATTGAAAAAAATTTTATATTATTAGCTTCGGCAACGCCGTCTTTAGAAACAATAAATAATGTTAAAATTAAAAAATATGATCAAGTCTATTTATCAAAACAATTTTCTGGAACTCCATTACCTGAAATTTCTATAATTGATTTGAATAAAAATAAACTTGATAAAGATAAATGGATATCACAATTAATTATAGATTCTATTTCTCAGTGCTTAGAAAATAAGGAACAAACTCTTATTTTTTTAAATCGTAGAGGATACTCACCATTAACCTTGTGTAATAGTTGTGGATTCAGATATGAATGTGATCAATGTTCATCATGGATGGTTATGCATCAACACAAAAAAGTTTTTTTATGCCATCAATGTGGAACAATAAAAAAATTAAATTTAGATTGTCCTCAATGTGATGAAAAAGATAGTATAAAATTTGTTGGCCCTGGTGTTGAAAGAATTGCAGAAGAGCTAAAAGAATTATTTCCTGGAAAAAATATTTCCATCATGTCTAGTGACAACGTTAACACACCAAACAAAATTAGAAAATTTATAACTGATATAAATAACAAAGATATAGATATAATTGTAGCCACACAAATTATGGCAAAAGGATATGATTTTCCAAATTTGTCTTTAGTAGGAATCGTTGATGCGGACGCAGGTTTATTTGGTGGTGATCCAAGAGCAATAGAAAAAACTTTTAATCTACTTCAGCAAGTTGGAGGAAGAGCTGGAAGAGGAAAAAAAATTGGTAAAGTTTTTCTTCAAACATATTTTCCAGATCAGGAAATAATTAAGTCGATTCAACTTCGAGAAAGAGAGGCTTTTATTGAAAAAGCTTTAGAAGAGAGAAAGAATTTTAATATTCCTCCTTTTGGTTTTATGACTTCAATTATTATATCTAGTCATACAAAGGCTTTAGTTCTTAAACATGCTTCAAGACTGGCTCTACAAGATCAAAATAGTGAAAATATTAAAGTTCTAGGTCCAGTTGAGGCTCCAATTTCTTTGCTTAGAGGACAATATCGATACAGAATATTATTGAAGAGCAAAAGTAGAAAAAATCTGAATAAATTCACAAAAAAAATTATTCGAAAGACTAAACTACCTTCTTCTGTAAAGTTAATTATTGATGTCGATCCATATTCATTTATGTAATTTACCCACAATTTTAAAAATATCTTCAATTTAACTCATTTGACGCACAAACTGACAGTTTACCTACTTTTTCTGATGTGTTAATAGCCTATTCCTAAACTTCTTATGAACTTAATTTATGGCATCTAACACGTTATCTGGAGACCTTATATCCGAAAGGTACGGAGCAGCTCTTTATGATCTTGCTTCTGAAAAAAAATGTATTGATTATATTCTAAAAGATTTTGAATTAGTGCAAACAGTATTGAAAGAAAGTTCAGAATTGAGACAAGTAATTAAAAGTCCATTAGTAAATTCAGAAGAGAAGCTTAATATTTTGCTAAAATTATTTTCTAAAGCAAATTTACATAATCTTACGACAACTTTTTTAAAAGTTCTTGATAACAATAAAAGAATTTCAAATATCGATTCTATTATTTTACAATTTAAAAAAATAAACTCTGAAATAAGAGGTGATATTACTGCTGACATAACATCAGCAAACATATTATCTGATGATGAAAAAAATAATATTACAAATCAACTTAAAAAATCTTTAGGTGAAAAATTATCTTTAAATTTTAATGTCGATGAAGACATTATTGGTGGTTTAATTGTTAAGGTTGGTTCCAAAATGATTGATACATCTATAGCGAATAAAATTAATAAACTTAAAATTGCAATGAAGGGGGCATAATGGAAATTAAAGCTGCAGAAATATCGTCTGTAATTAAAGACCAAATAGCTAATTTTGAAACTAAAGCGGATGTTGCTGAGGTTGGAACAGTACTAAGTGTTGGAGATGGAATTGCACGTGTGTATGGTCTTGATCAAGTACAAGCTGGAGAGATGGTGGAATTCCCAGGCGGCATTAAAGGTATGGCCCTCAACCTTGAAATGGATAACGTTGGTGTTTCAATCTTCGGTGATGATACTGGAATTAAAGAAGGCGACACAGTTAAACGTACAGGAGAAATTGTTGACGTTCCTGTAGGAAAAGAGTTGCTAGGACGTGTTGTTGATGGTCTAGGAAATCCTATTGATGGTAAAGGACCTATTCAATCGTCTGAAAAGAGAAGAATTGAATTAAAAGCTCCAGGCATTATTCCTCGTCAAAGTGTATCTGAACCAATGCAGACAGGTATTAAAGCGCTTGATGCTCTTGTTCCAGTTGGAAGAGGACAACGTGAATTAATAATTGGTGATAGACAAACAGGTAAAACCGCTGTTGCCATTGATACAATCTTAAATCAAAAATCTGTAAATCAATCAGACAATGAAAAAGAAAAGTTATATTGTATCTATGTTGCGATTGGTCAGAAAAGATCAACAGTTGCTCAAATTGTAAAAACTTTAGAAGATAATGGTGCAATGGAATATACAATTGTTGTATCTGCAACTGCATCAGAGCCTGCACCTTTGCAATTTTTATCTGCTTATACTGGTTGTACAATGGGTGAATATTTTAGAGATAATGGTATGCATGCATTAATTGTTTATGATGATTTATCAAAGCAAGCTGTTGCTTACAGACAGATGTCGCTTCTTTTAAGAAGACCTCCTGGACGTGAAGCATATCCCGGAGATGTATTTTACATTCATAGTCGTCTTTTAGAAAGAGCCGCAAAAATGAGTGATGAACACGGTGGTGGAAGTTTAACCGCTCTTCCAATTATTGAGACTCAAGCTGGAGACTTATCTGCTTACATTCCAACAAATGTTATTTCCATTACGGATGGACAAATATTTTTAGAAACAAACTTATTTTTTGCTGGTATTCGTCCTGCAATTAACGTTGGTCTTTCTGTAAGCCGTGTTGGTTCTGCAGCTCAAACAAAAGCAATGAAAAAAATTGCTGGTCCTGTAAAACTAGAATTAGCTCAATATCGTGAGATGGCTGCTTTTGCCCAGTTTGCATCAGATTTAGATGCTTCAACGAAACAATTACTTGATCGTGGTGCAAGACTAGTTGAAATCTTAAAACAAGGTCAATATTCACCATTAACGGTTTCAGAGCAAGTTGTATCTATTTATGCAGGTGTGCGCGGATATCTTGATAAAGTTGCTGTAGGTGATGTAGTCAAGTTTGAAGCAGAAGTTTTAAATGAGATTAGAACTAAGCATAGTGATTTATTAGATGCAATTGCCAATGAAAAAGAATTATCTAAAGAAAATGATGATAAATTAAAATCAATCTTAGATGATTCAGTTGGAAAGTTTGCAAGTAACTAATCTATGCCAAGTTTAAAAGATATCAAAACTCAGATCAATTCAGTTGGATCTACAAAAAAAATTACATCAGCGATGAAAATGGTTGCTGCAAGTAAGTTACGTAGATCCCAAGAAAAAGCTGAAGCTGCAAGACCATATTCATCAAGACTAGAGGAGATGCTTTCCTCTCTTGCATCATCTGCTGCATCTGGAGAAGGTATAATCAAACTCTTAACAGGTACTGGCAATGACCAGAATTATATCGTAGTTCCAGTAAGTGCTGATAGAGGTTTATGTGGTGGATTTAACAGTAGCATAAATAGAGAAACTTTTAAGTTAGTTAAATCACTTGAGGGTAGTGGAAAAATAGTTCAACTAATGCCAGTTGGGAAAAAGAGTAGAGACTTTTTTAATAGAGTAATGAAGCATCAAATCATAGAGAGTTTTGTAGACTTAAATGTTTCAAGTACTGGTTACGAGTCTGCATTAAATATTTCTAATAAGCTTCAAGAATTATACTTTGATGGTAAATTTGATAAATGCATATTAGTTTTTAACAAATTTAAATCAGCTATTTCACAAGAAGTAACACAACAACAATTAATACCATTAGACGTTTCAAATTCTGAAAAGGAAGAAGAAAAAGAAAATTCTTCAAATGCAATTTATGATTATGAGCCTGATGAAGAGACAATTTTAAAGGATCTACTTCCAAAAAATGTTTCTATTCAAATATTTAAAGTACTTTTAGAAAGTGATGCAGGAGAGCAGGGAGCAAGAATGGCCGCAATGGACAACGCAACTCGAAACGCTGGTGAAATGATAGATAGTTTAACGCTAAAGTATAATAGAACGCGACAAGCATTCATTACAAAAGAATTAATAGAGATTATTTCTGGAGCTGAATCAATATAAAGGGGGATATATGGCTAACAATTTAACTGGAAAAATATCACAAGTTCTTGGAGCTGTTGTTGATGTAGAGTTCGATGGTGAACTTCCTGCAATCATGAACGCTCTAGAAGTTGATAACAACGGAACAAGATTAATGCTAGAGGTTGCTCAGCATTTAGGAGAAAACGCTGTTCGTACAATTGCTATGGATACAACAGATGGATTGGTTAGAGGTCAAACAGCTACTGATACAGGTGCCCCCATTTCAATGCCTGTAGGCCCAGAAACTTTAGGTAGAATTATGAATGTTGTTGGAGAGCCAGTTGACGAAAGAGGCGATATTGGAACAAGTAAATCTTACCCAATTCATAGACCAGCGCCAGAGTTTGTTGATCAATCAACAGAAACTGAAGTTCTAGTAACAGGAATTAAAGTAGTTGATCTACTAGCACCTTATGCAAGAGGTGGTAAAATTGGGTTATTTGGTGGAGCTGGAGTCGGTAAGACAGTTTTAATTATGGAATTAATTAACAACATTGCAAAAGCTCATGGAGGGTATTCTGTATTTGCTGGTGTAGGTGAAAGAACTCGTGAGGGTAATGATTTGTACCACGAAATGATTGAGTCAGGAATTATTGACCTAAAAGGTAAGGACTCAAAAGTTGCACTTGTTTATGGTCAGATGAACGAACCACCAGGAGCAAGAGCTAGGGTTGCTCTATCAGGACTAACTCAAGCAGAATATTTTAGAGATGAAGAAGGACAAGATGTTTTATTCTTTGTAGATAATATCTTTAGATTTACTCAAGCTGGTTCTGAAGTTTCAGCTCTCTTAGGACGTATTCCATCTGCAGTTGGATATCAACCAACACTTGCAACTGATATGGGTGCCTTGCAAGAGCGAATTACAACTACAAAAAAAGGATCAATCACATCAGTTCAGGCAATTTATGTTCCTGCGGATGACTTAACGGATCCTGCACCTGCTACATCCTTTTCACACTTGGATGCAACAACAGTTCTAAATAGAGCCATTTCTGAAAAAGGAATATATCCAGCAGTTGATCCATTAGATTCTACTTCAAGAATTTTAGATCCACAAGTTGTTGGTGATGACCACTACAGAGTAGCTAGAGAAGTACAGAGAGTTTTACAAACATATAAAAGTCTTCAAGATATTATTGCTATTTTAGGAATGGATGAACTCTCAGAAGAAGATAAACTAACAGTTGCTAGAGCAAGAAAAATAGAAAAGTTTTTGAGCCAACCATTTTTTGTTGCCGAAGTTTTCACTGGATCACCAGGTAAATATGTTGATCTTGAAGACACTATTAAGAGTTTTGATGGACTGGTAAAAGGAGAATATGATCATATGCCAGAAGCAGCATTTTATATGGTAGGCGGCATAGATGAAGCAATTGAAAAAGCTAAAAAATTAGAAGCTGAAGCCGCATAATGGCAACAATTTCTTTTGATTTAGTTTCTCCAGAAAACCTTGTTTTCAATGATGAAGTTGGTACTATAATTGTCCCTGGTAAAGATGGTGACTTAGGCATTTTACCAGGACATAGCAAGGTAATGTCCTCTCTTAGACCAGGAAGAGTAATGGTATATAATGAAGATAAAAGTTTAATTAAATCCTTTTTTGTTTCTGGCGGTTTTGCAGAAATCAATCCTGAAAAATGTATTGTTCTTGCTGAAAGTGTTGTTGAAGTGAATTCTTTAGAAAAAACATCAATTGAAAATGAAATACAAGAATTAGAAAATAAGGAAGGCAAAGAAACAGAGGAACAACTTTCTGTGGCTAAAGCAAAATTAGAAGCAATAAATGTAAATTATTACGATAAAATTTAATTTCTTTTTAAATTATACATTAGCTAAATTACTTCTAAATTCTTTTTGAATTTTTATATAAACATTTTTTTTAAATGGTACTGCGTTTTGGCTAATTTCATCATAATCCATCCATTGCCATTCACTAAATTCGGGATTTTCTGTTCCTACATTTATATCGTTATCAATTCCTGTAAAACGAAATAAAAACCACTTTTGAATTTGACCTATGTATTTATCACCCCATGGTAATGTATTGAGTGTTTCTGTAGGTATGTCATAAGAGATCCATTCTTGAGATGAAGTAATCAAAGATGCATTATTTGTACCAATCTCTTCCATCATTTCTCTCCAAACTGCTTCTTCAGGATTTTCATTTTCATCGATACCACCTTGAGGCATCTGCCAATATCCACTTGGATGATCTAATCTTCGACCAACTAAAATTTGATTTCTTGCATTGAGAATCATCATTCCCACACATTTTCTATATTTTTTTTGCATTATTATTCTTGAGTTTCATTATAGAGACTTACACCTTGCACAAGATCAAAGGCTCTCCGAAGTTGATAATCAATCTCTAAACGTTTTTCAAATTCACTTAATTCATTATCTTCATTTTCTTCTACATCTTCTTCATTATTTTTATCAAGAGAATCTTTTAGATCTGATTCAGAAAATCTTTTATAATCAAAAGATTCAAATTCTCCTTGTTCAATGATTATATCTGGTACGATCCCCTTACCTTGGATTGATTGACCTGAGGGAGTATAATATCTGGCGGTAGTTAATCTTATACCAGTTAGATTATCACTATTTGAAACTTGAAAAGGAATTATTGTTTGAACTGAACCCTTTCCAAAAGATTGTGTACCTATAATGATTGCTCTTTTATGATCTTGAAGTGCCCCTGCAACAATTTCAGAAGCTGATGCAGAACCACCATCAATAATTACAACAAGTGGTTTTCCATTAGTTATATCAGATTTTTTTGCACGATATCTTCTTATGTCTTTTTTATCTCTGCCTCTTGTTGAAACAATTTCTCCTCTTTCTAAGAATATATCCGTTACCTTAACTGCTTGTGTAAGAAGACCACCTGGGTTTGACCGTACATCTAAAACAAAACCCTTTATTTTATTTTCTTGTTCAATCTTTTTTATAGCATTTAGAAGACCACTTTCTGTTTGTTCATTAAAAGATGTTATTCTTAAGTATCCAATATTGTTAAGCACTTCACTTTTAACTGATCTAATTTTGATATAATCTCTGATAATTTCAATCTCAAAGGGTTCAGTATTTGCTCTTGAAATAGTAATTACTATTGGTTCACCTTTTTTGCCTCTCATTAATTCAACAGCTTCATTTAGAGTTAGACCAAAAACAGGGGTTTCGTCTATTTGAATAATATAATCACCTGCAAGAACTCCAGCATCATATGCCGGCGTATCTTCTATCGGAGCAATGACTTTAACAAAACCTTCTTCCATAGTAATTTCAATACCTAATCCACCAAATTTACCCTCTGTATCCATTTGCATTTCTTGAAATACTTCTTCATTCATAAAACCGGAATGAGGATCTAAACCTGACAACATTCCATCAATCGCTTTTTCAATTAATTCTTGATCCGTAACCTCTTCCACATAGGAAGATCTTACTCTGTCAAATACTTGTCCAAATAGATCTAAATATTTATATTTTTCTTCATCTGAAGAAGATCCATATGATTTAGGTGCAAGAATTGTAATGAGGGTGAACAGTAGTATTACTTTTAAAAATACATTTTTTGAAATTGTCATATATTTTAAGCTAGTTTAGTTTGTGAAGAATCAAAGCTTACTTCCCATAATTTTTCTAATGCATATAATTCTCTAATTTCTTGTCGAAACAAATGAACAATGATCTCACCTGCATCAACTATTATCCAGTCACATTGAGGCCTTCCTTCAGGATTTGGACACTTTATCCCTGCTCTTTTTAATTTTTTTACCATTTCGTCTGCTGTAGCATCTGAATGTCTAGTTGACCTACAGGTAGCAATCACAAAAGCATCAGCAACGGAAGATTTATTAGATAAATCAATAACTTTTATATCTTCAGCTTTTGCATCACTTAGTATTGATACAATATTTTCTGTCAATGAAGTAATTTTATTAATATTTGCCTCTTAATATATTTCTTTGATTTCTAATTTCAGATGATGAAATTTTAATTTCTTTATTTTGTATCAAAGTCCATGCAGGAATTTTTTTTGAAACATGTTCTATGTCTTGAGCTATATATTTGTTATGAATAAATTTTTTTGCTGCAACACTTTTCAAAGCGTTTGTATTATATCCATGTCTTCTAAAAATAACAATAGAGATAATATGAAAAATTGATTGCCACTTTTCCCATTCGTGGAAATTAACTAAATTGTCTGCACCCATTAACCAAAAAAATTTAATATTTTTATAATATTGAATTAGAAACTTAATTGTTTGATAAGAATATTGAGATTTAATTTTTTTTTCTACTTCTAATATTTTTATGGGAAAATTTTTTGTAATTTGTTTACAATTTTCTAATCTCTCTTCGTATGTTGCGGGTTTTGAAATCTTCAAGGGGTTTTGAGGTGTAACTAGCCACCAAATTTCATCTAGCTGCAATACTTTTTTAGCTTCATTTGAAATAAATAGATGCCCTCGATGTGGCGGATCAAAAGACCCTCCCAGAAGTCCAATCTTTTTCAATTAAGGTCTTTCCTGACCATTACCATTAATTACATATTTAAATGTAGTTAGATGTTTTGTTCCCACTGGTCCTCTTACATGTATTTTGTCTGTCGAGATTCCTATCTCAGCACCAAAACCAAATTCACCTCCATCCGCAAATTGTGTAGATGCATTTTTAAGTATTATTGCGCTGTCAATTTTATTATAAAATTTTTCAAAGGTTTTTTCACTCTCTGTAATTATACTTTCTGTATGTCCAGAAGAATAATCATTTATATGCTTAACCGCTTCATCAACTCCTGAAACAATTTTTACTGATAAAATTTTATCTAAATATTCTAATGACCAATCTTCTTCACTTGCAGTTTTAAAATCATTATCTAAAGACTGAATATATTCATCACCTCTAATTTCACAATTTACTTCTTTTAGAGGTTTTAATATTTTCATTGCTTCGTCTTTAATATTTTCATCAATTAAAAGTGTTTCTGCAGCACCACAAATTTCGGGACGCCTCATTTTACTATTAAAAACTACTTTTTCTGCGATGCTTAAATCAGCATCTTTATCTACATACACATGACATATACCGTCTAAATGTTTGATAACTGGTATTTTGCTTGCTGAATTAATTTTTTCAATCAAACCTTTGCCGCCTCTAGGAATAATTACATCAACATAATCTCTCATGCTTAGTAAATGATCAACCGCTTCTCTTTCAGGTGTATTAATCATTTGGACACAATGTTCAGGGAGGCCAGCTTCTGTGAAAGCATTTGTAATATTGTTTACCAATTCCATAGAGGAATGAAAACTATCACTACCACCTCTTAAAATTATACAATTGCCAGATTTTATGGAAAGACAAGACGCATCAACAGTAACGTTCGGTCTGGATTCATAAATCACACCTAAGACACCAAGTGGTGTTGAAATTTTACGAAACTGCAAACCATTAGGCCTTTCCCATTTTTCTAATGTAATGCCAATTGGATCTGGTATTTCGATTATATCTTCAATTGATGTAATCAATCCATCAATAGATTTTTCAGTTAATGTCAGTCTATTTATTAAAGGCTTAGCTAAAGATTTTTTTTCACCATTTTCTAAATCTATTTTATTAGCTTCAAGAATTTTATTTCTATTTTTATCTAAATTTTTAGTGAGTTTCGTTAAAGCAAGATTTTTTTGATCACTGCTACAGACTTTCATATTTAGAGAGGCAGATTTTGCTCTTTTGCCTAATTCAATAATATTATTTTCAATTCTCATGTAGAAAGCTTAACTAAATTATCTTTATGTACCACTTCATCTCTTCCTTCGAAACCTAAAACTTTATAAATTTCTTTACTTTTCTTTCCAATAATTTTTTTTGCATCATTAAAATCATAAGCAGATATACCTATTGCTATCTTCTGACCATTCTCAACTAAGATAGATATTACATCACCTCTTTTGAACCTTCCTTTGATATCTATTACTCCTGCAGGAAGAAGACTTTTATTTTTCAAAATTGCATTTTGAGCTCCTGTATCAATAATAATCGATCCTGATGGTTTTAAATGATTCAATAACCATTTCTTTTTGGACGAATTTGTAGAAGTTAAGGGATAAAAAATTGTTGAATTTTTCTTATTAATATTACTGATTGGTCTGTTTTTGTCACTATTAGTGATTATTGTAGCACAACCGTTTCCAGCACATATCTTTGCTGCTAAAATTTTTGTGGCCATTCCTCCACTACCTAGCTCAGAAGATTGATAATTACCAAGTTCTTCAATTTTTTTATCAATTTTAAATACCTCTGAAATTTTTTTGACATCCTTATCTTTTTTTGGATTACCTTGATATAAACCATCAACATCACTTAATAAAATTAATAAATCCGCTTCAATCATTTGTGCTACTCGGGCTGCAAGTCTATCATTATCACCATAGCGAATTTCCTCAGTAGCAACAGTGTCATTTTCATTAATGATTGGGATTATGTTTTTACTTTGTAATGATGATATTGTATTTCTAGCATTTAGATATCGTCGCCTTTCTTCGCTATCTTCTAATGTTAACAAAATTTGAGAAACACCTATCTTGTATTTTCCTAGTTTATTTCTCCATTGATGGGCCAATTCAATTTGACCAACTGAAGCTGCTGCCTGTTTATCCTCTAATTTTCTTAACTTTGTATTTGAAATACTTTTCGCACCTAAAGCAATAGCGCCAGAACACACAATCACAATTTTTTTTGTTTTATTCAATTCCGCAATGTCTTTACATAAATTATCTAACCACTTAGATTTGATCTTTTTTGTTTTCGAATCAACAATTGAATTTGAACCAATTTTAACAACTACTTTTTTATATTTTTTAATCATTTGTGATTTCATTATATTTGAATAAATAATCAATTAGATCATCTATACCTTCATTATTAAAACTTGATATAAAAAGAATATCAGAATTTAACTTTTGATTGATTTTAATTTTTTTTTCCTCTAAATTTTCATTGAGTAAATCAACTTTGGTTAAAACAATTATTTCTTTTTTTGAAGATACTTTTTCACTATATTTTGAAATTTCGTTTCTTACTGTAATATAGTTTTCGTACCAATTTTCGTCATTTATATCTACTAAATGAAGTAAATATTTACATCTCTCAATATGTGCTAAAAATTTATCTCCCAAACCTTTTCCCTCATGCGCACCTTCAATCAACCCTGGAATATCTGCTAATACAATTTCTTTATCAAAGCGCTTCACGGTACCAAGCACAGGATGTAAGGTTGTAAATGGATAATCCCCAATTTTTGGATTAGCATTAGAAATTGTTGATAACAGAGTTGATTTACCTGCATTAGGTAAGCCTATTACTCCTATATCTGCAAATAATTTTAGTGACAACCATATCCATCTTTCTTCTCCTAATTCACCTTTTGTAAATTTTCTTGGAGCTTGGTTAACTGATGATTTAAAATGATTATTTCCTAAACCGCCATTACCACCCTTTAATAAAATGTATTCTTCATCAATTTTTTTTAGATCAGTTATCAATACCGTTTTATCTTCATTGTAAATTTCTGTTCCAGGTGGAACTTTAATAACCATGTTGCTTCCATTTGCTCCTGTTTGATTTTTTCCCCTTCCATTTTCACCTTTTTTTGCTTTAAAATGTTGTTGGTATCTAAAATCAATTAGTGTGTTTAAATTATCATCCACTTTAAAAATAATATTTCCACCTTTTCCTCCATCGCCTCCATTAGGACCACCAAACTCAATATATTTTTCCCTACGAAAACTAGCACAGCCGTCTCCACCATTGCCTGATGCAATATATATTTTTGCTTGATCTAAAAATTTCATAATAAATTTTTAATTAATTGGAATTATTGTTCTGTGGGAACAACTGATACAAAAGTTCTTACTCTTGTTTTTTTAAAAGCTACTTTTCCATTTATTGTAGCAAATATTGTGTGATCTTTACCTATGCCAACATTATCACCTGGATGAAATTTTGTGCCTCGTTGCCTAATAATAATGTTTCCTGCTATTACGTTTTCACCACCAAATTTTTTAACTCCAAGTCTTCGACCCGCCGAGTCTCTTCCATTCCTAGAACTACCACCTGCTTTTTTCGTTGCCATTATTTATCTTCTTTTTTAGTTTTAACAGTTTTTTTAATAGTTTTCTTTACTGATTTTTTCCTAGGAGGTGAAGCTTTATTTACTGCTTTTTTTGTAACTGTCTTCTTTTTTGTAACTTTTACCTCTTTAGACTCAATTTTTTCTTTAGTAACTTTAGTTTCAGTTTTTTTAACTTTTTTTGTTTCAGGTTCAGCAGTGGATTTTTTTCCACCATAAGAAATTGATTCTATTCTTAAAACAGTTAGATATTGTCTATGACCTTGCGTTAGTCTGTAATTTTGTCTTTTTCTTTTTTTAAAAACTATTATTTTTTTATCTCTGATTTGATCAACAATTTTTGCTTCAATTGAAGCATCTTTTAGTAATGGCTCGCCTAAGCTATTTGTGCTTTGATCACTGATCGCTAATACATCAGTAATAGACACCTTATCACCTTTGGATCCCTCAAGTTTTTCTACTTTAAGTATCTGACCAGCTCTTGCTGAGTATTGCTTTCCACCAGTTTTGAAAATTGCTAACATATCTTTTGATGGCGGGGTTTATAGTGAACTATGCTATTAGTCAAATTAAAAATATGGCGTAAATACTGGAAATAAAGACCTTAAAAGCTATCTTTTGCTTTTCGCAAATAAGCAAATAATTCAAAGTCTGTAAAACCTAGCTCTTTCTTAATTATATTACCTAATTCTGAATTTTGATTAAGGAATAAATTATATTGTTTTTCATCTTCCAATAAAAAAGGTACGGATTTTCCTTTATTATTTAAATCATCATTAATTTTGTTTCTAACTGTCAAATAAACACTTTCTTTTTTGAGTGTTTTCTCAAGAAAATTTAAATTGCCTATTGTATATTCATGACCACAATAAATAATTGTATTTTTACTTAACTCATTGATTTTTTTTAAACTGTTAAACATTTCGTTTACTGTTCCTTCGAACACACGACCACAACCAAGTCTGAACAGTGTATCACCACAAAATAAAACACCATTGTTTTCATCATAGTAAATTATATGATCTAATGTATGCCCGGGTGTTTTTATTATTCTAAATGTATTTAAGCAGGAGTTGACTTCATCTCCATCACGTAAAACAAATCTTGTATTTTCAATTTGAGCACTTGGAGAGTGTATATTAACTTTTGGAAAAGCATTAAGTATTCCTTTTACACCTGATGTGTGATCTTTATGATGATGTGTAATAAATATATCTTCTATGGTTAAATTGTTTTTAAGAGCAAAATTTAATATAGGATTACTATCAGCAGGATCTATAACACAGCTCTTAAGCGTGTCATTATATAAAACAAAAGAGTAGTTATCTTTTAATTGATCTATAATTTCAACTTTCATATAATAACTAATTTGCAATAACAGAATTTTTTGCAAAAACTTTTTTTGATGATTTAATTTTTATTGGTTCAAAATTTTTATAACTTAATAAAAAGATAGCTTCGTGAGTGAAAAAATTAACTCCAGTAACTGATTCACTTATATCAAATTGCTTACCTTTTGATGTTAATCCAATACTTTTTTCAATCACAATATTCATTTCATTACACAAATTCAAAAAATCCTTAATTGTAAAAAAATGAATGTTAGGTGTGTCATACCATGTATAAGGTAAACTTTCTGTTACTGGCATTTTTCCAGATATTAAAAGCTGGAATCTTATTTTCCAATGTCCAAAATTAGGAAAAGAAACTATTGCTTTTGATCCTATTCTTAATAATTCAGACAGGATATCTTTGGGCTTCATCATTGCTTGTAAAGTTTGACTTAAAATTACATAATCAAAACTATTATTTGAATATTGGGACAAATCCAATTCAGCATTTCCATGTACAACATTGAAACCTCTTGCGATAGCATTTGCAGCTAGATCTCTATTTAATTCAATGCCATGAGTTATTGCATTACGATTATTTTCTAATTGTTCCATAAGACCGCCATCACCACATCCAATATCTAGGATTTTTCTATCTTCTGCGATAAGTGTTTCAATAAGAGACCAATCTTTTCTTATGCTATTAATTTTATTCATCTATCTTCGCAAAGTTGTTTGTTAGGAAACCTTTTATTACATCATCTAACTGCGGTTCCTCTAATAAAAAACTATCATGTCCTTTATCAGTATCAATTTCTAGAAAGCTTACTTCTCTTGATAGAGAATTTAATTGATTTACAATCATTTTACTTTCTATTGTAGGGAATAACCAATCCGAGGTAAATGAGACAATTAAATATTTTAAATGGTTATTTGGATTATGACTAAACTCAATATTTTTTATAAATGTTTCATCATGATCAAAATAATCCATAGCCCTTGTTAAATAAAGATATGAATTTGCATCAAATCTTTCAACAAATGATTTACCTTGATATCTCAGATAGCTCTCAACTTGAAAATCAGCATCAAATCCAAAAGAAATAATATCTCTTGATTGAAGTTTTCTTCCAAATTTTCTATGCATCGCATTTTCGGATAAATATGTGATATGCGCAATCATTCTTGCTACTGATAGACCTCTTTCAGGCACTTCATTATTTTCAAAGTACTTTCCATTTTTCCAAATAGGATCACTCATTATTGCCTGTCGCCCAACTTCATGAAATGCAATATTTTGAGCCGAATGTTTTAAAGCGCCTGCAATATGTATTATATTTAAAATTTTATCTGGAAAATCGATTGCCCATTGAAGTGCTTGCATTGCTCCCATCGAACCACCAATGACAGAAAATAACTTCTCTATATTTAAACTTTCAATCAATAAAGATTGAGCCTTCACCATATCTTTTATTGTTACGGCAGGAAAATTACCACCATATGCAACATCACTTCCATTTTGTAACTCTTTAGGACCCGTTGAGCCAGCACAACCGCCGAGTACATTTGAGCAAATTACAAAAAATTTGTTTGTATCAATTGGTTTATTTGGCCCAACCATTCTAGACCACCAACCTTCTCTCCCAGTAATGGGATTATTCCCAGCAACATATTGATCTCCAGTTAAAGCATGGCAAACAAGAATAGCATTAGTTTTATAAGCATTTAATTTGCCATATGTTTTGAATGCTAGTTTAAAACTATCTATTATATCTCCTGATTCTAGTTTTAAATTAATATTCTCGAAATAGGCTATTTCGCTTTCAAGTTTTGTGTCAGTAGTAAATTTTGTTTTCATATCTTTTTAATCTAACACTATTTGAAAGAATGAAGGAGGAGTGTAAACGCTTTAGCTGATTATTGCTCCACCCGCAAGCTGTCTCAAATCGGTGATAATTGGTCTTATATTAATATATCTTTCTAAGTCAATAAATCGTCATTTTTTAAATTAAATACTACTTTATTTTGATTTATCGTAAGATAGTTTGTAAAGAAACGTCCAAAATTATGAAAAATAAAGAATTAGACAATTTAAGAAGCAAAATTAATAACATTGATGATGAAATTTTATCTTTATTATCTAATCGATCTAAAATTGTTTTAGAAATAGGAAAACACAAAAAAGATAATTCTGTTGTCGATCTAGATAGAGAACAAAAAATTCTCGACAGATTAAGCTCTAAATTTACAGGATCTTATCCAAAAGATACCATTGTTAGACTTTGGAGAGAAATTTTTCAATCTTCTGAAAAACTTCAGAAGTTAACTAAAGAAAATATTCAATCAAAAAGATCTATAGAAAATATTAATGTTTATAAAGGTGGTAAGGCAAAGTTAAATAACAGTAAAAGAGTTATCAAACTTTCTTCAAATGAAAATCCCTATGGTGCTTCACCGAAAGCAATTGAATTGTTAGAAACAAAAAATATTAATCATGATTTACATAGATACCCAGAAATTGATGGATTGTCATTAAGAGAAGCAATAGCTAAAAAATTTTCTATTGATAGTAATAGAATTATTCTTGGTTCTGGCTCAGATGAAGTTTTATTATTTGCAGCTTTGGCATTTTGTCAAGATGGCGATGAAATTCTCCACGCAAACCATGGCTTTGAGATGTATTCAATTGTGAGTAAAGTAGTTGGTGCAGTTCCAAAAAAAATTAACGAAGATGTAAACTTCAATTTAAATATTGAAAATCTCATAGATCAAACAAATGACGCTACTAAAGTTATTTATATTGCATCACCTAATAATCCAACCGGAACTTATTTGTCTAGAGACCAACTTGTTAAATTAATGAATAGTATTTCTAAAAATATTATAGTTGTTATAGATGGGGCATATGTCGAATATGTGCAAAAAGACGATTATGATAAAGGATTTAGTTTAACAGATGAATATGAGAATATTATTTTAACAAGAACATTTTCAAAAACATATGGACTCGCAGCTTTAAGAGTAGGCTGGTGTTATACTAGTCAAAAAATAGCTGATATAATTAATAAAATAAAACCTCCTTTTAATACGACAACCATTTCACAGTCTCTTGCAATCAAAGCTTTGGAAGATAGAGAACATATTGAAAACTCTGTTAAATTAAATTCTGAAATTAAAGATTGGTTTGAAAAAGAGCTCAAACTTCTAAATATTAAAACCAGACAAACTGAAGGTAATTTTACTTTAATTGAAACTTCAGAAGAAGAAGCTGAGAAAATTAGTAATCATCTTATGAATGATGGCATTATTATAAGGCGTTTAAATAGTTATAATTTGCCCAATTTTTTGAGAATTAGTATTGGTACAAAAGAAGAAATGAATTTGACAGTTGAAAGTTTGAAGAAATTTAATGTCTAAAATAACTTATGATTCAGCTCTGGTCATTGGTATGGGATTAATTGGATCATCCATAGCGAGGGCGCTCAAGGAAAAACAATTATCAAAAAAAATTTTTGCTATTGATAGAGAAAGTGATGTAATAAATATTTCAAAAAATTTGAATCTTGTGGATGCAATAGAGAGTGATTTAAATAAATATAATCAACAATTTGATATTATTTTTATTTGTACGCCTTTGAGTTCATATAGAGATATATTTAAGCAATTGAATAGCTATATTAATGAAACAACACTAGTAACAGATGTTGGTTCAACAAAAGTAAGCGTTATAGAAGATTTTAAAGAATCAATTAATAATAAAAAAATTTTATTTGTTCCTGCCCACCCTATTGCTGGATTAGAGAAAAGTGGACCAGAATTTGGTTTCGCAAAGCTGTTTGAGAATAGGTATTGTATTTTGACCCCAATTGAAACTCAAAGTGAGATAACAAGATCAATTTCAGATATTTGGGAGTCATTTGGAATGAATATAGAAATCATGGAACCTAAACGTCATGACAGAGTATTAGCTATGACATCTCATATTCCCCAACTCATTGCATATTCTGTAGTAGGAACTGCAACAGAGCTTGAATCTCAAATGAAAGATGAAGTAATTAAGTATTCAGCTGCAGGTTTTAGAGATTTCACAAGATTGGCAGGTAGTGATCCAGTAATGTGGCGTGATGTTTATGAAAAAAATAAAGAAGCCGTTTTAGAAATGCTTGGTCGTTTCAGTGAAGATCTGCTTACTTATCAAAAAGCAATAAGAAATAATGATTTAAAATATTTGGAAGAAAAATTTATAAAATCAAAAGAAATTAGAAAAATTATTGAAGAAATTGGTCAAGCAGGAACTTTTGATCCCACAGAAAAGAATTAGTTATACAATAATAAATTTGAAGCAGTTTCTATTCTATTCTGAACTTCGTTTAATAAAACTTTTTTATCTAAACCTTCATCAATTGTAGGTAAAAATTTTATAGTAATTAATCCTTTTTCTAATACCCATGATTGTTTTGGCCAACATAAACCTGAATTTAAAGCTACAGGAAGGATTTTTCTTTTTGTATGATTATAAATTCCAATAAAACCTGTCTTATAATCAGGTTTACTACCAGGTAGCTTTCTTGTTCCTTCGGGGAAAATAATAATTGAAGATCCAAAAGATAATTTTGATTGAACTTTTTGTAACATATCTCTCATAGCCTTTGTTCCACCATCTCTATTAATCGCAACCATATTAGACTTGAATAAATATTGCCCAAAAATTGGTATAAAGAAGAGCTCTCTTTTATGGACAAAGAAACAATCTTCTAAATAGTAATAGAGTGCGAGTGTCTCAAAAGCGGACTGATGTTTAGACGCAATTAAGACACTTTCATTTGGAATATTTTCTAAACCCTCAATTTTATGTTTAATATTACATATAAGATTAAGAAAAACAAAAATAACACGTATCCAAAGTTTTGTTGGATATTTAAGTAAATAACTTGGTAATAAGAGAAAAGGTAAACATACAATACCCATCAACACAGTCCATATAACCAAGGAGATATAAAATATTATACTTTTTAAAATTAACATACTTAATGATTTTGTTTTATATACTAGCCTGACTGATCTATATATAATTTATGTTCATTGTTTGCTCTAATTGTGAATTCAAGTATTTAGTAAATTCTGCAGATCTTAAACCAAATGGTAGAATGGTTGAATGCGCAAATTGTAATCATCAATGGTTTCAAGAATTAGATGATACTGAAATTACATCATCAGTCCCATCTACAAAAAAAGAAGAATTAGATCAAAATTTAAAAAATAATAAACAAAAAGAAAAATTAGAAAAAGGTCCAGTCAAAAATTTACCAAGTACAGTTGTAAGACAAGAAAAACCAAGTGTTATTAATTCAACTATAGTAATTACTTTAGCTATAGTTGTAATTTTAGCAATATGGATTTATCGATCCTACGGTGTAAATACTTTTATTATTATTGATTTCTATATTAGGGAATTTTTCTTTAATTTAAATTTGATAATTTCAGACTTAGCTAAAATTATACACAATACTTTAAATTAGTTACAACCAACTCGGAATAATATCAGCTTCAATTGTTTTCTCAATTTTCTCTGGAGAATAAATAATTGCATAATTATCATTGTGTACTAAAATTTCAGAGGGCAATGGCCTGGAGTTATAATTTGAAGACATTACTTTTCCATATGCTCCTGTATTTTTTATAACTAGTAGATTACCAATTTTTTGTTTAGCCAATTTAATATTTTTTAAAAAAACATCTGAACTTTCACAAATAGGACCAGCAATAGCATAATTCATAAATTCCTCTGAGTTTACATTTATCGCTGATATTTCATGATGTGCACCGTACATCG
>CACJZA010000010.1 GCA_902597795.1 uncultured Alphaproteobacteria bacterium | reverse complement strand
AATAATGGATACATAAAAAGATCACTATTATCTAATTATCGTTCTCAAAATAGAGGAGGCAAAGGCAAAACTGGTATGTCAACAAGAGAAGAAGATTTTGTTAAAGAAATTCACTTTGCAGATACTCATACTAAACTTTTAGTTTTTTCTTCATTAGGAAAAGTTTACTCTCTAAAATCTCATGATGTTCCTGAAGCTAGTTTAAAGGCAAGGGGAAAGCCTATAGTTAATTTACTGCCTTTTAAAAATTCTGAAAAAATATCAACTTTTCTACCGTTACCTCTAGATGAAAATCAGTGGGAAAAATTTTATGTTATTTTTACAACCAAAAATGGAATGGTTAGAAAAAATAAATTAATTGATGTTGCTAAGAGTGGAAAAAGAGAATTGAGGGATTCAGGCAAGGTATCTATTAAGCTTGACGAAAAAGATGAATTAATCGGTGTTAAGCTTTGTACTATAGATGATGATATTTTACTTTCTTCATCAAGTGGAAAATGTTTACGTTTCCCAGTTGAAAAATTAAGATTATTTTCTGGTTTAAATTCATCTGGTGTTAGAGGCATAAAATTAGATAAGGGTAATACTATTATTTCTCTAGCAATTCTGAAACACTCAGTGATTGACATGAGCATTCGACAAGAATATTTAAAAGCAGCATCTGAAAGTAGAAAAGAATCCTCATCTCTTAAAAATGGATTTGAAGAATTAAATAAAAATGAAGAATTTCTATTAGCTATAACATCAAAGGGTTTTGGAAAAAGATCATCTGCTTATGAATATAGAATTTCAAATAGAGGAGGAAAAGGCATTACTGGCATAATAACATCTGAAAAAAATGGAGAAGTTGTTGATTGTTTTGTTGTTCAGGACAATGATGAAATTATTCTTGTTAGTGACAAAGGTCAAATTATTAGAGTTAATGTAAATCAAATTAGAATTGCAGGGAGATCCACCAAAGGTGTAAGTATTTTTAAGATACCTGAAAGTGATAGAATTGTTTCTGTTTCTAGAATACAAGAATTTGAAAATGATTAATAAAATTGGAATATATCCGGGTACTTTTGATCCTATGACTGCAGGTCATATGGACATAATTAAAAGATCACTTAGAATAGTAGATAAATTAGTAATAGCTGTCGCTAATAATATAAACAAAGATTCATTATTTAGTGTTCAAGAAAGAATTAATATTATCAAAAGTGATATAAGTTCTGTAAATGAATTAAATTCAAAAATTAATGTTACTGAATTATCAGGATTACTTACAACTTTTGCTAAAGATCAAAATGCCACATGTATAATACGTGGTTTAAGAGCAGTTTCTGATTTTGAGTATGAATTTCAAATGACAGGGATGAACTACCAACTTAACCCCGATATTGAGACAATATTTCTTATGACTTCTGAAAAAAATTCATTCATTTCATCTAATTTTGTTAAAGAAGTCCATAAACTAGGTGGAGATGTTTCAAATTTTGTTTCTAAAAATACTTTAGAACAACTTAATAAAAAAAACTCTTAGTTAATCACTTGCGCTTACAATATTTGAACTATATAGAATACAAATTCGATGGGCCCTTAGCTCAGTTGGTAGAGCAATTCCCTTTTAAGGAATGGGTCGCAGGTTCGAATCCTGCAGGGCTCACCATCCAAAATGAAAAAAGCAAAAATTAAAAATATTGCTTCTGGTATCGAGAAAAATTGTGATATTTTAAGAAAAAATGATAACATTCTTGAAGTAGTTCTCGAAGGAACAACAATAAAGATATTGCTTAAGAATAAGAAAAAGACAAATAAATATATTGGATACTTTAAAGAAATGGAATTTGAGTCTGATGGTTAATTTTTATTCCTAATATTTAATTCGTTTTCATAATCAATTTGTACTTGTTTTAAAATTTCTTTCTTTGTTTTTACTTCACCTTTACCAACACCAGGGCAATTTTTAGCAATATCGTTATTCCAAGTTTTTGTATTCATATTTTCAGGCCAAAAAGGCCAAGTTCTACATTGTATAGGTCTCGACTTATAAACAGTGCATTTGTTATCTTTCAAAAATATGCAATTTCCATTATTTTTTTTTAGTTCCTTTAAGTGGATGAAACCATCAGTTTTTTGACAATAGTTTTTTACAAAGTTTTGTTCTGTTATTTTAAATCCATCTGACAATTTTTTAATATCTTTCTTACTTAAATAAACAAAACCATAGGTACCTCTTGAAACACAACAATTTCCAGAACCCTGGCATTCAAATCTAATTCCTTTTTCTATATCCATAACTATTATCCAGCAGATAGTGTTAAAATTGCTGCATCTCTCTCTTGAAGATACAATAAGTTTCGAAGATTTTCTCCTTCTATGTTTTCTAATTTTGGATTTTTGGATAATATATCTTCTACCATAATTTTAGCATCTTCTAATAGATCGTAATCAAAACTAAGATCAGCTACATAAAAAGATGGGCTGCCAGACTGTTTTTTTCCTAAAATTTCTCCTGGACCTCTTATTTTAAGATCTTCTTCAGCGATTTTAAAACCATCATTTGTGTCCTTCATTATTTCAATTCTTTTTTTTGAAATTTCCCCAATATTATCTTTATGTAAAAGTATACAATATGATTGAATATCATTTCTACCAACACGACCTCTCAATTGATGAAGTTGAGCTAAACCGAATCTTTCTGCATGTTCAATTACAATTGTTGTTGCGGAAGGAATATCTACGCCAACTTCAATAACAGTTGTTGAAACTAAAATTTTATAATCCTCATTTTTAAACTTTGTCATTATTTCTTCTTTTTCTATTTCACTTAAACGCCCATGCATTAAAAGAACTTTATTTTTGAAATGTTTTTTTAAAATTTTGTATCTTTCCTCTGCAGCTTTTAGATCTAACTCTTCAGATATTTCTATTAAAGGGCATACCCAGTAAAATTTAGACGATGAATTTTTAATTTTTTCTTTTATTCTATCAATAAGTTGATTTTCTTTTTTTAATGTTAAAGAGGTAGTTATAATTGGTTTACGACCTAAAGGTTTTTCAATTAATTTACTTTCTTTCATATCTCCATATGCTGCTAAAGTTAATGTTCTTGGTATGGGAGTCGCACTCATTACTAAAATATTTGGTTTATGATTTTTATGGTTAAATACCATTCTTTGATAAACTCCAAATCTATGCTGTTCATCAATAACTGCTAAACCTAAATTATTAAATTTTACAGTATCTTGTATTAAAGCATGTGTCCCAATTATAATATCTGCTTTTCCCTTTGCAATTTCATCTAATTTTTCTTTCCTTTCCTTGCCTTTATCCTTTCCTGTAAGAACAAGTACATTTATTTTTGAATCTTTTAATAAATTTAGAATATTTTCATAATGCTGAAATGCAAGAATTGTAGTAGGCACCATTAAAGCAGATTGAAAATTACTTTCAAATACTTTTATCATTGATATTAAAGCAACAATAGTTTTTCCAGACCCAACATCTCCTTGCAACAATCTGATCATTTGATTAGAACTTCCTAGGTCCTGAAGTATTTCTTTGATTACATTATTTTGTGAATTTGTGAGTTGAAAATTTAAATTACTATAAAATTTACTTAATGTTTTATTTTCACTAGTAATTTTTAGACCTTTTTTCTTTTGATTAAAATTTCTCATAATGCCTATAGCTAATTGATGAGATAATAATTCATCAAATGCTAGTCTTCTTCTGAACAAATTTTTATTTTTTATATTATTACCACTTGGATTATGAAGATTTTTAACTACCTCATTCCATCCTTTAAATTTATATTTATTTAATATTGAAGTTTCTATCCATTCATTAAAATTTGGTAAATTATGTAATATTTGATCTGTTAATTTATTCATTATTTTTTGATTGAGACCACTAGTTAAACTGTAAACTGCCTCTTTACTTTTGATTATTTTATTATTATCTAAAGCACTAACATGACTAGGGTGTGTTATTTGAAATGTGTTTCTAAAATATTCTAATTTTCCAGATATTAATCTATTTTCATTTGTCGGTAGCATTTGTCTCAACATAGGATGTCTTGCATTAAAATATACTAAATCAACATTTGTATCTCCGCAGATACATTTAATTTTGTAAGGTTGTCTTTTAAACCTCGAAGGCTCATGTTTAATAATTTTTAAATTTAATGTTACTAAAGAATTAATTTCTGCATCATGAATATTTTCATAGAATTTTCTTTCCAGAATGTTATTTGGTATGTTCCAAACAAAATGAATATTCTTATAAATACCTAATTTATTAATAATTAGTTCTAACTTTGGACCAACTCCTTTGAGGGAAGATATTGAAGATAATATGTAGTTTAATTTTTCTGGCCGCATAGATTTTTATTAAATTATAAACTATATTCTATATTCAATTTTTATGTCATTCAATTCACTTAAAAAAACAATAAAATACAGGGTTTCTTACTCTGGAACAAAAGAGACAGATATTTTATACAAAAGATATTTAATAAATCAGTTAGATAAATTTACTGAAAAAGATCTTAAGGATATTAAATCGATATTTAATCAATTCTCCGATAATGAGATTTATGATTTTCTCACTTCTAAGATAGCTATCCCATTAGAATTTAAGGAAATATTTAATAAAATACTTAATGAAGAATAAAAATACAATCGGTCCATCAATTCACAATGTTGAGCCCTTTTTTATTTCTCAGTTCTATCAAAATTCTAATAAATCAATTTTATACATTGGAAAAGATGAGAGGGAAATCTCATCTATGGAACAAAAAATTAGGTGGTTATTACCAGATGTTGAGATTTTATTATTTAAATCTTGGGATCAAATACCCTACGATAATGTCTCTCCTTCAAAAGAAGTTCAAATAGAAAGATTAAAAACACTTAAAATTTTATCAAATTCTAAAGCAAAAAGAATAATACTCACTACAATTAATTCAATAACTCAAAAAATAATCCCTAGATCAATTATTAATTCACAATTTTTTAAAATTTCAAAAAAACAAAAATTTAAATTAGAAGATCTTATAAATAACCTGGTGCTTTTAGGCTTCCAAAGAACTTCTTTAGTACGTGAGAAGTCAGAATTTTCTGTAAGAGGGTCAATTTTAGATATTTTTCCAAATGATAGATTTAAGCCAATAAGAATAGATTTTTTTGACGAAGAAATAGAGACAATTTTTGAATTCGATCCAATTACTCAAAAAAGATTAAAAAAATTAAATAGTGACTTGGAGTTTAACATTGTCAATGAATTAATTCTTAATGAAGATAATCTAAACTTATTTAGAAAAAATTTTAGGGAAATATTTCCAGAGTATAGAAATAGTCAAGTTTATAATCTTTTTTCTGAAAATATTATTCCATCTGGTGGCGAACAATTTATGCCGTTATTTTATGATAATCTCGAAACATTGTTTGATTATGTTGAAGACTATAAAATACTATTAAATGATGAATTTAAAAATATATTTGAAAATAGATTAGAAAATATAAATGATTTTTATTTAGCTAGAAAGAATAATAAAGAAAATTTTTTTTTACCACCTGAATTTTTTTACTTAAATAGTGAAATTTTCCAAAAATATTTAGATAACAATGAGCATTTTTACTTTAATACATTTGATAAAAATAATCATATCAATATTGATGTAAATATTATTCATAATTTATCATCTATTAAAAAAGAAATAGATTTTAAATTTATAAATCAATTTTTTACAACAAATTCTAAGGATAATATAATTTATATATGTTGTCGTAGTAAAGGAGGTTTAGATAGGGTATCTAAAATATTACAGAATAATTTAAGTTTAAATTTAAATAATGTAACAAACTTTAATCATTCACTTTCAGATAATATTCTTTTAACTATTCTGGATATTGAAGAGTCATTTAAATTTAATAAATATATTTTTATTAATGAAAAATCCTTGTTTGGTTATTTTTTTAATACTCAAATATCTAAATCACGTAAACAAACTATTTTTTTTGAAGAATTAAATAAATTATCTATTGATTCTATTCTGGTTCATTCTGAGTACGGACTTTGTAAGTTTAATAATATTAGAAAAATTGAATTAAATGACTCAATTCATGAGTGTTTAGAATTAGAATTTTTTGAAAATCAAAAACTTTTTTTACCAGTTGAAAATTTAAGTTATGTATCAAAATACAGTGATGATACTGATGGAAATATTATTTTAGATAAACTTGGTGCTTCTCATTGGCAAAAAAGAAAAGCAAATGCAAAAAAGAAAATTAGAGATGCTGCAAAAAAACTTATTTCAATAGCTTCTAAAAGACTTCAATCTCAATCTTATGAAATTAATACAAATATTCCTGAATACGATAAATTTGTAAGCACTTTCCCATATGTTGAAACTGATGATCAATTAAATGCAATTCAAGATGTGATTAATGATTTTTCTAAAATGATACCATCTGATAGATTAATTGTAGGTGATGTAGCATTTGGTAAAACAGAAGTAATTTTGAGAGCTATTTTTCTTGCTGCAAAATCAAATTTACAATCTGTTGTTTTAGTTCCAACTACAATTTTATCTAGACAGCATTTTATTAATTTCAAAAAAAGATTATCTATTTTTGGTATTAACATTGCAGAAATATCTAGATTAGTATCTTTAAAAGATAAAAAAGAAATTTTTGAAGAATGTAATAATGGTAATATAGATGTATTAGTTGGTACACATGCTTTATTAAATGATAAGTTAAAATTTAACAGACTTGGTCTTATTGTTTACGACGAAGAGCAAAAACTAGGAACAATTCAAAAAGAAAAATTTAAAGAGATAGCCCCAAAAGCGCATTGTATCTCACTTAGTGCAACACCTATTCCAAGGACCTTAAGTATGTCTCTTTCAGGGATAAGGGATCTAAGTTTAATTCTTACAGCGCCATTTGAAAGAATGGCAGTAAGAACATATGTCTCACCTTTTGATTCTTTGACTATCACAGAAGCTATAAAAAGAGAGATATATGGAAGAAAAAATGGTGTTTACTTTGTTGTGCCAAGAAAAAAAGATTTACCTTTTGTCGAACAATTTTTAAATGATAACTTACCAGAAATAAAATATGTAATCACTCACGGTCAACTTAGTCCTAAATTATTAGAAAGCAGAATTTCAAAATTCTATAATCAAGAAGTTCCTTTGATGCTAAGCACAAATATTATTGAAAATGGTTTGGATTTACCTCATGTAAATACAATTATAGTTTACCGATCCAACATTTTCTCTTTAGCTGCTTTATATCAATTGAAAGGGAGGGTAGGTAGATCTTCTAAACGTGGATATGCCTACATTACATACAAAGAAAATGAATTAAAAGATAATGGTAGAAAAAGATTATCTATAATTAATTCTTCCGATCATCTAGGAGCGGGTTTTAATATCGCATCTCAAGATTTAGATCTTCGAGGAAGTGGTTCTATTATTGGAGAAGAACAGAGTGGTTTCATAAAAGAAATTGGAACAGAGCTTTATCATCAGATGCTTGAAGAAGAGATAAATTTACAAAAAAGTAAAATTAATTCTGATTTTGTAAAAAAAGATAAATTTCAACCAATTATAAAAATACCTGTTGAAATTTATATACCTGAAGATTTTATAAATGATGTTGATCTAAGATTGTCTATTTATAAAAGAATCTCAAATATAAATAATAATAAAGAAATTGAAGATATTAAAATAGAATTAATAGACAGATTTGGAAAATTGCCTATTCAATTAATTAATTTATTTAAATTAGTAGAAATTAAAATCATTTGTTTAAAAAATAATATTGAAAAATTTGAGTTTAGTAGAAAAGGCATATTAATCAGTTTTTTTCAAAATAAACCAAAAAATCCAGAAAAATTATTACAACTTTCATTATCTAATAAAAATTCTCTAATATTAAGACCGGATCAAAAAATATTTTATGATTTTGGTGGTAATTTAATTGGTGATAGATTTGAATTATCAAAAAATATTATTAATTTAATAAAATGAGATTTTTTGTATCTTTATCTATTTTAATTATTTTCTTAATATTAAATAAAAATGTTTTTTCTTTAAGTAATGATCATAAATTATCAATATTGAAAAAAGATCTAGATCAACCCTGGAGTATTTCATTTATTAATGAAAATGAAATATTGATTAGTGAGAAAACAGGTAAAATAAAATTATTTAATCAAACTAATGGAAGTATTATTGAGATAAAACATAATTTAAGTTTTATTGAGGATATAAACTCCCAAGGTGGTTTGCTGGAAATTTTATATCATGATGATTATGTTTATATTAGCTACTCCGAGAAAAGAGGTAAATTTAAATTATATGGACCATCATCTACTTCAATTGCAAAAGCAAAATTCAATAGAGAAATACTAAATTTTAATAATATATTTAGATCTGAGCCCCCAATAAGATCACCTTATCATTTTGGTTCTAGAATAGTAATTAAAGATAATTATTTATTTGCCTCTCTTGGTGAAAGAGGCAAAGGAATGATAGCTCAAGAAGCAGATAAACATCCAGGTAGTATTATTAGAATTAATTTAGATGGTTCAGTGCCTAAAGATAATCCACATTTTAAAAACCAGCCTTTATGGTTGCCTGAAATTTTTCAAATTGG
This sequence comes from uncultured Alphaproteobacteria bacterium, assembly GCA_902597795.1. Taxonomy (GTDB): domain Bacteria; phylum Pseudomonadota; class Alphaproteobacteria; order HIMB59; genus CACPNW01. The sequence continues at coordinate 28,594 of CACJZA010000010.1, read as the reverse complement.
TGTCAGAAATCCTCAAGGAATGGCAATTTCTTCTTTTGATAATAAATTATACATTAGTAATCACGGTGCTAAAGGTGGAGATTGGATTGGTGAAGTAAAGAAAGGTGAAAACTATGGATGGAAAATACTTGGTTGGGGTGGGACAAATTATAATAATTCAAAGATAGGACCTAAATGGTTACCAGGTTATACAAAAGCAATTCATTACTGGGTACCTTCAATTGCTGTTAGTGCAATCACAATATATGATGGAGAAGAATTTCCAGAATTTAAAGGACTAGCACTTGTAACATCATTAAAAGATCAATCATTACGTTCAATAGATTTTTCAAATTTAGATAATGTAAAAGAAGATATTATTTTTAAGAATGCAATTGGAAGAATAAGAGATATTAAAATTCATCCAGAAAGTGGTAAAATTTACTTTTTAGCTCAAGATAAATTATGGAAATTTGAAAAAAAATAATATCTTCATTTATTTGAGAAATATTCTTTTTGATTTATAGTAATAATATGTTTGAATTTTTAGCTTTTTTAGTAGGCGTTATGATTATGGGACCAATAGTTTATATTTATTTTTTAGTTCAAGATTTAAAAAAAAGAGTTGATAAACTAGAAGATAAAAATTAATTAATTATTTTAAAGAAATGTTGGCGGAGAGAGTGAGATTCGAACTCACGAACGAGTTGCCCCGTTGCCGGTTTTCAAGACCGGTGCTTTCAACCGCTCAGCCATCTCTCCGTTAAAGTGCTTACTATAGTTTCAACATAAAAAAGTCAAAATATTAAGTATATATCGTTTCCTAATTAACGATAGTTTTGGTAATTTTACATAATGATTTTTAGGTTTGTATTAATACTTTTATTTATATCATTTAATGCTCACACAACTGATTGTGAACAACCAAAAATGCCAACTGATGATGAATGGAATAATTGGCTTTCTAATATTAAAAAAGAGGCTTTAGAAATAGGTATAAGTCAAAATACTATCTCAAAGCAATTAAATAATGTTAAGCCACAAAGTAAAATTATTATGCGTGATCGATGCCAGCCAGCATCAACAATGACTCTAGATGAGTATCTATTTTATACAATTACAAAAGATAAAGTTTTTGCAGGAAAGAATTTTTTAAAAAAACACGAAGATTTATTAAAAGAAATTGGAGAATATTTTAAAATACAACCCAGATTTATAGTAGCTGTATTAGGTATGGAAAGTTATTATGGAAGAAATCAAGGAAAAATAAATTCAATAATTGCAATCACAACTCTTGCATTTGATAGAAGAAGAAGTGATTTTTATAAAAAACAATTATTTGCAGCTCTTGAAATTTTAGATAAAAATCTTGTTCCTAGTGGGGAATTAAAAGGAAGTTGGGGTGGTGCAGTTGGTATGACCCAAATGATACCAACAACCTTTTTAGAAACAGCATATGACTGGGACGGTGATGGAATTGATATATGGAATAGTTATGCAGATGCTTTTGCAAGCACTGCAAATTATTTAACTTCTTTAGATAAAAATCCATGGTCTAATGATAGTACTTGGGGAAGAGAAGTACTCCCTCCAAAAAATATTTCTTCATCATTTTTTGATACTATAAAGCAAATTAATCCGAAAGGTTGTGGAGCAGTTAAACGAAGATCAATTCCAAAAACTCTATCTGAATGGTCAAAATTAGGATTTACAAAAATTAATGGAGATCCTTTACCTATAAGAGATGATTTAGAAGCTAGATTAATAATGCCAGATGGGATAGATGGTAGAATGTTCATAGTATATCCTAATTATAAAAATATTCTTTATTATAATTGTTCATCATATTATGCTGTATCAGTGGGTCTTCTAAGTGATAAAATATCTAATTAGTTTAATTGTTCTATTATTTATATTTTCTTGTAATGAATTAAATATTAATAATGTTTCTGATGTTGTAGAAAATAGTACAAATAAAATAGAAGAAATAATTGATAATAAAAAAGAAGATAAAAAAGAAAAAAAGCAATCAAATAATAAACAAACAAAAGATAATATTTTTTATTATCTTGGTGAACCCTATTTTATTGAAGGGGTTAGATATATTCCCGAGGAAAATTATAATTATTCAGAAATTGGACTTTCTTCTTTTTATGGTAAGGAATTACACAATATTAAAACTGTAAATAATGATTTAAATAAAGTTACAGAATTACTTGGTAGACATAAAACTCTACCTATCCCAAGTATGGTCAAGGTCACTAACTTGGATAATGGACTTTCTATAAATGTAAAAATAATAGATAGACATGATGATAATGCAGTTATTATTCAGGTTTCAAGAAAAGTTGCACAACTTCTTGGATTTTATAAATCTAAAATAGCTACTGTTAAGGTAGAAATACTTTCTGATGCTAGTAAGCAATGGAAGAGTGTTGCAAATTCTTTAAATGAAGAAAATTTTGATGAAACTATCTCATCTGCACCAACAGATACTGTGTCTATAGAAGAAATTGATGAAATTATAGAAACTAATAATGATACCAATTCTATTGTTGAGAAACCAATTGAGCTAAATTCAGAAAAAATAACTGATTTCAAATTATATTTAAAAGTTACAGGATTTGAAAATTATGAGAGTATTGGATCCATTTTAGATAACTATGATATCAATTTAAAATATACTTCTGAAAAAAATAATTCTAAATATGACGTAATTATTGGTCCTCTTGAAAATACAGAAGCAAATAATTTGGTTTCATACTTTATCTCAAAAGGTTATAAGGATACTGAAATTCTTATTGAATAACAAATAAAGGTCATAATTAATAATTATTAATATTTATGGTAAAAATTTTTAGCTTTATTTTATTTTTTATTATTTCTTTAAAACTTTACGCCATTGATACAAAGGCAGAGCAAGCAGTTGTCATTGATTTTGATACAAATGAAGTTCTTTTTGAAAAAAATTCTAATGCAAAAGTTATACCAGCTTCAATGACTAAGATCATGACCGTTTATGTTGCATTTGATAGAATAAAGAATACCAATTTTGCAATTTCTAATGAATGTAGAGTGTCCCCTAAAGCTTATAAAAAGGGAGGTTCCAGAACATTTTTAGAGATAGATGATAATGTAACAGTTGATGATTTATTAAAAGGGATAATTGTTCAATCTGGTAATGATGCTTCTATAGCTTTAGCAGAATGTTTAGGTGGAACTGAAGAAGATTTTGCTAAACTTATGAACGTTTATGCAGAACGCTTAGGAATGATAAATACAAATTTTGTTAATTCATCTGGCTGGCCTGATGATAATCACTATTCCACTGTTTATGATCTTGGAATTCTTTCAAATGCAATAATTAGAGATTTTCCTAATCTTTATACATATTTTAAAATGGAAGAGTTTACTTATAATGATATTACTCAGCCAAATAGAAATAAACTTTTATATCAAGTTCAAGGAGCAGATGGATTAAAAACAGGTTTTACAAAAGAATCCGGGTGGGGAATAGCTGCTACAGCATTAAGAAATGATAGAAGGATTACGGTTGTTATAAATGGAACAAATAGCTCTAGATCAAGATTAAATGAATCTTCTAATTTAATAAATTGGGCATTTAATCAAACTTCTCAACAAACATTAGTTGAAAAAGATCAATTTATTAAAGAAGTTGATGTATGGCTGGGTAGTGAGAGTAGTATTAATTTAGTTAGTGCACAAAAATTAGTATCAACATTGTCTTTTGATCAAATCCAATTAATGAATTCATCTGTTGAATATACAAAACCTATTTCTGCTCCAATTAAAAAAGGTGATAAATTAGGAAAATTAATCATTAATATAGATGGAAAGCCAAAAATAGAAGTACCGCTTATTGCTGAAAAAGATGTAACTGAAATTAACCCTTTATTTAAAATATTTGCCGCTGCAAAATACTTAGTTTTTGGAAGAAGTTTGGATGAAATCAAATAAAGGTTTATTCATTACTTTTGAAGGACCTGAAGCTAGCGGAAAGTCATCTCAAATATTACTTTTATCAAAATATTTAAAAAAAAATAAAATTCCTTTTATTATCACTAGAGAACCTGGAGGTACTAATTTTGCAGAAAAGTTAAGAAAATTAATTTTGGATAATAAATCTACGATTAATAATTTAGAAGAATTGCTTCTTCTTATGGCTGCTAGATCAAATCATATAAATAAAGTAATTATACCTAATCTTAAAAAAGGAAAGATTGTAATTTCAGATCGATATGCAGATTCATCTTTTGTCTATCAAGGATATGTAAATAAATTTGGCATTAAAAAAGCTCAAAAACTACATAAAGATCTTTTAAATAATTTTTTTCCTGATTATACTTTTATTTTTAAAATAAACCCAAAAGAAATAATTAAACGACTAAAACAAAGAAAAGTCAAAAATAAGTATGATAAATCTAACCTATTATTTCATCAAACAGTAATTCAAGGTTACAAAAAAATAGCAAATCCAAAAAGATACATTACAGTGGATGCATCATTGTCTAAGGATATTATTCATAAAAATATTATTAAAAAATTAAATTTATAGTTAATGGTTAAGTTAATAGGTTTTGAAAAAGAATATAGCGATCTTATTAATAGATATAAATCGAATAATCTTCCTAATTCAATTTTAATTCATGGATTGAGCGGCATAGGTAAAAGAACTTTTCTTAACAAATTAGTTAAAAATATTTTAAATATAGAATTTAAAGATAATAATGTAGATCATCACTTAAATTTATTCAAAAACAATACACATCCAAATATCAAAATAATTGAGAAGGAAATTGATAGTAAAACTGGAAAAATTAAATCTAATATTACAATTGATCAAATTAGAAGATTAAAAACATTTTTAAATTCAACATCAATAATTCAAAATTCTTCTAAAATAGTTATTGTTGATTCTGCAGATTATTTAAACATTAATTCTGCAAATAGTATGTTAAAGATATTAGAAGAGTCTAAAGAAAATACATATATTTTTTTATTATCAAATCAGATTTCATTACTTTTGCCAACAATCAGATCAAGATGTTTAAAAATAAAATTTAATACTCATAATTTAACTGATTTTACAGATATTATTAAAGATAATATTGATGAAATATCTAATGAAGAAATAAATTTTTACTTTGAATTAACGTATGGTTCCCCAGGTACCACTATTCTTTATTATAATAATGATTTTTTGGATATTTTCCAATTATCAATTAAATGTCTTTTTTCAAGTGATTTAGATGATGATAAAATAAATTTATCAAATATTTTATCAAAACTTACTAATGATGAATTTAATAATTATTTATCCATGCTTAAATTTATCCTAATCGTTGCAAATAAGCTAAAAGTTAATATAGATGATAAAAGCTTTGTTAATATACCAAATTATCTAGAGTTAGAGTCTTTATCTACAAATCTTAGTAAAAAAAATCTTATTGATAGATTTGATTATTTAACTAATAACCAAAAAGAATTATTTAGTTTAAATCTTGATAAAAAAATATTTATATTAAATTTTTTAACTCAATAAAATGAATTTTTATATAACTACACCAATATACTACACTAATGATATTCCTCACATAGGTCATGCTTATACAAGTATAGCTTGCGATATTATTGCGCGATATAACAAATTATTAGGAAACAATGTATTCTTTTTAACAGGTACAGACGAGCATGGGCAAAAAGTAGAAAAAGCTGCGATTAATTCAAACTTAAAACCTAAAGAATTTGTCGATAAACTTTCAGTTAATTTTATTAATTTAATACCTTTTTTAGGATGTGAAATAGATGATTTTATAAGAACTACTGAAGAAAGACATATTAAAGCGTCACAAGAACTTTGGAAGCAATTGGAAAAAAATAATCAAATATATCTTTCAAATTATGAAGGCTGGTACTCGGTTAGAGATGAAGCATTTTATTTAGAAAATGAATTAAAAAAGATTGATGGTAAATATGTTACTGATAATGGATCACCTGTAGAGTGGGTTAAGGAGGAAAGTTATTTTTTTAAGCTTTCAGAATGGCAAGATAAGTTGATAAATTATTATGAAAAAAATCCAGAATCAATCTTACCAAAAACGCGATATAATGAAGTATTAAGTTTTATTAAAGGTGGATTAAAAGATCTGTCTATTTCAAGAACAACTTTTAACTGGGGAGTACCCGTTCCAAATAATTCTAAGCATGTGATGTATGTTTGGATTGATGCATTATGCAACTACCTAACTGCAATTGGTTATCCAGATACAAATAATAATAATTACAAGAAATTTTGGCCTGCAACACACATTGTAGGAAAAGATATATTAAGATTTCATGCAGTGTATTGGCCAGCTTTTTTAATGGCTGCGGGTATTGAACCTCCTAAAAGAATATTTGCACATGGTTGGTGGACTAATGAAGGACAAAAAATTTCTAAATCACTTGGTAATGTCATCGATCCTTACGATATTATTAATGAATATGGGTTGGATCAAATTAGGTTTTTTTTATTTAGAGAAGTACCCTTTGGAAATGATGGAGATTTTTCAAAAAAAGCAATCGCAAATAGAATTAACGCAGATCTATCAAATAATTTTGGTAATTTAGTACAAAGAATTTCATCATTTGTTGTAAAAAATAATGATTCTATACTAAAGCCAACAGAAAATTTAACTAATGACGATCAGGATTTAATCAATATTCTTCAAAATAAATTTGATGAATATTGTAAATTTATGAATAATCAACAAATTGATAGAGCAATCAAGTCTGTCTTGGAATTAATATCTGCTGGTAACGCATATGTTGACACTCAAGCACCATGGACATTGAAAAAAACAAATAAAATTAGAATGGAAGAAGTTTTATATATTGTTACAAATATAATTATTAAATCAGCTATAATGCTCTATCCAATAATACCAACTAGTTCAAAAAAAATTCTTAATATTTTTAATTATAATATGGACAATAATAAATTTGAGAATTTTACTAAACTAATCAATCAAAATATAAAAATAAATAATCCAGAACCAATATTTCCAAGAATATTGAATGATTGACTCACATTGTCATTTAAATTTTAAAAAATTATCAGAAAATTTTGAGAATATCATTAATAATTCCAAAAAAAATAATATAAGCTCAATATTATCAATCAATACTAAACCTGAAGATTTCCAAGATCATTTAAATCTAATAAAAAATTATAATTCTATTTATCTATCATATGGACTTCACCCCAGCGATGTTCAATCAATGAACCAAATTGAATTAGAAAACTTTGAACAATACTGTAATAATGAAAAAGTAATAGGAATAGGTGAAACAGGCATTGACCTGTATCATAATGATCAATTTCTCAAAGAACAAACACAAGTATTTGAAACTCATATTGAAGCTTCAATAAAGCATTCACTACCTATTATCATTCATCAAAGAAATTCTGAAAAAGAAATAGTAGATATTTTAAAAAATTATAAATCAAATAATTTAAAATTAATTTTTCACTGTTTTACCGGTTCAAAACAACTACTAAATTTTTGTTTAGAGAATAACTACTACATTTCTATTTCTGGAATAATAACATTTAAAAATGCATCAAGTTTAAGAGATATAATTAAGGATGCTCCTTTAGATTCTATACTTATAGAAACTGATAGTCCTTTTTTAGCACCCGAACCAATGAGAGGTAAAGTTAATGAGCCATCTTTTGTAAAATACACAGCTGAATATTTGGCAGAATTTTTTAAATTATCCTTAGAAGAATTTGAAAAAATCACAGATAATAATTTTTTTAATTTGTTTACGAAAGCCAAAAGAGATAATTATCTGTAATGAAAATTACTATTTTAGGCTGTGGAGGATCTTTCGGATCACCTTTAGCATGGAATAGGCATGGTAATATTGATCTTAGTAATAAAAGAAATTTTCGAACAAGATCATCTATACTTATTGAATATAAAAATACAAATTTTCTAATTGACACTAGTCCAGACCTTAGACAGCAACTTTATAATGCTAAATGTACTAATATTGATGCGGTTCTTTATACCCATATTCATTCTGATCATACATCAGGTGTGCCAGATATGAGAGCAATGTCATTAATAAATAAAAAAATTATCCCTGCATATATGCCTAAAGAAATGATTCCAGAGATGGAAACAAATTATAAATATATTTTTAAAGGAGAAAAAGATTATTTACCATTTATGGAAATTAAAGAATTAGATTCTAGTATAAATTTTCAGAATATAAATATTGAAACATTTAAACATAATCATGGGTCAATTGATGTTCAAACTTACAAGATTGGAAATTTTGCTTATTCTACAGATTTAAAAAAATTTTATAATAAAGATATTGATAAATTAAAAAATCTAGATCTATGGATAGTTGGTTTGTTAAGAGAGGATTCGCATCCTTCACATGCTGGATTTGATCAAATAATGGATTTCATTTCTTATATTAAACCAAAACAAACTATTTTTACTCATATGACAGCTTTACTAGATGAAAAAGAATTAATAACTAAGTGCCCAGCAAATGTTAAACCTGGATATGATGGAATGATAATTGATTTATGAAATCAGAATCTATTGGTTTCATAGGTGTAGGAAACGTTGGTTCAAACCTTGCAAATAATTTATTAAAATCAAATAATAATGTTTTTGTGTATGATAAAAATAATCAATCTTATTCAAGATTAAAAAATCTAAAAAACAAACCTTGTAAAACCTTAAAAGAATTAAATGAAAAGAGTGATATTATAATAACCTGTTTACCTTCACCTAAAGCGGTAAGCAAAGTTTTAAAAACTATATTAAAATATTTAACTAAAAAACATATCTGGATTGAGATGAGTACTACAGATAAAAATGATATGATAAGTTTATCCAAAAAAGTAACTAGTAAAGGTGGAAAAGTATTAGAATGTCCTATTACCGGAGGAGAACATAGAGCTAAATCAGGGAATATATCTATTTTTGCTGCAGGCAAAAAATCAACTTTCAAAAAATGTTTCCCAATTTTATCATTGCTTGGTCATGAAATTTTATATTGTGGAAAAATTGGAAATGCCTCAATATTAAAAGTGATTACAAATTATTTAGCATCATTACATTTAGTAGGTATAGGTGAGGCTTTAAGTGTTGCAAAAAAAAATAAAATTGACTTAGGTTTAACGTATAAAGCGATAAAAATAAGCTCTGGGAATAGTTTTGTAAATGAAACTGAAACAAAGGTCATACTTGGAGGCAGTTATGATGTTGGATTTACAATGGATCTAGTAAATAAAGATATAAATCTTTTTAATAAACTTGGAAAAAATATAAAGTTAGAACTGGGAAATTATCTAAGCAAAAAATTTAAACTTGGTATGAAAAATTTAGGCGAAAGATCATTTAGTACTAGTATTATTAAATTAATTGAAAAAGATGCAAAAATTAAATTAAGAGCAAAAAATTTCCCAAAACAATTAATTGATAAACAAAAAAAACAAAAAGGTGTAGAAGTATAATATGTCAGATAAAAAATTATTACCTGCTGATTTAGATCCAAGAAATCCAAGTTATGCTTACAAAAATAAATATAATGAACATGTAGAAAATACTGATCAATTCAATAACTATGTAAAGTCTACTGAAGTTAAAAAAATTTTTTCTGGAATGTTATGGGGAGAAGGTCCGGCTTATATTCCTCATTTAGATACATTAGTCTGGAGCGATATACCAAATAACAGGATGCTAAAGTTATCAAATGATATAGTCTCTGAATATAAAAATCCCTCCAACTATTGTAATGGAAATACTATTGATAAAGAAGAGAATGTAATTTCTTGTTCACATGGAGGAAGATGTATCTATAAAACTAATGATAATTTAGATGTGGAAGTCTTAGTTGATAATTATAATGGTAAGAAACTTAACTCGCCAAATGACCTATTTGTTAAATCGGATGATACAATTTGGTTTACAGATCCGCCTTATGGTATTCTATCAGATTATGAGGGATATCTTGGTGAGCAAGAATATGGTGGCTGTAATGTGTTTTCTTTTAATCCTAAACTAAATACTTTAAAAGTTATGATTGACGACCTTGATAGACCAAATGGAATTGCCATTTCTCCAGATGAAAAAAAACTATATGTTGCAGATACTGGAGAAAATATCAAACATTTGTATGTTTATGATATGGTAGACGGATTACCCATTAACAGAAAATTGATTTATGATTTTAAACCCTTTTTCTCCGATGGTTTTAGATGTGATAAAGATGGTAATGTTTGGACAAGTGCAGGAAAAGCAATTAAATGTTTTAATCCTCAAAACGAATTAATTGGGCAACTTATAATCCCTGAATTAGTATCAAATTTAGAATTTGGAGGAGTGGAAGGAAATATCTTGTTCATAACAGCTACAACTAGTTTATATTCAATTGAATTAAATCAACAAGGTGCTAGATTTTATGAATAAACCTTTATCTTCAGGAAAGTGTGAACCATGCAATGGAAACACTCCTAAATTAGATTATCAAGAAATTAGTAAATTTTTATCTGAACTTAATGAATGGTCAGTCAATGACAATCAAGAAATGATTTTCAAAAAATTTAAATTTAGCAATTTTAAAAAAGCTATATCATTTGCAAATGAAGTAGGAGAAGTAGCAGAAAAAGAAGGTCATCATCCCGATATATCAATAGGATGGGGTTATTGTTTAGTTATGGTCCATACTCACGCAATAGAGGGATTATCAGTTAATGATTTTATATTAGCTTCCAAAATTGATTTAATTAAAAGTTAATTTAATGAAAAAAAAAATTTTTATTTGCGGTATTAGTACTGAATGCTGCTCTTATTCAACATTAATACAAAATAAAAAAGATTTTGAAGTTTTAAGTGGAAAAAAACTTTTAAAATATATAAATTTTCCATATTCCAAACATAATAATATAACATTTGTACCAAATAAATTTTATAGAAGTTTACCTGGTGGGCCTGTAGATAAAAAATTTTTTATAAAAACAATTAACAATATCACAAATGATTTAATAAAATCAAAACCTGCTGATGGTATTTTGCTAATCATGCATGGTGCTATGTATGTCAAAGGTATTAGTGATCCCGAAGGTTTTTTTATTAAAAAAATTCGCTCTAAAGTATCTAAAAACTGTAAAATATCATTATCTTATGATCTACACGGGCAGATGACTGATTCAATTATAAAAAATATCGATTATTTTGCAGCATATAAAACAGCCCCACATATCGACGTTAAGCAAACTTATTCAAGGGCATTGAAAATGTTAATTGATGGAATATTAAAAAATAAAAAAAATCATATTATTTGGGAAAAAATACCAGTTTTAGTTTCAGGCGAAATGTCATCTACAATAGTTGAGCCATGTAAAAAAATTTATAAAAATCTTAATATTTTTAATAAATTGAATGGGATTAATGATTGTAATTTACTTATAGGATATGTTTGGGCTGATACTAAGAGGGCAGCAGCTTCTGCAATTGTAAATTGTACTGATGTTAATATCGGTAAAAGAATTTGTAAGAAAATAGCACTAAGTTATTGGAATAATAGGTTTAATTTAGTTTATGATATGAAATCTTATAAGTTAAATAAGATTTTTAATGTAGTTAATAAAAAAAGATTTACAATTTTAGCCGATAGCGGAGACAATCCAACAGCTGGAGGAGTAGGTAGTAGAATAGATGTATTAGAGCATGTATTTAATAACAAGATAGAGAACACACTATTTGCAGGAATTTATAATGAAGAAATTTTTAGAGAGTTAAAAAATAAAAAAAACAAAATTGTCATAAAAGATAGTATCTCAAAAAAGAAAATTTCTATTTCAATTGATAAATTTTATCTAAAAAATGATAATGCGATTGTAATCTCAAATAATAATACAGTAATTTTTACTAAATACAGAAAACCTTTTCATTATCTAAGTGATTTTAAGGAATTAAATATAAATTTAAAAAAATATAAAATATTGATTGTAAAATCAGGATATCTTTCACCAGAACTTAAAAAACTTAAAGCAGATAATTTTATGATTTTAACAGATGGATTTGTTACCCAAGATTTTAAAAGAATTAAAAATTTATTTAGGGAAAAACCAATATATCCTTTTCAAAAAAATTTTAGATACAATTTAGCTTTTTAATTAAGTACCACAAAAAGTTTCAAATACTTTTTCACTTTCAAGAGGTGGGGCAATATATTTTTTATTTTCTATTTTCTCATAAGGATTTTTTAATAATTTTTCGAATTTATATAATTGACTGTAATTATTGCTGTACACTTCATTAATTATTTTTTCAATAATATGATTTCTAGGTATAATTTGAGGATTAACATTTTTAAATTTTCTTATTTTATTATTTTTATATTTTTCTTCCCAATTTTTAAAAATTTTTTTATCAAGAGTATTATTTTCTAAATCTAAAAATGTATTTGTATAATCAAGTTTATAAATATGCATCAAATCTAAAAATTCTTTAGCAATTTCTTCGTTATTATTATTAGTATCTAAATTTAATTTCATAGACATCATTGTTAACCAAGATTTATCAAACAATTTTTTATATTTATTTAATATATCTTCGATTTTTTTAATTGCTGTTTTTTCATTTGAATCAATTAAATGAAGAAAAGTTTCAGCAAATCTTGCTAAATTCCACAACGTTATTTTTGATTGATTTTCAAAAGAATATCTTCCCATTTTATCAATTGAGCTAAAAACTTTTTTTGGATTATATTCATCCAAATATGCTGCTGGACCATAATCTATAGTTTCACCAGATAAAGACATATTATCGGTATTCATAACGCCATGAATAAAACCAACTCTCATCCAATCTACGACTAACTTAATTTGTAAATCACAGATTGTCTCATAAAATTTTAAATATTTATCATTATTATTATCTATATCAGGATACAGCCTTGAAATTGTATAAGATATAAAGTTTTGAAATTCCTCTCTATTTTTTAAAAGGCTTCCAAATTGAAAAGTTCCCACTCTAATATGCGATTTTGCAACTCTAATTAAAATTGCACCAGGCTCTAATCTATCACGCAATACATTTTCACCTGTAGTAATAACAGCTAGTGCTCTGGTTGATGAAATGCCAAGATTATGCATAGCTTCACTCAATATGTATTCCCTTATCATTGGACCTAATGCAGCCTTTCCATCTCCATTTCTAGAGTAGGGTGTCTGTCCTGATCCTTTTAACTGTATATCTACCCTTTGTTTATTATTAGTAATATGTTCACCAATAATTACTGCTCTACCATCGCCTAAAATTGTAAAATTTCCAAATTGATGTCCAGCATAGGCTTGAGAAAAGTAATTTTTATTTAATTTATTTTTTCCCAAAAGAATATTACACTTTTCATCATCATCATATTTACTAAAATCTAAATTTAAGTCCTTTGCAAGATCACTATTAAACAAAACTAATTTTTTATTACTAAAGTTTTCAGGATTAACTTTACTATAAAAAATACTAGGTAGTTTCGTATAACTATCTTGAAAATTCCAAACCATATTGAATAAATATATATAAATTTTTTAAATTTAACATCTACAACTTTAGTATATAAGCATTAAGTCTGTAATGAATACCATAATTGATATAGTTAATCAGTCAAAACATCCAATAGATAGCGATGAATATATACAATATTGCAATGATGAAATTAAAAAAAATTCTATATTAATATTAAATGATTTTTTAACAAATGACTGCTTAAGTGAATTAATTAATGAAGCACATGGATTACAAAATCAAGCTTTCTATTGTTCTCAAAATCATACTATCTTACTTAATAAACAAGATAAATTAAGTGACTTGAATGATCCTTTAAATAGAGAGGTCGTTAGTGATAAAGGTTGTGTCCCTCATGATCTGTTAAATCAGCAATCAAAATTAAATATTTTATATGAATCAAATATTTTTAAAAATTTTTTAAAAGGTGTCTTAAATTTAAAAGATATTTATCCATACAGTGATAACTTATCTTCCATAAATTATAATTATTATCAAAAATCACAACAGCTAGGATGGCATTTTGATAATGCATCATTTGCTATCACTTTAATGATACAATCATCAGATAATGGTGGTGAATTTGAATATGTTAGTAAAGGTAGAAATTTTTCTGAAAACTATATCGATAAATCATATATTAAAGATATTTTAGATAGAAAAATTTTACCACAAAAAGCAGATGTTGATGCCGGTACTCTTATATTATTTTATGGTAGAAATTATTTGCATCGTGTAACACCAGTAGAGTCTAAAAAACCAAGAATATTAGTAACACTTAATTATAATGAAGAAGAGGGCACAATGCTTTCAGAAAATGCAAGATTAACATTTTTTGGTAGAATTAACTAATTATGATTAAAGAAAAATAATTGTTTTCCATTTACTCGATAATTATTAATCAATTTTTTTGCTTCTTCTGATGTAATCCAATCAATATATTTTTTAGCTTCTTCAATATTTAAATTATTATTTATCTTATTGCTTACTAAAATTATCCCATATTGATTAAATAATGGTGGTAAATTTTCACAGACAATTTGTAGATTTTCTTTTTTATTAAAAGCTATCCAAGTGCTACGATCACTTAGAGTGTACGCATTCTTTTGATTAGCTATTAATAATGTTGAGCCCATTCCCTGACCAACACTGAGATACCAATTTTCTTTAAATGGTATATTTATATTTGATAATTCCCAAAGCTCTTTCTCCTTTTTGTGTGTTCCACTCTCATCACCTCTTGATACAAATAATAATTTTGATTTTTTTATTTCAATCATTTTATTTTCAATTGAAGAGCATGTTTTGTTATCTTTTTTTGGTCCTATCAAGACAAAATCATTATACATCAAATCATATCTTAGGTTGCCATATCCCTTATTCATAAATTCTAGCTCTGATTTTTTATGATGAACTAATAAAATTTCAACATTTCCATCCATAGCAACTTTAATTGCCTGACCTGTTCCAAGAGATAATGCTCTGACTTTTATTTTATATTTTTTTTCAAATTCTTTGTTAATATATTCTAATAAACCCGTATCGTGTGTAGAAGTTGTGCTTGCTATGGTTATATGTTTATCATTAGCTAGAGCATTCTTAATCAAGAATATTAAAATAAATATAAGTAAAACTCTAATCATAAAACTTGATACATCTTATAGTACTTACTAAATATATTTATATATTTTGAAAGGATAGTTATGAAAATTATTAAAGTTTTAGAAAAAACTGAACTAGTAATAGTAGATTTAGAGGTAAATTTAGGTAAAGAAAAAAGAAATGGTTTAACATTATGTGTTAAATATAATGGTGATTATTATCCATTAAATACTGCACATGATGGAAGGCCAATTTTAATGAATAAAGATAATATAATTAAAAATTAAAATTCAATTTTTTAATTATAAACATAAAAAAAGCATAAGCTATTGCAGTGCTAATTATTGAAACTATCAGAGAGAAAACAAAGTTTTGTTTAAATTTTAAAAGTATTGGTAAAACAATAAAAAATACTATTGAAGGTACAGTCATAACAATTGTGCTATAAGAGAGATCTATAACTTTTTGATAGTCTTTTGTATCCCAATACAACCAAACAAACGCCAATAGTGAAGTCAATGGCAAAGAAACAATAATTGCGGCAGTCCAAGTATATTTTTTAGCTATTTCTGAAACAGCAACAATTATAATTGCACTGATTAGTGTTTTAAGAATTATGTACATTTTTACTCACTTTGGTTCGAGTTGCTATATAAACACCAAAAGTACAAATTAACAACCCTATAATATCTATTAATAATAATTTTTCACCTAATACAAACCAGGCCATTACAGCTGTAGTTGGAGGTACTAGAAAGAAGAGACTTGATGTTTTAGAAGCTGTTCCATTTTTTATCAAGTACATTAGAATTGCGTAAGCTCCAAAGGATACCATAATGATTTGCCAAAAAATTGATAAAATAAAACGTGTATCAAAATTAATAAATGATATTTCAAAAAAAAGTGAAATTATAAATAAAAATATTCCAGCACTTAATGCTTGATAAAAATTATTAACTGAAAGACTGATTTCATGAGTAAATTTTTTTTGCCAAATTGTAGCTGAAGTTGCTCCTAAAAGTGCAACAATAGAAGCAATAACACCTATTGTTGGGATTTCTGTTCCAATATCATAACCTATAACTAATATAGTGCCTAAAAAACCAAAAAATATTCCTATCCATTGCGTAACAGTAACTTTTTCTTTTAAAATAGGTCCACTTAGAATATTTGTTAAAATAGGTTGAAGGCATACAATTAACGCAGATAATGTTGCAGTAAGTCCCATAGAATAAGAAAAAAATACTCCACCTAAATAAAATCCATGAAAAAGAATTCCAGTAATCATAGCTTGAAAGATTAAATTTCGTTTTATTCTAATTCTTTCTCTAAAAATAATAGAAAAAATTAAAAAAAATGCACTTACAATACAAAACCTAAAACATAGTGCTGCAAAAGGGCTTGCTGATTGCACAATAAATTGACCACTTATAAAAGCACTACTCCAAAAAAAGATAAATAGATATGAAAGATATAGGTTCATTATAAATAATAATTCTATTCTTAATTTATAAATGCTATGAAAATTTATTCATAGAATAAAATGCTTAGCAATAAAATCAATTTTTTTTGTCCAAATTGTAGTTCAGATAAATATATTGGTAAAACTACTATAGGAAAAAACTATAAAGATGAACCATATAAAAATGTAACATCTGAAATACAATGCGCTGAGTGTTTTATGGATATTCCATCAATTATTTCAGAAAATATTTCTCCTGATAAGCAAAATGAAATGTCCAAACTTTGGAATGAAATATATAAACCATCACATAAAGAAAATGCTGCACAATGTTCAAAATGTTTTAGGTATTATTGGGAAATAGAAAAATATTTATCTAAAAATAATATTTCTGCAAAAGATATTTTCTATCAAACTTATAATCCTAAAAAATCAATTGGAGATTTAATTTGTAAGATTTGTGATCCATCATCTTTTAAATAAAATTAATGTTAGCATATATTCTTAATATATCAGGTTGGCTGTTATTACCTTTCATGGATGGTATTGCAAAATATCTATCTTCAGAAATACATTTCATACAAGTAATTTGGGGAAGATATTTTTTTATGCTTTTAGTTAGTTTTCCACTAGCATTTATATTTTTTAGAAAAGAAATCAGTTTCCCTAAAACAATTTCAGTACAACTATTTAGAAGTTTTTTTTTATTTTTATCTACTGTTTTTTTCTTTTATGCAATTTCAATTATATCGTTAGCTGAAGCTTTAACCCTTGCCTTTATCTCTCCAATAATAGTGACAATATTATCTATTTTTTATTTAAAAGAAAAAGTTGGAATTCATCGATGGATTGCAGTTTTGATCGGTTTTTTTGGTGTTATGGTCATTATACGACCAGGTTTTCTCGAAATTAATTTCGCATCTGTCTCAGCTATTGCTGCAGGAATTTCATATGCTTTTTATATAATATATACTAGAAAATTATCTTTTACAGATAGTGCTGTTGTTACTTTACTTTTTACAGGCATCGTAGGTTGTATTTTTATATCTCTTATTGTTCCTTTTTACTGGATAAATTTAGATTTAAGACAATTATTATTACTCATCTCGTTAGCTTCAATTGGAACTCTAGGACATTTTTTAATAATTCTTTCTTTGAGATTTGGTGAAGCTTCAAAACTAGCTCCATTAGCTTATTTTGAGATCTCAACAAATATACTTGTTGGTTATGCCTTCTTTGGTGATTTGCCTGATATTTGGATTTATTTAGGATTATCCATGATTGTTCTTAGCGGTATTTATATTTTCGTTAGAGAAAGTAAAGAGGTTAAAAAAAACTAATTTGCTTTTTTAGTTGTTTGATATGTAAATATTGTTACTGATCCAAGTAAAAGGGCTCCGCCTATGATTGTGTTTATAGGTGGAATTTCATTTATAACAAACCAAACCCAAGCGGTACCTAAAACACTTTCTAATAAAAAAATTAATGCAACTTCATGAGCAGGAGTAAATTTAGGAGAAATCGCTAAAATAATAAATGGTATTGGTAATATTATAAAACACATTAATAAAAGTAAATATATCTGATCGATGCTTAATTGAAAATTAATTCCAAAAGGAAGTACATATAGAGCTGATATTAAACAACCAATTAAACAAGCAGGAACAAAATCTTTATTTTTAAATAATCTTACAAGTACCATACTAAATCCCATACCAACAGCTACAATTAAAGCCATTAGATCTCCATATAATCCTGAAGTTGTAAAACTACCAATACCAATGATAATCATAGCAAACATTGCAATTAAAATTATTACCCAAGTAAAAATATTGGGTATTTCTTTAAGTATAAAAACTGAAAATAAAGCAGCAAAAATGGGTGCTGATGCAATCAGAACCAGTGTATTTGCTACAGCAGTATTTTGTATTGAGTATACAAAACAAATATGAGTTATAGCATAAAGAAGAGCATAGATGATACCTGGTACACCAATTAGATAAAATGATTTAAGAAAAGATTTTTGATAAGTATAAATGAGAAATATTAATATAGAAACAGCTGGTAAAGCACTTCTATAAAATATTAAACTAAAATCATCTAAATCTACTAGTCTAATTAATAAACTATCAGGACTAAGAATTAAAACTCCAACAAATGAAAGTATAAGGCCTTTATTTCTTGTTTTCATAAATATTTGAAAATAAATAGATTATTAATATATCTATCAGTATCAATCTTTAAATCACACTTGTTTTTATGGAAAAATTACTTTTTTTATGTTTTATTTTTTTATCACTAAATACTCAGGCCTTAGATTCAGATAAATTAATAAACATTGATGATTTAAATATACTTTTTGATCTTCAAAAGAAAGATTGGAATGAAAATGTTCTTTTTCTGATAAAAAAAAATTCATTTTCTAAGGTAGATAATGACTCAGATACATTTTATTTAAAATCAATATTTAATGATGGTGAAATAATTACAATGCCAATTTTTTCTAACAATATTGTTGAAAAAATTAAATTTGAATATATTTTTTTAGATAATAACAATGAAAATTTAAAAATTATAAATAATCATTTTAATTTGTTTAAAAATTTTTGTTTTGAATACCTCGATAATGATAAGTCAATACAAGTAGTTATTTCTAAATGTAATTAATTAAAAACCATTGATGTAGCTTTAAAAATTAAACTGTGTCTTTTAGCTAACTCTAATTTATCATTTGAATATCCACCACCTATTACTGTTGCAATGGGAATTGATTTATTCTTAAAAAATTCTAGTACTGTAATATCTCTTTTTAATAATCCTTCAGTTGTTATTTGTAAATTTCCTAATTTATCATTCACATGAATATCAACTCCCGTATCAAAAATTACTAAATCAGGATTAAAATTTTTTATACAATTATTAAGAGTTTGATTTAATATTTTTAAATACTCATCATCTTCTAAATTGTCATCTAATTCAACATCCATGTCACTTATTGATTTTCTAAATGGAAAATTATTTTTACAATGAATAGAACATGTAAAGATTTTATCATTATCTTTAAGAATTGAAGCTGTTCCATCTCCTTGATGAACATCAGTATCAAAAATTAATACTTTATTTACTTGATGAGTTCTTATTAAATGTAATGAAGCGTAAGCCATATCGTTAAAAACACAATACCCTGAACCAAAATCTCTATGACTATGGTGTGTGCCACCAGCTAAATGATTTGCTATTCCATTCTTAATCGCTTCTTTGCATGTTAATAGAGTGCCATTAACTGCTAGAAAGGAACGATTAGAAAGCGTTTCAGACCATTTAAAACCCAATCTTCTTATTTCTTTATCAGATAAACTACCATTTTTAATTTTTAATACGTAATCCAAATCATGGCATATAGAAACCTCATCAACACTTGCTTTTTGAGGATTTAGAATATTTGCACGATGATAAAAATCTAAATTTTTCAATTCATTGTATAAATCTGAAAACTTACTGGCAGTAAATTTATGATTTTCAGGCAGAGGAATGTCATAATCTTCATGTGTTACCCAACTGATTTTTTTCATAAATTTGCCTCTTTTTAACTCAATTTATGCCTATATTAATATTTACGTAGGTTATGTGGCACTAATCTACCAATATATATTTAGTGAGTAAATGTATTCTATCCATACAGAATTAGTGTCACAACCATTATGGAATTTATTTTAATATTTGATTTACTAATTATTTGTTTAATTGGTTTTTTTATTGTCAATTTTTATTGAACTAAATCAATTTAAAAACAATAAATCAATGTCTATTTGTGAGAATCTGAAATATGAGTTTTTTTAATTAAGTTCTTTAAATTAAATCATATGAATGTTTTATCTGGAATTAGTATCGGATTTATTGGTTACACTATATTTGTAATTTTAGATACAATAATTAAAAAATACTTAGTTAATGAATATTCTGTTTTTCAAATAAATTTTTACATTTGTCTTTTTAGTTTTATACCAACATTATTAACTCTTTATTTTTTAAACAAATGGAGTTCATTAAAAAATGATATTATTCATATACAGCTTCTTAGGGGATTATTTGGTTTAATTTCAGGAGCTTTAGTGGTTTATTCATTTAAAGAACATGCATTTAGTGAAATCTACCCAATTTTATTTAGTGCCCCATTAATGATAACAATGATGTCTCATTTTTTTTTAGGTGAAAAAGTTGGTATTAGAAGATGGTCAGCGGTAACAGTTGGATTTATAGGTGTATTAATAGTTAGTAGACCTGGTACTATTCATTTTTCATTAAGTCTATTTGGTTTGTTTTTTTCTGCTTTACTAATGGCGATAAATATTACTTTAGTTAGAAGATATTCAAATAAACAATCATCGATTGCTTTTACTTTTTATGCTTTTTTATCAGCAACTATTTTAAATGGATTACTTAGTTTTAATAGTCACATCGCATTATCTTATAATGATTTAATGATTCTTGTTTTTTGCGGTATTATTTGTGGAATAGGGGGGAATTGTCTAACAATTGCTTCAAAATTTTTAGAGTCTAGTATTTTTGCCCCCATTCAATATACACAATTAATATCTGGAGTAATTTTAGGTTATTTATTTTTTGCTGATATTCCAGATATTTATGAAATTATAGGATCATTAATTATTGTTGGTAGTGGAATTTATATAATAATTAGAGAAACAAAAATAGGAGTTAGGCCATATATTAAAGAAGATTCAAGATTTCGTGACCAATTTAATAGAGGTCACTAAATTAATAGTTATAAATCGTAACTTTGAGACAATGTTTTAATATTATTAAATATCTATGAAAAATTTATTAAATAATAAAAACCCAATAACTTTACTAATCTTATCATCAATTGCCATGCCTATTGCTTTTAGTACTTGGATGGTTTTATTAAATAATTTCTCAGTTGAAAGAGCAAGTTTTACTGGAGTCGAAATTGGAATACTTCAAAGTATTAGAGAAATACCTGGTTTTTTAGCATTTACAATTATTTTTTTACTGTTTTATTTTAAAGAACAATATTTTGCTATTTTTTCTTTAGCCTTAACTGGTTTTGGTGTTGCAATTACAGGTTTCTTACCAACTGTTTATGGTTTGTATTTTACAACAATTATTATGAGTACTGGCTTTCATTATTGTGAAACAGCAAAAAATTCTTTGAGTTTACAATGGCTTTCAAAAGAAGAGGCTCCACCAGTTTTGGGAAAGTTAATAGCCGTAAGCTCAATTACATCCTTATTCTTGTATTGTATAATTTGGAGTTTATTAGAAATCTTTAATTTAGATTATAAGTTTATATTTTTAATTGCAGGATTAATTTGTATTCTTATTTCTATACACCTTTTTATTTCCTTTCCTTTTTTTGAAATTAAAAATAAGCAACATAAAAAACTAATTCTTAAAAAAGAATATTCTCTTTACTATATCTTAATTTTTTTATCAGGCGCTAGAAGGCAAATTTTCGTAGTTTTTGCAGCTTTTTTAATGGTAGAAAAATTTGGATATTCAGCTTCGCAAGTTACTTTACTGTTTTTGGTAAATTATATTTTTAATTGGTTTTTTGCAGAACGTATTGGAAAATTAATAAATTTATTTGGTGAGAAAAAATGTCTTATATTTGAATATATTGGACTCGTAGTTGTTTTTACATCTTATGCATTTGTGACTAATGCTTATGTTGCAGCGGGGTTATATATTATTGATCATATGTTTTTTGCGTTAGCTATAGCAATTAATACATATTTTCAAAAAATTGCTGATCCAAAAGATATTGCAAGT
Organism: uncultured Alphaproteobacteria bacterium; assembly: GCA_902597795.1. Lineage (GTDB taxonomy): Bacteria > Pseudomonadota > Alphaproteobacteria > HIMB59 > CACPNW01. The sequence goes on along the minus strand of CACJZA010000010.1, from coordinate 6,142 downwards.
ACCGCAGGTGTTTCATTTACTATCAATCATATAGCTGCTGTATTTATCCCAGTAATTTTAGGATTTGTTTGGATTAGTTCTCATTCAATAGTTTTTTTAATTGGTTCTTTCTTTGCTCTTCTATCTTTAATCGCTTCATTTTTTATACCTAATAATTTATCAAAAATTATTTTAGATCAAAGAAATTTAAATAAAGCAAGGGTATAACTCACTCACCTATATAACTTAGAATTATTTTTCTCTTGTATTTACTGTACCTGTGTTCTATTAGATATATCCCTTGCCACATACCTAATTGTAATTCTTTATTGTGTATAGGGATTGTTAATGAAGTTTGTGTAAGCATTGATTTTATATGAGCAGGCATATCATCATCTCCTTCATAACCGTGTTTATATAATGAAGAATCTTCAGGAACAATTTTTTGAAAAAAAGAATTAATATCTTCCAAAACATCAGAGCTAGCATTTTCCATAATTGTTAATGAAGCAGAAGTGTGTTGTATAAATAAATTTAGCTGACCTTTAATAATATTATTTTTTATAATCCAATCATGAACATTATTTGTAATTTCATACATTCCTTGTCCATTATTAGAAAATATCAATTCATCTTGTAAATTTAACATTTACTATTCTTAAAATGAAGTTGTGGCACCTACAAGGAGAATTATAATGAAAATTAATGTTATGAAAAAAAGAACTATTCTATAGATAAGTGCCACGTCTTTTTAAATACTGTAAAAATATGTTTTAATAGAGATACAAATAAGGAAAAACTATGATACATTATTTATAATAAATATTTAGGATATATTTGAGCAACAATTATTTTCATTATTGGGTTGACAGTAAGAACGATGTAGAAATTAATAAATTTCAAGAATGTATTGATTCATATATTTATTTTAAGAAAGACTCATTGCTCATAACTAATCAATTAATACGAGAGAATAGAAATTTTCAGGCACCAAAATTGCTGAAAACTTTTTTATTACTATTTTCAAGAGATATAAATAAATTAATACTAGCTAAAGAGACAATAAAATCTATTTCAATTCATAATATCAATAATCACTTTCATAAATATTTAGAAGTTGCAAAACTTTGGATTAATAATGATTTAAAAAATTTATTAAATAAATTAGAATTAATTATAAAAGAAAATCCCAAAGATATTTTTGCTATCAGATTATTTCATTTTAATAATATTTTCGTAGGTATTGACGGTAAATTTTTAGATAAACATGAAGAAATACTGAGTAAGTGGTCAGAAAATGATCAACATTACAATTTACTATTAGGCATGACTAGCTATGCTTATGAAGAAAATAATTTAATTGATAAAGCTAAGTTTCTAGCCGTAAATTCACTAAAACAATCATCCAATGATTTATGGAGTTGGCATGCTCTTTTGCATGTACACGATAATGAAAATAATGACTCGATTAACAAAAATGATAATTTTAATAAAATTAATTGGTCAATATACGGACCAATAAAAAGACATATATGGTGGCATCAATCATTAATTCTATTCTATAATCAAGAATATGAAATAAGCTTAAAACTATTTGATAAATATTTTTCTTCTTCACAAATTTTTTATTTAGATTTTTGTAATGCTTGTTCATTCTTATTAAGACTTCATTACAAGGGAGTAGATGTTAAGGATAGAATGGATAAATTAAAAGATTATGCTGAATATTTTAAAAATCAACACATACTTCCTTTCATAGATTATCATCTTATTTTTTATTACTCATACTATGATGATCAAGATTATTTCGAGCAACTTGAAAATAAAATGGAGGATAATTATTTAGAAAATTCTTTTAAAGAAAATTATTTAAATTTTTTAAAGCCAATTATTAAAAATTTAAAAACTCATGAATTATTAAATGAAAATATAATTAAATCTCAATTTAAATACCTTGGGGGTAGTTTTGCACAACGAGAACTTATTTTTTTGAGTTTAATTCAAAATACAAAATACGAAAAAAATAAATCAAATTTAATATCAGAATATAATAATTATAAATCAGTATCAAAATTATATGTATAACTCTAAATTATTGAAAGAAAATTTTATTAAAAACTCAAATAATAATTTTACAATATTAAAAGATAATCTTTTTTTTCGAAATATAACTTTTCAAAATCTTCAAATTTTAAAAATGATATCATTCTTGGTAAGAGACAAAAATTGGAATAATTATCATCCTAAAATTCTTAATTATGAAGAAAACTTTGATTCATCTCTAGAATATATATTTGATTTAGAATATGGTAACACTGAAATTCTTAAAACAAAAAATACTATATTATTTTCTGAAAATACTATAACTCTATCTTCTGAAGGAGAATTCTTAACTGATTTTTGGACCAATAGAATAGGTTTTAATTTATTAATTCCATTACAAAATCATGTTGGTTCAAATATTCTTGTAACAAAAGAAGACGGGGTAAAAGAGGAAAAAAAATTTCCTGAATTTTTAACGCCTGATCAACCATTTTTTAAATTTAAAAAGTTAGCTTACACCTTAGACGATAGCTTGCTAGTTAATATAAATTTTGAAGGTATTTTATTTGAAATGGAGGATCAAAGAAACTGGGGTGACGCTTCTTACAAAATATATAGCGGCTCTTTATTAGATCCTTTTCCATACTTGGAAAAAGAGGGGTCTAATTTCTCTCAAACTGTTAAAATAGATATAGTAAATAAAAAACAAAGATCATTTCTATCTAATAATATTGTAAAAATTGATCACACTACTTCTTATAAATTTCCTAAAATTGGTATAAAAATTGATACTCTAATTCTTCCTGATGATGATTTAATAAGTAACTTTGATTATTATTACCATCTTATTGATTTTACTTTAGATTATAAAAGTGTAACTTCAAGATTTCAAAACAAGGTGTTTCTTGTAGCCTTGGTTGATCATATTAATGATCCTGAACAAGAGTTAACTAAAATTTATAATTTTATAACTAAAAATACTATTAATTTAGATAAAATTTTAATTTGTCCAAAAATATATTTGAATAGTTTTCAACCTGCTGGTGAATGGCCTAAAGTTCCAGAATTAAATGAATACTATAAAATTGCGAAAAAGATGTTTTCTAATAGTCAAATTGTATCAGGAATGGTCACTAATTTTACAGAATTAAATAGAAAGAGGCCAAAAATGTTTTATGATTTGGTTAGTTTTTCCTTTACTCCAATTGTTCATGATTCTAGTGATTTTGGTGTGTTAAATACACCTGAAACTATACCCTATATTCTGAAAACTTTAAAAAATTTTTCTAATAGTACCGATTTTCATATTGGTCCAATTTCTATTGGTATGCATTTCAATCCGTATGGTGAAAGTCTTGTAAGTAATAAAAACAAAATAAGACTAGAAATGGCTGATAGCGATCCAAGGCATGATCAATTATTTTCACTAACTTGGACACTGGCAATTTTTATTCAATCAATAAATAAAGAATCAAAATTTTTTACATTTAATTCTATTTATGGGCATCACGGAATATTAAATAAAGATAACACCAAAAGACCATTGTATCATTTAAATAATTTTCTTATTTCATTAACAAATTCAGAAATTTTTAAATTTAATCCAATTAACGAAGTGTATGGATTAAAAATCGTACTAAATGATAAAAATTATTATTTATTTGTCAATTCCTCAAAACAAAAAAAGGAAATTAATATTCCTGAAATAAATTTTAGTAATCAATATAAGCTTAATTTAAAAAATTATACTGATATTTTTAATAATGATTTTTCTTTTTTTAACTTTAAAAAAGATTCAAATCCTTATGCATTTGAGCCATTAGAAATCAAATTTATAGAAGATAAATGAAAAAATTAAAAGGAGCATTAATCGGTTGTGGTTTCTTTGCTGAAAATCATATTTTAGCTTGGAAAGAATTAAGAAATATAGAAATAATATGTGTTTGTGATTTAGATATAAAAAAAGCTAATAAATTTAAATCTAGATTTAACATTTTGCATTCTTATTCATCTATAGAATTAATGTTAAAAAAACATAAAATTGACTTTGTTGATGTTGTAACAACAATGGAGACACACTTAAATATTGGCAAAATTTTATCTAAGTATAAAATTCCAACTTCTATACAAAAGCCATTTGCTGAAAATTTATCAAATGCAAAAAAAATTGTATCTTTATATAAAAAAAACAAAACACCACTTATGGTTCATGAGAATTTTAGATGGCAAACCCCTCTATTAAAATTAAAAGAAATTATAAATAAAGAGCATTTAACGGAACCACATTATGCTAAGATATCTTTTAGACATGCAAATCCTGTTGGATATACCAATCAAACATATTTATATTATTTAAAAGAGTATTTAACCCTAGACGTAGGAATTCATTTATTTGATTTAAGTAGATTTTTTATGGGAGAAGCAAAAAGTATTTATACAGTAAATCAAAATACAAATAATAAATTTAAAGGTGAAACCGATTTTATATCCCTGATAAGAAATAGAAATAACAGTATTACTATTGTTGATGCATCTATTTCTTCAATAAAAAAACCAGACAGATTTGCTCAAACACTAGTTAATTTAGAATTCTCTAACGGTTCAATTGATTTGGATTACAATTACAAAATTACTCTTCACAAAAAAAATAAGAAGAAGATTTTTGATGGAAAACCAAAGAAATATAAATGGATTTCAAAGCCTTGGGATCAAATTCAAGAAAGTGTAATCAATACGCACAAACATTTCATTGATTCACTAATAAATAATATTGAACACGACACCAGTGGTGAAGATAACATAAAGAGTTTATCATTAGTCTTTAATTCATATAAATCTGATAAACTAAGAAAAGAAATTAAAATTTAATTATTTATTTAAGTTTAAATTGTAAATTTCGAGATCTCATCTCTAATTAATTTACTTAATAGACTGTAACCAAGTACATTCATGTGTAATGGATCTTCTGAATAAAATTTTTCAAATCCAGCATCAAGCATAGGAGAGCAAAGATCAATATAGCGCCATTGACTAAAATTCTCAATTTTGTTTTTAATTCGTTCATTTGCATCTAATATTGTATTTAAATAATTATTCCTGAATATACTTGGCTTAATAGAAACAAAAAAACATAAGGTATGAGGTAATTTTTCATTAACTTCAGACGCAAATAATAAAAATTCATTTTCTAAATCTTCAGCACTCATTCCGCTGCCTATATCGTTATCACCTGCATAGAAAATCATTTTGTCAGGATTATTTGGGACTACTATTCTATTAAAATAGGTTCGGCATGATACTAATGTGGAACCACCAAATCCTAAATTTAATAAACTATCAAATGACAAATCAGTTTTGGCATTTTCCCAATCCCTAAATGTTGAACTTCCAAATAAGACTATTTTGTTATTTTTATATTTATCTGAATGTAATTTAATCTCTAATTCTCTAACGTCCGCTTCAAATTCTTCTTCTATTGGGCTAACTAAATTCAAGTTACTAACTACATCTTCATTATTAGTTTTATTTTTTGAAGCAGATTTTGCTAATTCGATTGCTTCCTCAACATATGTTCTAAAAGTTTTTCTATATTTAGATAAAAAATTTTCTAACTCTTTTTTATTTTTCATATCATTTACAAAATCTTTTATTTTGATTGGTTCTTTAATAACTGCTGAATAAATCGTATCGGAAATTGAATAATCAAAATTAGCTAATGCAATTGGAACAAGAAGAGGCTCTGGTTTTAATTGGTCTGCTAATAAAAATGCACCTAGTTTTAATGGACCTGGGGAATTTGGAGTTAAATTATCTTCAGTTTCAGATGTACCTTCTGGTGCTATAACTAAGGGTCTGTTTTGATCAAAAATATTTTGAGTTTCGATAAATAATTTACTTTTTCTTTTCTTTTTTTGTTCTTGAGTTTCATTTAAATAATCTGATTCTGGTGTATGGACGAAAATATAATCTAAATTCTCATAATAATTATATCTCCAGAATTCTGTATTTCTAGAATATCGAGCAATTCTTTGACCACCATCACCATATTTTGGAAATAAAATTTTTGCACTTATAAAATGACTATCTATACTAAATTGATGTCCATTAGCTAAACCGTTTT
>CACJZA010000009.1 GCA_902597795.1 uncultured Alphaproteobacteria bacterium | reverse complement strand
TTATTACAATTCCATCTAAAACTACGGCCATTCTTTTTCCAATATTGTTTGTAGTAACTTTTCCAAATTTTTGAGCACCCTCAGTATCAAACCTAAAAGATACAGCATGACCTTCTGTTTGATCAAATGAACCTTTAGCATCTACTAAGTTTTCTCCACCAACAACAGCTCTCTTATTTAAAAGATACTTAATATTTTCATCGTATATATCTAATACAATCATTTTACCAAAAGGTGCCAAATTATTATTTAGTGCAGATGTATTATCATCATCAACTATATGAAATGTAAGTTTAGCAGTTTTACCTAATAAATCTTTTATTCTTTCAGGATCTTTTACCCCTGGTAATTGTAATAGTATTCTTTTTTTACCGGATCTTTGTATTAAAGGTTCTTTTGTTCCAGATTCATCAATTCTTTTTCTAACAATTTCAAGTGATTGCTTAATTGCTGAGTCTTGAATAATTTTTTTATACTCATCATTTAATTTAATATTCAACTTGTTATTATTAATTTGCAATGACACGCCTCTATACATTTGAAAAAAACTGTCTCTAATATCTTTGATCTTATTAATATTTGCAAATGTAACGGTAACATCATTTTCTTTAATAACAATTTGATCAATTTTTGCTGCCTGATCTCTTGAAATCAGTCTAACACTATCAGCAAAATTATCTAATTCTTCTTTATATAAAACTTCAAGTTGTACTTCTAATAATAAATATGATCCACCTTGTAAGTCTAAACCTAAATTAATCTTATTTTTTAGAAACCAATTTTCAGAATTTTCATCATATATAATTGAAGGTACTGCAAAAATTATTCCTAATAAAACTAATGAAAGTACAGTGAATGATTTCCAGATAGGATAATTTTTCATTAATAAAAAATTATTTTTTTCTAGAAAATAAAGAGAAGCCAGATTTACCTTTATTAACTTCCTTTGGTGGTTCTTTTTTTTGAACTTCAGGCATTGCATATAAATCTGCAACCATTCCTGATGCAATCTTAATTTCAACATTTTCTGCCACTTCTAAAGTCAGCTCCCTATTGTCTGCAACTTTATTTATGGTTCCAATGATTCCACCTGAGGTTACTATTTTGTCTCCTCTTTTTAAATTAGAAAGCATCTCTTTATGCTGTTTAACTTTTCTTTGCTGAGGTCTAATTAGTAAAAAATAAAAAACCACAAATATTAAAATAAGTGGTAAAAATGTTCCAAAAGCTTCCATAATAGTACCTATGATGATTTAATTTGAGTGATTTATTATACTGTGTAATAAGAAAAATCAAATAAAGTATTTATTATGTTTTTAAGCAATTTTTTATCAAATCTAACTGTCTCAAGAGGAAGCGCATTTATTTGGGATAGTAAAATAAAAAATCTCAAAATAATATCGAATTTTAGATGTTTGGATTTAGATCTTTTGGTGGGACTAGAAAGACAGAAAAAAACTATATTAAATAATACAGTAAATTTTTCAGAAGGTAATTTTACAAATAATGCTTTACTATGGGGATCCAGAGGTAATGGTAAAAGCTCTCTAATTAAATCTGTTTTTAATAAAGTAAACAAAGAAAATAAAAACTTAAAATTAATACAATTAAATAAAAATAATATTTTTGATATTGAAGTAATTTATGAAAAATATGCAAATTTTAAAAATTTTAATTTTATAATTTTTATTGATGATTTATCATTTGAAAAAATAGATAGTGATTACAAAATAATTAAATCTACTTTAGATGGAAGCATACAAAATCAACCTAAGAATATTATTTTATATGTTACATCAAATAGAAGACATTTAATGCCTAGGGATATGATAGAAAATGAAAGATCTTCGGCAATTCATACAGATGAAAGTGTTGAAGAAAAAATAAGTCTAAGTGATCGATTTGGTTTATGGATTGGTTTTCATAATATTTCTCAAAATGATTTTATTAATATCATTAGTAAATATTGTGAAAAGTTTAATTTGCCATTTAATAAAGATACAGAAAAAGATGCAATAAAATGGAGTTTACAAAGAGGTAATAGAACTGGTAGATCAGCATGGCAATTTATTATTAATTATGCAGCTGAAAATAATAAAAAAATAGATATTTAATTTACTCAAAATCAAAATTTATTTTTTCTAAACCTGATACTCCGTCCTTTAAATGATAAATATTTACTTGATTAAGCTGCTCAACAAATCCGTTAGCTAAAATTGAAGATACGTCTCCTTTTTGGCTTATAAAAATAACTTTCTCTCCTATTTGAACATTTTCTTTATACTTTTCAAAAAAATCTGGAAAAAAATTACCATTTTTATCAAATGCTGTTATCTGTATTGCTCCTGGGATTTTATTTTTATTAGTTATTTGATCTTCATTTCTAATATCTATAATTTTAAAATCATCGGTCATCGCTAATTTTAATTGGTAACCATCTATTTCCTTATATGCAGGTGGAATTACTTTTATTACTTCTATATCAAAAATAAGATTTGATTTTGGTGGAATTAAATTTCCTGCACCACTTTCTCCATAAGCTAATTGATAAGGAATAAATATTGTTCTTTTTCCACCCTCTCTCATTCCAAGTAGCCCAATTTCCCAACCTAGGATTACTTTTCTTATGCCTATTTGAAAATTAAAAAATTCCCCCCTATCGTATGAACTATCAAAAATAGTATTATCCTCGAGTCTGCCTATATAATGAACAGATAATTTTGAATGATTTTTTACCTCTAAACCATTGCCAAGGGTTTCATTTAAGATCTTAACTTCGTTGGAAAAAGATTTATAGCTAAAAAAGAAAAGAAATAAAAATAATAAGATTTTATACATTAATTTGCTTCCTTTAATTGTTTTATTTGTGAAGGTAATGAAACAATTCCACTTAAAACAATAAATATTGCTCCAATATATGCATATAAATTCATATATTCATTAAATATAAATATTCCAACTAATGATGACCATAAAACCTGGAGATAAACTAAACTAAATACTGATGCATAATGTTTTTGTGCAATCTTAAAAGCAGTAGTTGCAAAAAACATTGCTGAATTAATAAATAATGCAGCAGTTGAAATTAAAATAAATTCAAAAAAGGTTACTTTTAATGGATTCATTAAAAATAAAGGTATTGAAATAAAGTGAACAAAGAAACCGCCATAAAGAAAATATCCAATATTTGTAGTTACATGATTATATTTATTTACGATAAAGGTTGTAATTGTAATTAATAATACTCCAATAAGCACAATTAGGTAATAAATATTAAAGCTTTCAAATCCAGGCTGTATAACAAATAGCACACCTAAAAAACCAATGAACAAAGACATATATGTTAAAAAATTTAATTTTTCATTTAGTAAAAAAATAGCAAATATTGTTCCCATCAATGGAGCAGTCATATTTAATGTTGTGAATTCTGGAAGTTTAATTTGTTCAAGTGTTATAAAGGCAATAAAAGGCAAAGGAATATTTAAAAAACCTCTGAAAATAGGTGGAAAATAATTAGTGCATTTTATATTGTTTTTTAAAGTTCCATCAAAAAATAGATATAACGGGAAACATAAATAAATTGGTATTCCATAAAAGATAAAATGATAAAATTTTACATCTGTTTGAGATAGATAATTTATTATTGCATCATTTGTTACAAAAAAAATTCCAGCAAAAAATAAAAGAATTGAAGAATAAATTATACTTTTTTTCATATGCTGAATTCAAAGATTGTATGATAAAAAAAAGTAATTATATTGATATTTCAATGAATACAAATGAAATAAAAACTTATCGACTTATTATTAAAGGAAAAGTTCAGGGAGTGGGCTTTAGACATTGGTTTAGTGATTTAGCAATATCTTTGGGATTAAATGGCTATATTCAAAATAAAGAAAGTAAAGATGAAGTAGAGGCAATAATTCAAGGAGATATGCAAAGTATACTATCTATTACTGAAAAAGCTAAAGATGGTCCATCACTAGCTCTAGTTGAGGGAGTTATTCCGAATAGTATCATTAGTAATGTTAAGTATTCAGGTTTTATAGTTAAATACGAAACTTAATTAAAAACTTGCTTTATAGTTTTATGAAGAGAATCAAATATTTCATCAATTTGATTTTTAGTAATTATGAATTGAGGACACAAAACAATTGCAGGACCTAAAGGTCTGCAAATTAATCCATTATCAATTGATAAATTAGCAACTTTATCTCCCATATTAAGATGACCTTCAAATGGTTCTTTTGTATCTTTATTTTTTACCATCTCTAAAGCAGCCATAAGACCTATACCTCTGGTTTCTCCAATGTGTTCATAATCATTAAATTCATTTAATCTTTCAAAAAAATAGGGTTCCATCAACTTTACATTATCTAACAAACCCTCATTCAAAATTACATCTATCGCTTTCAAAGCTATTGCACATCCAACAGGATGACCACCAGCCGTAAAACCATGAGGAAATTCTTCTGCTTCTTCTGATACTTCAACAAATTTATCTGAAAATTCTTTATTAACTATAACTGCTCCCATAGGAAAGTAACCAGCTGTTAAGCATTTAGATGAGATAATTATATCTGGTTTGATGTTGTATGTATCACAGCCCCATAAATTTCCAGTTCTACCAAATCCGCAAATTACTTCATCTGCGATAAAAGGAATATTATATTTTTTTAATATAGGTTGAACTAAATCAAAATACGATTTTGATGGAGGTATACAGCCACCTGCACCTTGAACAGGTTCAGCAACAAAACCTGCGATAGTTTCTGGATCTTCTTTAATGATTTTTTCTTCTAAATTTTTAGCCATCCTAAGGGAAAATTCTTCTTCCGTTTCATTCTCTAATCCATATTTCCAATAATGAGGACATTCAATATGAATGAATTCTTTTGATGGTAATCCAAATTCTTTATTGTATGGTTTGGCTGTCATTGAAGAAGCTCCTAAAGTAACGCCATGATATCCATTAATTCTTGTTATAATTTTTCGTCTATTTGGTTTTCCAATTCTTGCATTTAACATCCATAACATTTTGACCATTGTGTCATTTGCTTCAGATCCTGAATTACAAAAGAATACACGACCTTGATCAAAAGGTGATACTTCAATAATTTTTTCAGATAGCTGCAATGTTTCTTCAGATAATCTTCCAAATAAAGAATGATAACCTGCAAATTTTTCATACTGTTTTTTTGCTACTTCAATTAATCCAGGATGATCAAAACCAGCACACTGATTCCATAAGCCAGAATTCCCATCTAGATATTTACTACCTTTAGTATCGTAAACATATATTCCTTTTCCATAAGAAATGACTAAAGGACCTCTTTCATTTAATGACTTTAAGTCAGTAAATCCGTATAAGTGGTTGGAAGTATTTCTTTGTAACATATCAGTTAAATATTTTTTTTTATTATGAAAAGCAAGATTTTATTTTCAGTTGGGACGATAGGTGTACTTTTCATGATGGCTGGCCAATTATCATTCTCAATCAATGATAGTTATGTCAAACTTGTTGTAAAAAATATAGGTAATGATAATTCATTATATTCTGTAATATTTCTTAGAGGTTTAGTTACATCTAGCTTATTAGGTTTATATTTAATATTTTTTGAAAAAAAGAATTTAATTAAAATACTTTCAATCAAAAGTTTTCACATAAGGGGTTTGTATGAAGTATTAACAGCATTATTTTTTTTGGTTGGATTAATATTACTACCAATATCTGAGGTTTATACGCTTTTAATGACTAATCCTTTCTTTGTCACAATATTTGCTTTTCTTTTTTTGGGAGAGAAGGTTGGAATAAGAAGATGGTTTGCAGTTATTATTGGATTCTTAGGTGTGCTAGTAGTTGTAAATCCACAAAATTTTCAATTTAATTATCTTTTACTGTTACCTATTTTAGCGGCTATTTTTTTAACTATTAGAGATATAAATACCAAGAATTTAGCAACTAATTCAAATAGTGTTGAAATTACATTTGTGACTGCTTTGTTGATTACTGGGTTTGCAGGGTTGGGTTCAATAATTTTTGGTTATCAAGTAAGCAGTGAAGATATAAATTATATTCTTGTTTCTAGTATATTTGTTTTATTCGGATATTTATTTTCAGTATTAACGGTTTTTTATGCACCACTTTCATTAACGGCCTCTGCAAGATACAGTGTTATTATATTTGGTATGATCTTTGGATATTTAATACTAGGTGAAACTCCAACTTATAATATGATTATAGGTGCAATAATTATTACAATAAGTGGCTTATTTGTAATAAAAAGAGAAAAAGAAATAGGAAAAATTAAATAAAAATTTAATGCTCCTTACAAAAATTATAAACTTCTTCAACATGACCTTTAACTTTGACTTTATTCCAAGAATTTAAAATTTTTCCATTTTTATCCATTACAAATGTAGATCTATCTATCCCAAAATATTTCCTACCATACATAGATTTTTCAATCCAAATACCAAGTTTATCACAATTTTTTCCTTCATCGGAACCAAGTGGGTATTTCAATTTATACTTATCTGAAAATTTTTTATTACGATCAACAGGATCTTTAGAAGCTCCTATTACATCAAAGCCAATTTTATTAAATTTTGTTAAATATTTCTGAAAATCTGCAACTTCCACTGAGCATCCACCAGTTAACGCCTTAGGGTAAAAGAATAAAACTGTTTTATTCTTTAATTTAGATGAATCAAACTCATTATCATTTGTTAATTGAAGTTTTATTTTAGGAATTTTATTCATAATTATACTACTAGTTTAAGACCGTACCCAGCTTTTTTAACTCTTGTTTTAAAATAATTTTTATTAAATTTATTCAATGTTGGCTTTGTATTTATTTGATTTTCAACTTTAATTCCAGCTTTCTTAATAGAATTAATTTTATTTTTGTTATTTGTAATTAGATTAACTTTATTTATTTTTAATAATTTCAGTATTCTAGCTGCAATATTAAAATCTCTTTCATCATCTAAAAAACCAATATTATGATCGGCGTCTATTGTATCCATACCCTTTGCTTGAAGAGAATAAGCTCTCATTTTATTAGCTAATCCTATTCCTCTACCTTCTTGTTCTAAATATAATATAATTCCACCATTATTTCTAACCATGTAATTGATTGATTGATTTAACTGTTCACCACAATCACATTTTAAAGAATGAAAAATATCACCTGTAAAACAAGCTGAATGTATTCTTAAATTAACAGATTTTTTATTTATTTTTTTTGGATTAACAATTATCGCTACATGTTTATCAGATCCAATATATGATTTAAATATTTTAAAATTAGAATTTTCGTTTTTTGGTAGTGGAACTTTTGCACTGGAAACTAATTTAATACTTTCACAAATTAATTCATTTTGTTTCAATAAATCTTTGTAATCGAATATTAAAATTCCATTTTTAAATCCAAATTCATTTATATTTTTATAATTTTTTTTATTAATTTTTTTAAAAACTAGCGATGGTATCATTTTAGCATTTTTGGAAAGATCAATACAAACATTATGAAAATTTTTAGCTTTGAATTTTTTAATATTGGTAAATTTAATTACTTTATTATTACTAAGAGGATTGACAAACAAATTTATTATTTGATTCACATCTGTTTTGGGATTTATCTCAAAATAAATATTACTTTTAATATTCTTATTAAAAATTGATTTAGCTTTTTGTTTAGTAATAAGCAGATATTTTTCATCAATTAAGTGCTTATTGAATTGATTAAAAATTTTACTTTGTGAATGCTCTATATTAAAAAACATCCAATATTCCTTATTATTCTGAATTATTAAGGGTCTTCCGGTCCTGAGTTCGTTAATTGCCCTATCTATTATAGTTCCTGTATTAGATTTGAAACTCATGAAAACTTTATATAGATATAATTGAAATAAAAACAAATGATTACATCAAAAAATATAGGAATTTTACTAGATTTTTTAAAAAATTCTAAAAAGAATAGTGATTTATATTTATTGGTTAAAAAAAATAGTATTTCTTTATCATCAAAAAGAAAAAGTAATTTTTATATAAAAAATAATAATCTGGAATCTAAAATTAACATAAGTAAATTTTATCAATCAATCTTAAATATCCTTCTCCCGATATTAAGAAAAAACAAAAAATTAGTTATAGCACAGATAGGACAAAGTATTGATGGTAGAATTGCATTAAATAATGGTAATTCACACTACATAAATAATCCGAAGAGTATAATTTATTTGCATTGTTTACGAAGTATCAGTGATGCAATTATTGTAGGCTCAAATACCATTAAAAAAGACAATCCCCTGTTAACAACAAGAAAAATAAAGGGCACAAATCCAAAAAGAATTATTATCGATGGTAGTCTTTCGCTAAATAACAAATATAGAATATTTAATGACGGTAATGAAAATATAATTTTTACAAAAAGTAATAAAAATATTAAATTGAATAACTCAACAATAATTAGATTAAAAGAAAAAAATTTTACTAAAAACTTAATTACGCAAATAAAAAAACTTAAATATAAAAATATTTTAGTAGAGGGAGGATCAAAAACTATTTCAGAATTAATAAATAATAAATATATTGATATTCTTCAATTTATGATTGCCCCAATATTAATAGGTTCCGGAATTAATTCATTAAATTTAAAAGAAATTTCAAATCTCAATAAAGCTATCAGACCAAAATATAATTTTAATGAATTAGATAATGAAATTATTGTTAATTTATTTCTTAAGAGCTAAAAAATCTGTATTATTTAAAATAAATCTAGAATTTTTTTCTTTAATACATTTTAAACGAAATTTTAACCAATCATCAAAGTTAAGTTTATTTTTTTGAATAATTTCTCTACAAAAATTTAAAAAATAAATTTGAAATTCATAATTTGCACTAACATCCCACGTAGAATCTAAAACATATGTTTTGTGAGTTCTTTTAAATACTTTATTTATTAATTCACTGCAATCTGGTCCAACGGCCACTTCCCCTATTCCTTTGTCAGATTTTTGATCTTTATTAAAAATATTAAGAATTCTTTTATCATCCTTGTGTTTTGGAAAAAATTTAAAATTACCGTTATAATTTAAGGCAAAGTAGACAATTTCTGTATCAACATTTAATTTATGAAAATATTTAAACCATGTTTTTGGAAGAATATCTAAAAAAGCAGATCCTGTAACTAAACTATAATCATTAAAATTTATTTTTTCTAGATTATTAATTACATCAACAATTTTAAAATTAGTTTTTTTTATTTTAGATGATAGTTTTATATTTTTTTTAAAATAATTTGTTGATTGATGTGATATGTCTACAAAAAACCAATATTGATTATTTACTAATCGTGACTTAAGAAATCTATAATTAGATCCAGCACCTGAACCTAAATCAACTATTCTAATATTTTTTTTATTTTTAAAAAATTTATTAATTAAATATAGTATTCTTTGGTTTCGTGAATTTCTATCGACAGTTTCTCTGAGATTTAACCATTTATTTTGAAATTCATGCATATTAAATTAATTTAACAAATTTCTTAGCTGATTCTAGAGGAGTAAGAAGATATCTTTTGTTTTTATAAATATCAATATTTAGTTTTTTAAAATTTTTTTTATTTAATATATTTTTAATAATTATATTTCTAAGATCATTTACTTCAAATTTTTTGAAATAAATAACACCCTTTTTGCCCAATGTATTTAAGATAGTATTAGTAAAAAAGGTTATAATTGGCTTTTTAATTATTAATGCATTTGCTAAAGACATCCCAAAACCTTCATATTTACTTACCGAAATGTAACAATCTGTTTTAGAATATAATTTAGCTAATTTTGTATCTGAGATAACACCATGGAATATTATTTTTCTGTTCATTGAATTTTTAGAAATAAATTCTTTGAGTTTTTTGTAATAACTTATATCTCTTGTAGTATCACCAACAATTTCTAATATAAAATTATCTAAAGGCTTTAAAACTTTTAATAAAAAAAGATAATTTTTTCTATTTATTATACTTCCACATGTTAAAAAATGAATTTTACTATTATTTTTAAAATTATATTTTGCAAGTCTTTCTATACCAGGTTCAACTACAGAAATTTTATTATTTAGCACCTTAAATTCATTTATTAATAAATTTTTAGTATTTTTAGAAGTCACAATAAATTTATTTATTCTTTTGAAATTTTCTTTTTCTAATCGAAAGAATTTTTTTGACCTTTGACCTTTAAATTCAAGATATAAAGGATGATGTATTAGCGCGATAACGTTATAAATAAGTATTTTTTTAAAAATTGAATACATTCCTTCTAAAGCTAATCCATCTATAATAATTTTAGAGTCAGGATCAACTTTATCTAAAATTTTTAGAAAATATTTTATATCGTCATTTGTAGAAAAAGGATAATTTTCACTTAGAGCAATTGGTCTGATATTTATATCTCTTGTCTTTGCATATTCTAGGATATTTTTTTCATAAATATATCCTCCAGTTTTTGCATTAATATTTCCTGGATAAACAAAATAAATATCAGATTTTTTTTTAGATAACCTCTTTTTCATATGATGCCCATGCAACATTTGATTCTTGCAAGGTTATTTTAATTTTTTTTAAAGATTTGTAATCTTCAGAGAATTCATTTCTTAGTCTATTCAAGATCTTATTGCAAATATCCTCTGCTAAAAACTCTGTTGAGGTAATTTTTCCCTTAAATTCATCAATTTCATCTAAATTTTGATAATTATATATTTTAAGAATATCTTTTAAAGTCGTGGACACTATTCCTAAATCCATAATTATATTGTATTTATTAAGTTTATCAGTGAAAAATTCAGCATCTACTAAATATGTGGCTCCATGCATATTTTGGGCTGGTCCAAATACTTCCCCAGGTAAAGAATGGGCTATTAGAATATTTTCTCTTACTTTTATCGAATACATAATTAATATTTAACTAGATGCATTATTGTATCCTTATTTTGAAGGATTTTATAGTAATCTTTTTCTAAATCAAAAAAATTACTTTCACTAGTAATTAATTTTTCTAATTTTGAATTTTTTAAAGATTTAATTGCTAATTTTAATCTCCCCTTAAAATCATATTTATTTTTCATGTATTTTGGTATTTTAGATACCTGTGAGCTAATGATTTTTAATCTTTTAGAATGAAAATACCCACCTAAGGCAACTTCTCCTTTATTTTTACCATACCAACTAGCTTCTACTATTTTTCCTTCAATAGATAATTTTTCCATTAAAGAATTTAAAACTTTATAATTAGCTGTAGTATTTATTGCTACATCTATTTTCTCAATCCTTCTTATATCAATAAAATTTAATCCTAAATAATTGGCAATTTTTCTTTTATTTTTATTATTATCAAAAACATAAATATTTTTATATCCATTAATTTTAAAAAAAAATGCAGTTAATAATCCTACAGAGCCAAGCCCTACAATTAGAATTTTGTTATTACTTTCAGATTGAGCGTCCCAAAAGATATTGATTGCTGTTTCCATATTTGCAGTTAGAATATATTTTCTCAAATTTCCTTTTGGTAGAAAAATTAAATTTTGAATAGAAATTTCATATAAATCTTGATGAGGATAAAGACTAAATATATTTTTATTTATATATTTCTTT
Organism: uncultured Alphaproteobacteria bacterium; assembly: GCA_902597795.1. GTDB lineage: Bacteria > Pseudomonadota > Alphaproteobacteria > HIMB59 > CACPNW01. The sequence goes on along the minus strand of CACJZA010000009.1, from coordinate 31,434 downwards.
GGACCATCGATAATATTCCCAACATTTATATAACCGTATTTTATAGGTAAATTAAAAGAACCATCTTGAAAAGGGGCTTTCATTAATTCAAATTGGTCCTGACTTACGCTTTTAGATGAAACTAATTTTTCAGTTCCCTTGCTAATACCTGAGTATATAGTTTTAACTAAAACAGTTTTGTTGTTTTTATTGTAAACAAGTTTTTTTTGATAAATCTTAGGTTGTTTTTTTTTATCAATCCATAAAGAATAAGATTTCATAATTTACTTATAAATGTATAATAAAAAAATGCTAACAAACTTTTGGGAAGAATTAACAACAAATGAAATTAAAAAAATAAATAGAAAAACAGTTTTAATTTTCCCATTTTCATCAATAGAACAACACGGTCCGCATCTTCCATTAAATACTGATAAAAAAATTCTTGAAGGAATATTGTTAGAATTCAATAAAAAATATAATTCAAATAAATATTTAATTATGCCTGAAATATATTTTGGTTCAGCAGCTGAACATACCGATTTTGATGGAACTATAAGTATTGATTCATTGGAATTTATATCGCACTCTTTATCAATTTTAGAAAATGTATGTAAATTGAAATTTAAAAATATATTACTTTTAAATAGTCATGGTGGACAAATTAGCCATATAGATATTATTGCTAAAGAATTGAAATCAGAATTTAATATTAACATAGTAAAAGGTACATATTTTTTATTTGATCAATTTAAAGGAATTATATCAAGTAAAGAAAAAGACTTTGGTTATCACGGTGGAGAATTTGAAACATCTATTATGTTATATTTATTTCCAAACCTAGTTAGGCAATCTAAAATTTCTAAACATAGATTATCTCCCGATTATTTATCATCTAAAACCATTTCTTATGAGAAAAATATTAAGAAAGCCTGGGTAACTAAAGAATTAAGTAAAAGTGGAATTATTGGAGATCCTAGAAAATCCAATGCACAAATAGGAAAAAAAATAATTGATAAAGTAACACAAAAATTAAATAAAATAATAAATGAGATGTTTTAGATTTTTATTTATTAAGAATTAAATTAAAAAAATTTTTCGTATACCTCATTGTACTCACAATCATATACCTCACAGTTATCCAGCATATATTCAGTTATTTGACTTAAGAATGTGCCATGACTGACTAATACAATTTTTTGTAAATTAAGGTTTTTGATAGAAAGCAGAAAAGACCTTAATCTCATTTTAATATCATTGTGAGACTCTTGTTTTATTTTTTTTTCATTAATAGGTTTGTTATTATTCCACCAAAAATCATTTAAATTATTAAAATCAAAATCATTAAATTCTTTTTTTAATTTTTTTGGTTGTCTTCCTACATCACATGAGTGGTACAAATGTTCTCTTATTAATGGTTCAATTACAGGTTTATTAGATGGAAAAACAATAGAAAATGTCTCTAATGTTCTTGTTAAGGGGGAGCAAAAATAATTATCAAATTTGAGATTTTTAATTCTATTATTTAATTTTTTTGCTTGCTCAACTCCCCTTTGAGTAATTCTTGCATCATAATAATAAGTTGGATTATCTAAATCTGATGCTGCATTAGCTTCTGACTCTGCATGCCTAATAAGATATAATTTCATTTTTTAACTATAAATACAATAAACGTTCATGTATCAGTAAGTATAAAACTTAGCTTTATTTACGGGAAGAAACGGCCAATAACAATGGCACAATCATAACTAAGGTTGTTAATACTGATGGATTAAATAACCAATAAAGAACACCTAGGGAAAATATTAACATCCAAAATTCATTTTTATATAAAAATTTCATTATTTTTTAATTATATTAATTCAAATTATTTTCTACTAATACTTTTTTTACAGTTTCACCCATTACAGAAGGGTTTTTGGAAATTGTGACTCCACAATCTTTAAGAAGTTCTACTTTTTCTATTGCGCTTTCACCATAAGCAGAAACAATTGCGCCAGCATGTCCCATCACGCGACCTTTAGGTGCAGTAAGTCCTGCTATATACGCAATTACTGGTTTACTCATATTTTCTTTAGCAAATTGTCCAGCTTCAACTTCTTGTGGGCCACCTATTTCACCTATCATTAAAACTGCAATAGTTTCGTCATCATTTTCAAACTTTTCAATTATATCTCTAAAAGAACTTCCATTTATTGGATCGCCTCCTATACCTACACTTGTCGAAACACCGATTTCCAAATCTTTAAGTTGTTGTGCAGCTTCATATCCTAAAGTACCAGATCTACTAACTATTCCTATTTTACCTTCTTTGTAAATGTGACCAGGCATAATACCTAACATAGATTTACCAGGACTAATTATTCCTGCACAATTCGGACCTACTAATCCCATTTTTTTATCTTTTGGATATCTTCTCATGTATCTTTTTATTTTAACCATATCATGAGAAGGAATACCGTCAGTAATAGCAACACATGTTTTAATACCAGCGTCAGCAGCTTCCATTGCTGAGTCTGCTGCAAAGGCTGGTGGGACAAATAAAATTGATGTTGATGCTCCTGTTTGATCTACAGCTTCTTTCACAGTATTAAAAACTGGAAGATTTAAATGAGTCATGCCACCCTTACCAGGTGTTACACCACCAACAACGTTTGAACCATACTTAATCATTTCTTCAGCATGAAAACTTCCAATTTTTCCAGTAAAACCTTGGACTAAAATCTTTGTATTTTTGTGAATTATTATAGACATGATTATCCAAGAGCCTTTACTGCTTTATTTGCTGCATCTTCTAAAGTTGATGCTTCAATGTAATTTATATTGCTTTTTTTAAGTATTTCATTTCCCTTTTCAACGTTAGTTCCAGCTAAACGTATAACTAAAGGATGTTTAATTTCAATTTTTGATAAAGCTTGAACAATTCCTTCTGCAACCCAATCACATCTATTAATTCCTGCAAAAATATTTACTAAAATTACCTTAACTTTTGTGTCCATAGAGATTAATTTAAAAGCTTTAACTATTTTTTCAGGTGTTGCACCTCCGCCAACATCTAAAAAATTTGCAGGTTCACCACCAGCAAGTTTTATCATATCCATTGAAGCCATTGCTAAGCCTGCACCATTAATAATATTACCAATATTCCCATCTAAGCTTACATAATTCATTCCTCTGTCAGAAGCATAAACTTCATTTGAATTTTCTTGTGTTTTATCTCTAAGTTCTGCAATTTCATCTCTTCTAAACATTGCATTGTTATCAAAACTCATTTTACAATCTAATGCTAATATTTCATCTTGGTGTGATACAACCAATGGGTTGACTTCAACCATTGTTGCATCAAGCTCACTAAAAGCTTTATAACAACCAATGATTGTATTTGCAGCTCTTGAGATCAATTTGGATTCTATTCCTAAACCAAAAGCTATTTCTCTTGCTTGAAATTGCTGAATACCAACTGCTACTTCTATTTTAGATCGTATAATTGTTTCAGGTTTTTCTTTTGAAATTTCTTCGACACTCATTCCACCTTCTGTTGAGGCTACAACCATTATACTTTCTGAAGATCTATCAAAAACTAAACCTAAATATAATTCATGTTTGATATCAGTTGCTTCTTCAATATAAATTCTATTTATTATCTTCCCCTCTGGACCAGTTTGGTTTGTAATTAATTTTTTACCTAACAATTTATCAGTTGCATCAGCAACTTCTAACGGAGAATTACATATTATAATTCCACCCGCTTTACCTCTAGCACCAGAGTGAACTTGGGCTTTTACAACCCATTTAGAACCACCAATTTCTCTCGCTTTATTTTCTGCATTTTCTGGACTATAAACAATACCACCAGTGGGAATTTTTACACCAAAATCCGACAATATTTTTTTTGCTTGATATTCGTGTATGTCCATTACTTACTTTCAATTAACTTATTAATATTTACAATATTTTCAGCCATTCTAGCAGATGCAGCATCTATCATTCTTCCATCAAGCTGAGCGGCGCCCTTTCCTTCAGCAGCTGCTTTTTCTAATTCTAATAATATTCTTTTTGCTTTATCTATTTCTTCTTTAGGTGGAGAAAAAACTTCATTAGCTAAATCTATTTGCGATGGATGTATTGCCCATTTACCCTCAAAACCAATTGCTGCAGCTCTTTTTGCTGCATCAAGATATCCTTCTTTGTCATTAAAATCACCAAAAGGCCCATCTATTGCTCTTAAGCCATATGACCTACAGGTCATTACTAAAGTTGATAGACCATGATGCCATTGATCACCAGGGTAATCCGGATTTAAACCTCCTATGACAACTGTTCTTGCTCGCATACTTGCTGCATAATCTGCAACCCCAAAGTGTAATGCTTCTAGTCTTGAGCTTGATGTTGCGATTGATTGTATATTAGACATTCCTAATGCTGTTTCAATTAAACATTCTAAACCTATTCTATTTTCAAATTTTTGATTTTGTTCAATTTGATTAAGCATACAATCAACCATATATACATCAGATGATGAGCCTACTTTTGGAATTAATAATGTATCAATCTTATCACCAACCTCTTCTATAATTTCAATCACATCACGATACATATAGTGTGTATCCAAGCCGTTAATTCTTATAGAGATTGTTTTACCTTCTTCTCTCCAATTATGTTCTTTTATTGCATTAATAACATTTTTTCTTGCATCAATTTTATCATTTGGAGATACTGCATCTTCTAAATCTAAAAAAATATAATCAGCATTTGATTTTAATGCTTTTTCAAACATCTTTGGATTAGAACCTGGAACAGCTAATTCACTTCTGTGCAATCTAGATTTAGCAGGTTTATAAAATAAATGGCTCATTTAGGAAAAATTATATATTTGATTAATATTATAAAAGCGATAAAAAAATTAAATATTATAAAGATATTTCTTTAAGGCAATTTTCATCATTATTTTTTGGATTATTTACAATTTTTGATACAGGATAAAAGTCTAAATCATCCTCGATAATACTTTTGTTTTTATGTAGGAATTCATTTTCATTATCATTAAGAAAATCAAGACCCTCATTATGAGACATAATAAGAGGCATTCTATTATGTATATGGGAAAGGTTTTCATTTGCTTCCTTAGTAATGATACAGACAACATTCATTTTTTTATTATCTCTAATTTCTTCCCTCCAAATTCCACCAAAAAACAATAATTCATTTCTCGGAATTGATATTAAATATGGTTGTTTTTGATTATTTATATTTTTCCATTCATAGTATCCATTTGCAATAATAAGACATTTTCTTTTAGTAAATGATTCTTTGAATAAATATTTATCATTAATCGTTTCAATTCTTGCATTAATAACAAATTGAGTAACATTATTTTGTTTACTAAAAAAACTATAACTCCAAATAAAAGTATCTATTAAAAGTTTATGATTCTTTTCATAAATAATATTAACAATATTAGACGGTGATATATTGTAAGACTTATGTGAGTAATTTAAAACTTCAGAGTTAGGAAAAAGTTTTATAATTTTTTCTTTATCTTCAGTACTTGTAAATCTTCCGCACACTATGATGCTTGCGATAAAGGCATTGGTCTAGAAACACCTACGGTCATCCAACAATCTTTAAACTCACCGTTTTGCTCTACTTTTTCTACTGTCCATTCGAAACCATATTTTTTTCCATTACTATCTGTAAGCTCTACAAAGTAATATGAACTTTTTTCTTGTTCCTGAACTGGAATTATATTGTGTTCTAAGTGATCAATCATCATTGAGTAGGATGGATTTTTAATCATCCTAATAAAATTGTCTAGAGGACCTGTGTACATTCTATTATTTGGATGTGCAAATTCCCATGTTTGTTCAATACCAGCATCGTCAAAAGGTGAATTATTTTTTTGTAGTGCTTTTAATTGAATTAAAATAACTTCTTTAGGACCAATTGAAGGGTCTGGTTTTATCATTTCTCCATAAACACTTTTTGATAATAAAATAAACAAACTAAACAATATAATTTTGTGCATGATTTTAAAATAGTGTAATTATAATTTAAGGCAATATGTATATTTATGATTTTATCCAAGGATTAATAATTGGAGGAACATTAATTATAGCCATAGGACCGCAAAATTTATTTGTAATTCAACAAGGGCTTAAAAAATCTTATGTTTTTACAGTTACTTTATTTTGCAGTCTATCTGACAGTTTACTAATTGTAATTGGAATATATCTATCTAATTATATTGTTCAAATTAATCCAAGTATCATAGGAATAATAAAAGTATTAGGTGGAATTTGGCTTATATTTTATGGATTAAATAAAGTTATAAAATTAAATCAAATTAAAGATATAAATAAAGAATTAAATATAATTAACGAATACGGAAAAGTATTAATTACCTTATTCCTTATTACATACGCAAATCCTCATGTTTATCTAGATACAATTATTTTGCTAGGATCATTATCAACAAATTTTAATGATCAATTTTCATTTGGCGTTGGAGCAATTTCAGCTAGTTTTTTGTTTTTCTTTTCTTTGGGATATATGTCAAAGTTTTTGTCAAAATATATTTATTCAAATAAAACTTGGTTTTGGATTGATCTAACCATTGGTCTGCTAATGATTAGTTATGGAATATATTTTATAATTTTTTAAAGAAAGTTTCTAAGTTTTTACATACCTGATCAACATTTAATTTTGTAAATACAAGAGGTGGTTTTATTTTAATAACATTGTCATAAGGTCCATCAGTGCTCAATAAAATACCTTGATTTCTCATATAATTAATAAGCAGTTTAGCTAATTTTTTATTTGGTTTAGACACATTACTATTCTGAATAATATCTATTCCTAAAAAAAGCCCCCTACCTCTAACTTCACTAATATATTTTTTATATTTAAGTTGGATTTTTTTTAATTCTTTTAAAAAATAATTACCAACTAACAAAGCATTTTTTTGTAATTTATTATTATCAATAGTCTCTAATACTGCTTTACCGATAGCACAGGAAACAGGATTGCCACCGAATGAGTTAAAATATTCCATCCCGTTATTAAAAGTTGAAGCAATTTTTTCTGTAGTTATAACAGCAGCTATTGGGTGACCATTGCCCATAGGTTTGCCCAAGGTTACTATATCAGGAACAACATCATGCTCTTCAAATGACCAAAAATGTCTTCCAACGCGTCCAAAACCAGTTTGTACCTCGTCAACAATACATAATGCATTGTTTCTTCTAATTTCTGAAAATATTTCTTTTAAATAATTTTTTGGAAGAATTACTTGACCGCCGCAACCAAGTATACTTTCAGTAAAAAAACATGCAATATTGGTTTCTTTAATTTTATTTCTAATTACCGTTTTAGCTTCATCTATATATTTTTGAATCCAATTTGAATTTTGATATCTCCACTTACCTCTTAAGGGATCAGGCATGTCTAATACATGAACATAATCTTTTTTACCCAAACCACCCTTACTATTAAATTTATATGGACTTAGATCAATTAAGGCATTGGTATGCCCATGATAAGCATTGTCCATCACAAAGACATCTTTTGCACTAGTATAAGTTTGGGCTATTCTATAAGCTAAATCATTAGCTTCAGATCCTGTACATACGAAAAATATCTTATTTAATTTCTTTGGAAACTTACTTAAAAGTAATTCACTATAATCGTTAATTGTATCGTATAGATATCTCGTATTAGTATTAAGTTTTAAATTTTGCTGAGTCATTGCTTCATGGACATAGGAATTTGAATGTCCAACATGGGAAATATTATTTACACAATCTAAGTATCTCCTGCCATATCTATCAAAAAAATACTGATCTTTAGCTTCAAGCATATGAAGAGGTTTCTTGTAAGAAATTGATAAATTATCAGAAATATTTTTTCTTCTTTTCTTTAAAGTATCTTTAAAATTATTATTATTATTATTAGAATAAAAAGATTTTGGAATTCGTAGAATTAAATTTGGATCAGGTGAAATTTTATTCCAAATATTGAATAAAAATTCTTCACCTACTCCTGGAAAATTCTTATCATGTCCTAATAAATCTAAAATAATTTGAAAATGTAAATGTGGTAGCCATTTTCCATTTTCATTAGAATTACCAATTTTACCAATCCATTCACCTTTCTTAATTTTTTTTCCAATTTTTAGTTTTTGAAACATTATTTTAGATAAATGACCGTATAGAGTATAAAATTTATATTTTTTAAAACTATGTTCTAAAACTAGAGTCGGCCCATAGTCATATTTAAAATTATTATTTTTTAAAATTATAATTTTACCATCTATTGGAGCAAATAAATCTGCCCCCTGATCAATAAAAATATCAATTCCTAAGTGAATATTACGTCTTTCATTCGTATTTAATTCAGAAATAAAGTTAGGTCCCTTATAAACTTTTCTTTTTTCATTGTATAAACCTATACCTATACGAGAATTATCTTCTTTAAATATTTTATTAACTCTTTTTTTAAGCGAACTATTATCTGGGTTACCTTTTAATAAAGGTGAATCAGAACTTAATTTTAAGATAGATTTATTTTTATCAAGTAAATTAAATTTAAAAATATTACCAAAGTTGAATTTATTTATATAATTTATAATTTCTTTATGATGGTGCATAATATCAAAGCCGCATATTTCGCGAACAATATATATTAAAAAATTGATAGGAATTTTGTCTAATTTTTCTAATAAAGACCATGCATCTTTCTCACTAATGCTTAAATATTGATTTGATGGATATTTAATTCTTTGTTTTTTTGCCATTACAACAGTAATCATAAGTCTTGACTTACATAGTGATATTAATGAATTAATTTCATCCTCATTAATAGAAAATTGTTCATTGTACTCTGTTATTATATTTTTAAGTGTAAGATAAATATTATCATTGTTCATTAATGCATATGAAAGGCATATAGCTAAATCATTTATTGTTGGAGAATAAATAGAATCTCCATAATCTAGTAATCCACAAACATTGTTTTCTTTAATAACAATATTATAATTATTTGGATCTGAATGAGTTATTGAATATCTTAATTTATTTAAATTATTTTTTACAAATTTTTCATATTCTGAAAAACATTTTAATAAAATTAATTTTTTTGAACCAGTAAAAATATTAATGTCTTTTTTAATCCATTTTATATTTGATGGATCCCAAATAAAATTTCTATGGGCATCTATATCGTTAAATGCTTTCAACTTAGTTGATACTTTTCCAAGTAACTTACCTAAAGAATTTTCAATTTTATCGTTACTTTTTGTATCTCCATACATGCGCCCTTCAATATAAGATAAGATCCTAACAAAGCATTCTCTATTTTTTTTATCTAAATATTTTACAATCTTTGTATGGTGTATTTTTGGTATAAAAGATTTAAGACTAAGATCACTTCGTAAATAATTAATTAATCTATCTTGGTATTTTAATATATTTATTTTTTCTGATGGGTTTGAAATTTTTAATACATATTTTTTTTTATTATTTATGAATATAATAAAATTTATATCCCTTTCACTATCAAGTTGTTTAATTTTGAGTAATTTATTTCTTAAGAAAGAAAAATTAATCTTTAACCATTTAATTAAATGTTTATTATCAATAATAGGTGGATCAACATCAAAAACTGACATAGAAGGTGTATAATTCATAATGCTGAAATCTAAAAACATTTTTGTTTGTATTGGGGCAATTCATCACGATTATTTATTAAATCTTAAAAAAAATATTATTAGTTTTAGATCTAATCAAATTACACAAAAAAGCAGAATTGGTGGAGTGGCGTACAATATTGCAGAATTGCTTTCGAATTTTGTAGATGTAAACTTTTATAGTTTAGCTATCAATGAAGAGATTAGAAAAAAAATCTCAAAAAAAATCTATGTTCATCAAGTGAATAAAGATTATGCAGATAGATACTATTTAGCTTTATCAGATAAAAATAATAAATTTTTATTAGGATTAGCTAACACAGATGAATATGAAAATAATAAATCTTTAAAAATACCAAACATCAAGGATAAAAATATAATATTTGATCTAAATTTTTCTAAAACCTATTTGGAAAAATCAATAAATAAACTATCAAAAAAAAATAAAATTATAGTGTGCGCAACATCAGTACATAAAGTTATTAAAATTAAAAGGATTATAAATAAAGTTGATTTTATATTCTTAAATAAAGCAGAATTACTTAAACTTACAAATTCTTCAAATATAATATTAGGTGTAAAAAAAATATTAAAACAAAATAAAAAAATAAAAATAATTACTACTAATTCAAAAAATAATGTAATCTTTGGAAGTAATGAATTTATAAAAAAAATAAAACCCCCATCAATCAAAGTAGTAAACGAAAATGGAGCTGGAGACGCACTAGCAGCTATGATGCTGTATTTGTTCAGTATAAATGCAAAAATGAATTATATTTTGAAAACTTCTGTAGCATGCGGGTCTTATTATGCTAGTGGTAAAAGTCTAAAAACTAAGAGTGATTTTTTAAAAATTAAAAATCTTTCTAAGAGAGTAATTGTACAATAGTATGCATGAAATATTTGATATAAGTAAAAAAGTTCAAGAAGCAATAAATAGAAAAAAACCAATAGTAGCTTTAGAAAGTACATTGATTAGTCATGGATTGCCCTATCCAGAAAATATTAAAGTCGCAAATGAGTCTATAAAGGCTGTTGAAGATAACGGTGCAATTGCTGCAACAATAGGAATAATTAGAGGTAAGGTTAAAATAGGATTATCGGAAGAAGATATTCAAATATTAGCAAAAGAGAAAAATGTACAAAAAGTTTCAAACCACAATATAAATTTATCAATATTTAATAAAGAAAATGCTACTACAACAGTAGCAAGTACAATTTCTATAGCTTCTAAATTTCAAATAAGATTTTTTGCAACAGGAGGAATTGGTGGTGTGCATCTAAATGCTAAAAATACCAATGATGTATCTGCAGATCTATATGCACTTTCTGAGAATTCAAATTTTGTAATCTGTAGTGGTGCTAAATCTATATTAGATTTAAGTAAAACGAATGAACTTCTTGAAACTTTAGGAATTACAAGAATTGGTTATCAAACAAATTATATGCCTGGTTTTTGGTATGAAGAAACAGAAAATAAAGTCGATAATAAATTTGATGAAATTCATGAAATTTCTTCTTTTTTAAAACTCAATGAAAATATGGAAAATAAAAAATCAATTCTCATATTTAATAAAGTTCCATTAGAAAAAGCACTTAATAAAAATGACGTAGAAAAATGGATAAATAATGCAACAATAAAAGCTGATAGAAATAATATTAGTGGAAAAGAATTAACCCCGTTTCTTATAAAAGAAATTAACGAACAATCAAAAAATGAAACTCTAAATGCTAATGTATCTTTAATAATTAATAATGCGAATTTAGCTGGAAAGATTGCAAAGAGTTTTTATAGTTAAGGTAATAGCGATAATTTAGCTTTAAGTAATTGAAAAAATTTTTCATCATTAGCTTCATTCATCACAAAACAATTTATTGGTCTTTTAGTAACACCTAGCCAATCAACAACAGTCTCCCCTCTTGTTAATTCAGAATTTTCTTCAACTGTGACATTAACTTCTTTTCCACTAAAAATAGATGGATCTAACAAATATGCAATAACACATGGGTCATGCAAAGGAGTTTCCTCAGTTTCGTATAATTCTTTATGAAATATTGTATAAAATTCCATTAGTTCTCCAAAAAACTTAGAACTTTTATTTTTATTTTCATTCATTGATTTGATAATTTTTGAATTTACATTTACCTGATGAGTAACATCTAAACCCATCATTGTTAGAGGAATGCCTGATTCTAGAACAATATTAGCCGCATGTGGATCCACATAAATATTAAATTCAGCTGAAGGTGTAGTATTCCCTAAGCACATAGCAGCTCCGCCCATAAAAACTATTTCTTTTATATTTTCTTTAATAGACGGATCTTTTTTTAAACTTAAGGCAATATTTGTAAGAGGTCCTGTTGGACATAAATAAATTTGATCTGTTGAAGATTTACAAGTTTCTACTATAAAATCAACTGCATGTTTTTCTTGAGGTTTATAATTTGTATCTATTATTATAGGGTCACCTTTTTTATCTAATCCAGTTTTTCCATGAACATATTCAGCTGTAAATAATTCATAATGAATAGGTTTATTTGCACCAGAGTAAACTTTGATGTCCGTTCTTTCAATTAACGTACAAACTTTAAGAGCATTATTTACTGTATTATTTAAACCACTATTTCCACCGACACAAGTGATACCCACTATGTCAATCTCTTTAGAAGAAGCAGCTAACATTATTGCTACAGCATCATCATGACCTGGATCACAATCTAAAATTATTTTTTTAGTCATTAATAAAACTTTTAAGAGGTATTGAAGATCTTTGTAACCAATTCCATTCAGGATATTCGTTGTTATTATCAATTACATGAATTGTGTAAGCATGTCTTGATTTTAAACTTGTATTCTCACATGAATAATGAGGAAGTCTACCATGTAATAAAACAAGTGATCCTTTTTTTACTTCTACAAAAGTATCAGTTTCAGGAAATGGCTCATCATTTAGATCTATCATTTGCATTTTACCATCTACTTTTTTAAAAAGTTTTCTTAATGGGCCTTTATGACCTCCGCTAGCAACTTGTAAACATCCGTTTGTTTTATTTGCGTCTTCTAATGCAAACCAGAAACCGATAGTACTTTCTGGCTCAGTATATAAAAAAGTAGAATCTTGATGGCAAACTACTTCACCACCTATTTTAGGTTGTTTAAAAATATACATAGACTGAAGTAATTTTGGTTTTGAGAAACCAAGTGATAAAGCAATATCTTGAAGTTTTTGTTTATGAGAAAATTTATAAAAAACTTTATCTAAGTCGTGCAACGCATGACCGATTTTATTTACAATAAAATGTTTATTTTCTTCTATGTTATCATCATTTAAATTAGCTTTTTCTTCAAAGAAGAAACGAATTTTATCTCCTGATTCTAAAAAATAATTATCATCATTATGAGCTTGATTGACTGTATCAAAAATAGATTTTTGATTATTAAAATTATTATGTTCGATAAGATATGATGACCGTTCCATTAATTCATCACATTCTTTATCTGTGTTAAAATTTTCTATAACCAAATATCCATTATCATTCCAAAATTTAATCATTTCATCGTTTAAGGGTAGATCGTTTGTTGAAAAATATTTCATTATATTCCTATTAATTTTGTCAAGAATGGTAAACCAACTTTAATAAGATTTAATAACTGTGGTATCAAGAATTTTCCAGTTGTTGCAAGGAAGAAGATTATACCTCCAATTATAACTATCAGAATTAAATTTCTATAAAAGTTACCATAATTATTATATTGTGATTTGGCTCTTGATCTCAAAATAAATAGTATGATTACTATAACAATTAAAACTATTAACAATCGGATCATATATTTTCTATATTTAGTAAAAATTAATTTGCAATACTAATTATATCTTAATAAATAGTTTTTAGTAGATGATCAGATTAAGCATATTATTTTTATCAATTTTTTCTTTAATTTATGGAATTTATTTTTTAATTTTTCCATATAGTTTTGTGAATTTAACTGTTGCTGAAAATACCAATATAGCGTGGCTAAGAAATCTTGGTGCAGCTATAACAGGTCTTTTATTTATTGGTCTTTTAATGATCTACTTAAATACTAAGGGCTCAATCAGATTACTAAATGTTATTATTATTACATCCATAATACAGACCTCAGCTTTGATATATTCAAGAATAGCAAATGAATTTTCCGCAAATAATTTGATAATTATTGATATAACTATTTATGCCGCAATAATTGTGTCTATTTATTTATTATTTATCTCAATTAGATTTAAAAAACTATTTATTTAAATTTAAAAAAAATTCTAAGTAATAAAAAAATAATTAATACTAAAAAAATTAAAATTAATTCAAATGATAAAATATTACTAAGTTTAAATTCTTTAACTTCAATAAGATCAGAAAATTGATTGCCAATAAATGAAAAAAGAAGAAAATAAGGAGTGAAACCAATAAAAGATGAAATTATAAATTTAGTTTTAGAAATATTTAATGTTGATAAAAATAAATTTTGAACAAATAATGGCACTCCAAAGATTAGTCGTAATAAAACTAAGTATTCAAAAGATGATTTTTTAATAATTTTATTTAGTTTATCACTAAATTTTTCAATTTGTTTATTAAAATGTTTTTTAAATATATTTTTAAAAAAAAGAAAAAAACATAAACTACCTAAAACAATAGTTGTTATATTAATTATAAAACCTGTAATAAATCCAAAAAAGAAACTTGATGCAAGTATAATTATTAGACTACCAGGTAGAGAAAATGTAAAAAACAAAAATGAAAATAAAAAATATAATATTAAAGATAATTCTAAATTATTTTTGATTAATAAATCAAATTGAATTAAAAAATTAAAAATAATATCAATCATTTAATAATTTTAAAACCTTTGAAAAAAATAAATGATGTAATAATCAAAGTTAATAAAATAAAAAATATTATAAAGATATTTTCTACTAAATTAAAAGAAAATTCATTATTAAATGAATTCCTAAAAAAGCTTACAACATAATAGTAAGGATTATATAAAAGTATAGCTTTAAAATTATCAGGAAGATAATTAATTGAAAAAAAGGTTCCTGATAAAAAATTTATAGGTGCAACAAAAAAGCTTGAAAATGTACTTTGCGAATCCCAAGAATTAAAAATTATTCCTACAAAACATCCTAAGCATGAGAAGAATATTATAACTAAAAATAGGTAATAAAAAAAATAAAAAAAATTATAAATTTCAATATCTATTAAAAAAGTAAATATTAAATAATTAAATAATGCTAAAATAATTCCAATAATGAGAGATGTGAATATTAAAGATATTAATATTTCAACCCTATAAATAGGTGCCATTAACCAATCATCTAAAGAACCAATTTGCTTCATATGAATTAGAGTAGCAGATGAATTATCGTAACTTTCCTGAGCAACAATCATAATAATTAATCCAGGAGCAATAAATTCAACAAAAGATTCAGAATCTATAGATAATGAATAATAATTCTCTACTGTCAGAAATACTAAAATAAATAATAGATTTGTAGTGAGGGGAGCTAATAATGAATAATGATATTCATGAAAAAATTCTCTAAGTCTTGAAGCAACAATTGTATTAATTGCACTTAAATTAAACATTAAAAATTTTTATTTTTTATTTTGAAAAATATTTCTTAACTAAATCTACCCAAAAGTTCACACCAATAGGAAGTAATTTATCATTAAAATCATACTTAGTTGTATGAAGGCTTGCTGTATGATCTTCATCCCCCTGACCTATAAATAAATATGAACCAGGTTTTTCTTCTAATAAATATGAAAAGTCTTCACCTCCCATACAAGGATCTATATCAGTTTGTACGTTATCTTCACCTACAAGGTCTTTTGCAACTTGCGAAGCAAAGATTGATTCTTTTTTTGAATTGTATGTTGGTGGATATTTATTAGTTAAATCAAACTTTATTTTTACCTCCGCTCCATGAGCCTTTGCTATACCTTCTGTTATTTCATTAATTCTTTTTTCAACATAAGATCTTGTTTCTTTTTTAAATGTTCTAATAGTTCCTCCAAAGGTAGCTTCATTACTTATTATATTATGAGCACTACCTGCATTTATTTTAGTAATACTAACTAAAGCTTTATCGACTGGATCAATTGATCTACTTACAATAGTTTGAATTGCATTAATTATTTGACTGGCAATTACGATTGGATCTATTGTTTGATGCGGCATTGCAGCGTGACCTCCTTTTCCCTTAACTGTTATGTCAAATTCATCAACAGCTGCCATCATGGGACCATTATTTACTCCAAAAGTTCCTAATGGTGTATCTGGCCAGTTATGAAGAGCGTAAACTTCATCTATCTTAAAATCTTTGAACATTCCATCTTCAATCATTTTTTTTCCACCTGCGAAGCCTTCTTCACCAGGTTGAAAGATAAAATAAACCTTTCCATCAAAATTATTATTTTCACTTAAATATTTAGCTGCACCAAGCAGCATTGTAGTATGACCATCATGACCACAACCATGCATCATTCCTTCTTTAGTTGATTTATGCTCAAAATCATTTTTTTCAGTCATTGGTAATGCATCAAAATCTGCACGTAATCCTATTGTTTTTTCACTATTATTATTTTGGCCTTCAACCCAAGCTACAATACCTGTACCTGCATACCCATCTTTAAAATCTATATTAAATTCTTTAAGTTTGTTTTTAATATATTTTGATGTTTCATATTCTTGAAGACCTATTTCTGGGATTTTATGAAGATCTTGACGCCATTCTGTCATTTGATCTTGCATTTGATTTATACTATTTAAAATTGGCATTATAATATTCCAAAGAAACCTTTTTTATTTAATTTTTCTTCGCATTGTTTTAGTTGTATATTAAACATCTTAGTATTTCTTTCTACATTTTTAGCAACATCAATCAACCAGTCTTTACTTTTATATGTCTCTTTAGACCATCCATTTTGACCTTCATGATATGCTAAATATTGATTGTAGTAATCATTTTTTGAGATTCCAACCATATTTTCTGATTGTGTAGTGTACCAACCAATAAAATCTGTTACATCTTTAAAATTCGCCCTTGATGCATTTTGATTTCCTGTTTTATTTTTATACCAATCCCATGTAGGATTTGTAATTTGAGCATAACCAAAAGCAGTTGAAGGTCTAGAAGTTGGTATTAAACCTAAAAATTTTTTTCTTTTCGGTTTTGCAAATTGGGTAAATGATGATTCTTGCTTTATAACTGCTAATTGGAATGCAATTGGGGTATTCCATTTATCATAAGAATTTTTAGTTGCTTTATACCAGCTTTTCTTTTCATCAAAAATTATGCAACTATCAGCAGTATTTGTTAACTGATTTGAAGTACATGCATACAAAAATAACAAAGTAATGCACAATAATTTTAAAAAATTATCAAATTTCATTATAAATCTAAATACCATAACTTTTACTTATATATTCTTAAATGTGGCAAAAAATTATTGCTTACTATTGAATTATGGATATGAATGCTTAAATTTCAAAAATGACAGAAAAAACAAAAGAAAATTTAACTTTTCAAGCTGAAGTAAGTAAGCTTTTAGATCTTGTTGCTAATTCTCTTTATAGTGAAAGGGAAATATTTCTAAGAGAATTAATATCTAATTCAGCTGATGCTTGCGAAAAATTAAGATATCAATCTCTCTCCAAAAAAAATCTTTTGAAAGATGAAAAAGATTTAAAAATTAATATCAGAGTTTCAAAAAAGAAAAAAATTATTGAAATTGAAGATAATGGAATAGGAATGTCTAAAAATGAACTTATTGATAATTTAGGAACTATAGCGAGATCAGGAACTAGTAAATTTATTGAAGCTATGAAAAATAAAAAAAACAATGATATTTCTGCAATTGGACAGTTTGGTGTTGGTTTTTATTCCTCATATATGGTTGCTGATAATGTTGAAGTACTTTCTAAAGATGCTGAAAATGAAGAAACAAATCTTTGGTCATCCAACGGAAAAGAAAATTATACTATAGAAGAAGCTAAAAAAGATAAAAGAGGTACTTGTATAACATTAAATATAAAGAAGGATGCTGATGAATTTTTAGATTCATTTCGTTTAAGATCAATTATAACAAAATACTCAAATTATATTCCTTTTCCAATTTATCTTAAAGACCTTGATGACAAAGAAAAAGAAGAAAAAATAAATGAAGGTAGTCCATTATGGCTAAAAGATAAAAAAGATATAAAAGAAGAGGACTATAAACAATTTTATAATAATATTTCATTTAACTTTGATGATCCCTTAAAAACTATTCACTATAACGCTGAGGGTGTTATTAGTTATAAGGCTTTACTTTATTTTCCTACAAATCAACCTATGGATTTATTCAATGCTGATAGGAAAAATAAAATAAAATTATATGTTCAAAAAGTTTTTATCACTGATGATTGTGAAGACATAATTCCTAACTGGTTACGTTTTATTCCAGGAGTAGTAGACTCACAAGATATTTCTCTCAATATAAGTAGAGAAATGCTTCAAAATAATCCTATTATTACAAAAATAAAAAAAGGTATTACAAATAAAATTCTAAGTGAAGTTGATAGTTTAGCTAAGAAAGAAAAGAATAAATTTGAGACATTTTGGAATAATTTTGGTCCTGTTCTAAAAGAAGGTTTATACGAACATAATGATCATCATGAAAAAATCCTACCGCTATTAAGGTTTGAAAATTCTTTAAATGATAAAAAAATATCTCTTGAAGAGTACACTAAATTAATGGCTAAAGATCAAAAAGAAATTTATTACTTTGCTAATACTGACAAGGATCATATTAAAAACTCCCCTCAATTGGAAGTGTTCACTGATAAAAAGATACCAGTTTTGTTTATGGTTGATGCAGTAGATGAGTTTTGGATACAAAATGTAAATAAATTTAAAGATTTAGAATTTAAATCAATAACCAAAGGTAAAGTTGATGTTTCAAAAGTTGGTGAAAAATCAAATAAGAAAGATGAAAATAAAAAAGAAATAGATAGTAAAATCAATGATTTAATTAACATACTTAAAATAGAGCTAAAAGAGACAATATCTGATGTTATTGTATCTGAGAGATTAACCAAAAGCCCAATTCTGCTTGTTGCTGAAGAAGCTGGGATGGATATAAATATGGAAAAACTGATGAAAATGCATAATCAAAAAACTCCTGTTTCGAAAAAGATACTTGAAATTAATCCAAACCATCCGATGATTGTAAATTTATCTCAAAATTTAACAAAAATTGACCATAAAAAAGCTTCAAATTTAATTTTAGATCAAGCCAATATATTAGATGGTAACATTCTCTCAAATCCATCTGCTTACTTAGAAAATTTAACTGAAATTTTTATTAAGTAACTGAATTTATAATTTTATTATTATTAAAAAATTCAACAAACTGATTAGCAACCATTTCTGCTACAACTATTTGTGCTTCATCAGTAGAAGCAGCAATATGTGGGGTTAAAATTATATTATCTAAATTATAAAACCCACTTTCTTCTAAAGGTTCATTTTTAAAAACATCTAATGCAGCACCTTTAATTTCTTTTTTTTCTAAAGAATTTTTAAGATCATCTTCATCAACTAAGTTACCTCTAGCGGTATTGATAATGATACAATTTTTTTTCATTAGTGATAGATGATTTTTATTAATAATCGGGCCTCCATCCTTATTGGGTTTACAATGAAATGAAATTATATCTGAATCTTTAATAATCTCATCGATAGAACAAGAATTATATTCAGGATAGTTATCCTTAATTGTTTCAAAGTATGAAGAAAATATTGAAACGTGCATTCCCAATACATTTGATATTTCTGCAACTCTTTTGCCTACATTACCAAAACCTACAATACCAATTTTCTTGCCCTTAATTTCATTTCCTTTTAATTTCTTTTTTTCCCAAAGACCCTTATGAGTTGTCTCATTGGCAATAGTAATTTTTCTTTGTAATGCAAAAATTAAACCAATTGTGTGTTCTGCTGTAGCATTTGTATTTCCTCCTGGAGTATTCATTACGATAATATTTTTATTTTTAGCGGCTACCACATCAACATTATCTACTCCTGCCCCTGCCCTACCTATAATTTTTAATTTTGAAAGAGAATCAATTATGTCTTTTCTAACTTTAGTTGCTGAACGAATAATTAAACCGTCATAATTATCAATTATTTTTTTTAATTCTTCGGGAGATAAGTTTGTTTTTGTATCAACTGAAATATTATTCTTTGTTAAAATTTCAGATGCGATTCTATCTAGTGAATCTGATATTAGTACTCTAGGCATGTTTTGATTTAATCTCTGAATAAGCCCAATCAATCCAAGGTAAAACTAATTCTACATCTGAAGTTTGAACCGTTCCTCCAGCCCATATTCTAAAAGAAGGTGGTGCTTTGGGATATCCATTACAATCAAATCCAACATTATTTTCAGAAAGTAATTTACATATATCAGCCATTACAGCTCTTTGATCACTTTCATCTTTATTAGTAAACCAATCTTCAATAATTTTAAATGTTATTCCAGTGTTTGAGATATAATTATCATCTTCAATTTCAGATAAAAAAGTCACCCAATCTCTCTCATTAATCCATTCTCTAATTTTTTGTAAAGAATTCTGGGATTTAGAAATTAATGAATTTAATCCTCCTTGAGAAGAAACCCAATTTAATGAATCAATTATATCTTCAACACATATCATTGAAGGTGTATTAATTGTGTTTCCTTCAAATATACCTTTTATTAATTTCTTATTTTCAGCTAATCTAAATAATTTTGGTACTGGCCAACTAGGTGTAAAACTTTCTAATCTTTCGATAACTCTTGGAGAAATTGCAATCATTCCATGAGCGGCCTCTCCTCCAAGTATTTTTTGCCATGACCAAGTTATAACATCACATTTATTATAATCTATAGGCATACCAAAAATTGCGGAGGTGGCATCACAAATTGTTAGACCTTTTCTGTCATCAGGTATCCAATCTCCATTAGGAACTTTGACACCAGATGTTGTTCCATTCCAAGTAAAAATAACATCATTATCAAAATTGACTTTGCTAAGGTCAGGTAGTTTGCCATAATCTTCTTCATGAATATTTAAATTATCTAATTTTAATTCACTAATTGCATCAATTACCCAATCTTTCCCAAAATTTTCCCATGCAAGAATATCTACACCCGTTTTACCTAATAGGCACCACATAGCTGCTTCTAAAGCACCAGTATTTGATCCAGGCATTATACCCAATAAATAATCATCAGGTAATTTTAGAATATCTTTTGATTTATCTATCGCTTCTTTTAATCTTGCTTTACATTCAACTGATCTATGTGATCTGCCAGTTAAAGCATTACTCAAAACAGATATGTCCCAGCCTGGTCTTTTTGAGGTTGGGCCACTTGAAAAATTTGGATTGTTAGGTTTAGTATTTGGTTTATTCATATGCTTTTTTCAAACTCATAAACAACTAAGCCATCTAAAGGTTTTGGATCAAACCATGTTGATTTAGGAGGCATAGTCAAATTTTTATTCGCGACTTTAATAACATCACTTATTGATGATGGGAAGATAGAAAATGCCACACTATCATTATTTTCATCAACTTTTTTTTCTAGAGCTTTTAAACCATGGCATCCAGCAATAAATCTTATTCTTTCATCATTATTAACATCAACAATATTTAAATGTTTTTTGAAAATGAAATTGTTTAAAATATTAATATCTAGTGTATCAACAAAATTATCAGATTTTAATTCACTTTTAAAATACAATGAATACCACTTTTTTTCATGATACATTCCAAATTGTTTATTTGATTGAGGCTTGAATGGATTTTTTTCTTTTTTTATTTCGAAGTTTTCAGAAAGAATTTCTAAAAACTTTTCTTCACTCAAACCATTTAGATCTTTAACAACTCTATTATAGTCAAATATTTTAGCTTCATCGCTTGGAAACGCCGCTATCATAAAATCTTCCTGCAAAATATTTTTATTATAATTTAATTCTCCAATAATTTTCATTGCACCCATTCTATGATGCCCATCTGCAATATAAAAATTGTCTACTTCATTTATAAAAACAGAAGATAACTTTTCGATAAATAATTTATCAGAAATACACCAAAGTTTATGAATAGATTTATCAAAGCTTTCAAAATCATAATCTGGAGTATTTAATATTTTAGTTGATAACAAATCTTTTATCTTATTATTTTTTTTATATACTACATAAATAGGACCTATTTGTGTTTTTATATTTAACATTTGCTCTGCTCTTTCTCTCATTCTAGTCTCATATATTTTTTCATGTGCTTTAATTTTTTCATCTACAAAATCTGAGATTTTAGACAGAGATAAAAATCCTAATTGAGTATGCCCTTTAAATTCAATTTGATAAATATAATAAAATAATTCTTTATCTTTTTTAATTACATCATTTTCTTTCATTTCTTTAAAATGAGATTTTGCTTCTAAGAGAGTATCTGCTTCTTTTAATTGCCCAACAGGATTTAAAATTTTTAAATAATTCCAATAATTATTTTTTTTAAATATTTCTATATTTTCAATACTTAAATGATCAGTAGAGGGAGCAATTAAATTTTTTGCATCTTCGTTGTAAGGACGTGTTCCTTTAAAAGGTTTAATTTCAACCATAATAAAGAAACACCATTAATTTAAAAAAAAAAAATTTAAACTTAAATTACACTACTTCTGGTATTTGAGAAATAGATTTACCTATTCCATCATCATCAATAACATCATCAGCCATTGATCCATTTAGATAATCATCATAAGCTGACATATCAAAATATCCATGGCCACATAAATTAAAGAGAATAGTTTTTGACTCGTCTTTTTCTTTACATTCTAAAGCTGCATCAATAGCACCTTTGATTGCATGGTTTCCTTCTGGAGCAGGAATAATTCCTTCTTGTTTTGCAAAGGTTAAACCAGCTTCAAAACAATCTTTTTGACCGTAAGCCTTTGCTCTCATCAGACCTAACTCATATAAGTGGCTTAAATGATAAGACATACCATGGTATCTTAATCCACCAGAGTGATTTGCCGGCGGTAAGAAATCAGATCCAAGAGTATGCATTTTAATTAATGGAGTCATTTTTGCCATATCTCCATGATCATAAGCATACTTTCCTTTAGTAAATGAAGGACATGATGCAGGCTCGCAACCAATTATATCAATTTTTTGACCACCTCTTAACTGTTGTCCTAAAAATGGAAACATTAATCCAGAAAGATTACTACCACCACCTGTACAGCCAACAATAATATCAGGATAATCTCCAGCCATCTCCATTTGCATAATAGCTTCATTACCATTTATAGTTTGATGCATTAGAACGTGACCTAAAACACTTCCAAGTGAGTATTTGGCTTTACCTCCACTTTTAACAGTTGCTTCTATTGCTTCTGATATAGCTATGCCCAAACTACCAGGGTTATCAGGATTTTCTGATAATAACTTGTTACCGAAGTCAGTTAAATTAGATGGACTAGCATGACAGTTAGCACCGAATGATTGCATCATTAATTTTCTGTAAGGTTTATGATCAAAACTAACCTTAACCATGAAAACCTCTATATCTATACCAAAGATCTGACCTGCAAATGCTAATGAACTTCCCCACTGACCTGCGCCCGTTTCAGTAAAAATTTTACTAATTCCTTCTTCTTTATTAAAAAAAGCTTGTGGGACAGCAGTATTTGGTTTGTGACTTCCTGTAGGACTAACACCTTCATATTTATAATAAATTTTAGCTGGTGTATCTAAAAACTTTTCTAATCTTCTTGCTCTAAATAAAGGAGATGGTCTCCATTGTTTGTATACTTCTCTTACAGGTTCAGGAATTTCTATTTCTCTTTCAGTAGAAACTTCTTGCATAATTAAACTCATTGGAAATAAAGGAGCAAAGTCATCAGGACCAGCTGGTTGTTTAGTTCCAGGATGTAATGGTGGTGGTGGTGGACTTGGTAAGTCTGCATTAATATTATACCAAAACTTTGGTGCTTTATTTTCTTCAAGTAAGTATTTAATTGAGTCGCTCATAATAAAAGTATATTGAACTATAAAAAATTAAATTTCAACCATAAATGAAATATATTAACTTCAAAAATGTGTCTATTTTTATTGCTGTTTTATTAGTATTATATGTTTTTTACGGATATTTTACTCATTGATTTTTTTTGACCCACAAACAGACCAATAAAAACTAAAATAATTCCAACTATAGAACTAAATACTATTTGTTCAGAAAGAAATATGAATCCCCATATTAAAGCAAAAACTGGGATTAAATAGGCAACATAAGATAAGAAAACCGGACCAGATTGTTTAACTATATAATAGCGCATATGAAAGGCAATAGCTGTTGGAAAAACACCTAAATAAATAATAGAAATTAAAGAAATTTTATTAATATTATTCTCATAATTAATAAAATCATAGAATAAAAATGGTAATGATATGATCGCTCCAAACAATGTAGCAAAAGTAGTAATTGAAATAGGGCTTAATTTCTTTAATTTATTATAAGCAGCAATATTTGAAATCATGTAGCCAAATGCTGCTACAATCACAAAAATTTTTGCTAAAGTACTAATGTAGTTTGCATCTTGAAAATTAAATTTACTTATATCTAAAATAAAAATAATACCCACAAAACCTATAATAATTGATAAAAATTTTATCCAGGTAAACTTATCATCTGAAGTTAATACATGAGACATTAGTAATGTTATTAAGGGGCCAACCGACATTAATAACCCTGCAGTAGAAGAGGGAATGTATTGTTCAGCCCAACTAATTAGATAGAAAGGTAAAAAATTTCCAGTAATGCCTATAAAAGAGAGAATTAAGACTAAATCGAGATTTAATTTGGGATGCTTGTTATATGAATAATATAAAATAATTAAGAAAATTGATGCGATAATCAATCTTAAGGAAGCAATACTTGTAGGTGTAAAACTAGACAGACAAATTTTAATAACAAAAAAAGAAGAGCCCCAAATAGCAGCTAAAATTATAAGAAGTATTAAATTATTTGATAATAATTTATTAAACAAAAATTAGATTTTATTTTTTGGTTGTGGAATTTCAATATTTTCAGAAGGTTTCATAAATTCATCTCTTCTTCCATCCCAGAGATAATCTGCGTAATCAAATTCCGTAATCATTCTATCAGATCTTTCAAATGTTAAACCGTATTTCCTACAATAACTGGCAAATTCTTCTGCATTATCTATTGGTAAATTTTCTACAGTCCATTTTCTAGAACTCCTATCGAATTTGAAACCATTTTTTTTGAACCAATCTCTGTGATAATATGAATCTCTACCAAAAGCTGAAAAGGTTATTTTCTTCGTCATAATGATATGCGCTCATACATGAAAAACTTAGAAATAACAAATTTAATTTTTAAAATTAATTTTATTTAAAATAGTAGAAATCTAGTAGTATTTATAATAAGATAATCTAATGGATCTTTACAGTAGCAGTGAAATAACAGTTCATCAGTTAAATGAACTCAAACAAGATGATAAAAAAATTCAAATTATAGATGTAAGAGAAGATACTGAGAGAGATCATGCTCATATTAAAGGTACAATACACATGAAACTTTCAGAGATTGCTAAAAGATACACTGAATTAGATAAGAAAAAAAATATTTTTGTAATGTGTCATACCGGTACAAGAAGCCAAGCTGTATGTAAATGGCTTAAAGCACAAGGGTATAATCATTGTGTTAATGTACTTGGCGGAATAGATGCATGGGCTGCATTAATTGATAGAAATATAAGAAGATATTAAAAAATACTCTCTAAGTACAAACCTAGAAAAATAATAATTATACTAATTAAAAACAGTATTATCCTAAACAGGATTTCAATAAAAAGATTAAATCTTATTCGTTTTTTTATAATTAGTTTATATAGAGGATTACTAATTGATAGGGAAATTAATAGTATCCCGATAATAATAACAAACCAATGCATAAAGTTAAAAAATACATAGCTGAAGATTTAAAATTTTCAAATCAAACTATCAAAGAAATGAAAATTAATTCAAAAAATTTTTATAAAAATATTAAAGAGAGAAGAAGCATACGCGAATTTTCAAAAGATAGAATCGATATAAATATTATAAAGAATGCTATTCTATCTGCAGGATCAGCTCCAAGTGGAGCAAATCTTCAACCTTGGCATTTTGTAGTAATTAAAAATAAAACTGTAAAAAAGAAAATTAGAATAGAAGCAGAAAAAGAAGAAGAAAATTTTTATAAGTACAAAGCTCCTAAAGAGTGGTTAGATGCGTTAGCCCCATTGGGAACTGATGAAAATAAAAAATTTATTGAAAATGCACCTTATTTAATAGCTATATTTGAGAAAAAATTTTCAGTTTCAAAAAATAAGAAAATAAAAAATTATTATGTAAAAGAGTCTGTCGGTATAGCTACTGGTATATTAATTACTTGTTTACATTTTTCTGGTTTAGCAATGTTAACACACACGCCAAGCCCAATGACATTTCTTAATAAAATTTTAAAGAGACCCAGCAATGAAAAACCGTTTGTTTTACTTATTGTTGGACGGCCAGATAAAGATGTAAAAGTTCCAAAGTTTGCAAAACAAAAGAAAAAGTTTGATGAAATTACTTCAATTTTTTAACCAAGTTCTTCTGGTTTCATAGTTTCATAAACCTCATAAGGCATATGTATCCAAGGAGAATCTTCTAAATAATCAACATAATAATTTGGTTTAAATGAAGATACTGATTTATAAAACAAAACTCCAGTTCTTATTGGTTCATCTATATAAAAACCATAAGTATGATTTAACCAATCAATACTTTTTTTAAGAGTAATTCCTGAGTCTGCCAAATCATCTACTATTAGAACTTTTGATCCAATGTTAGGGCTTGTTTTTGCTAAATCTCTTGAAAATGTGATTGCACCTCTTTTATTTTTTACCCCCTCACCTCTATATGATTCAACAGAAAGAATTGCTAAGGGAACATCAAATATTCTTGCCATTACATCCCCTACTCTCATACCTCCTTTTGCGATGCATACAACCTGATTAAATTGCCATCCATCCTTATGAATTTGTTTTGCTAAATCTTCTGTTTTACTTCTATATTCGTCCCAACTAATGTGTAAATCAGACATAAATCTTCCTTTGAAATTAATAATTATACCTCTCCCTTTAAAAGAGAGAGGATTATAAGAATTTTAATTATTGTGGTACTTCGCCGTCAATACCTTGAACATAAAAGTTCATTCCAAGTAACATTCCATCAGGAGCTACTTCACCTTCAGGAACCACTAGCTCACCAGCTTGATTGTAAATTGGACCTGTGAAAGGATGGATAGTTCCATCTTTAATTCCAACTTCCATATTTACTGCTTCTTGAATTAAACTTGCTGGCATAAGTTTAGTATTATATGGTGACATTACAACCATACCTTTATCCATACCATCCCAAGTATCACCAGAAGACCAAGTGCCGTCCACAACAGCTTTTGCTCTTTCAGCATAGTAAGGACCCCAAATATCTTCAATTGAAGTTAAATGTGCATCAGGACAAAATTCTTCTTGGTTTGAAGCTTGACCAAATGCATAAACTCCCGCTTTTTGAGCAGCTTGGCAAGGAGCATATGTATCAGTATGCTGAACAATTATGTCAGCACCTTGATTAATCAAAGTATTAGCTGCATCAGCTTCTTTACCTGGGTCGTACCAAGTAAATACCCAAATAATTTTCATTTTGATATCTGGATTTACTTTTGAAGCCGCTAAATAAAATGCATTAATTCCTCTTACAACTTCAGGAATAGGGAATGAAGCTATATAACCAATAGTATTAGTTTCAGTCATATGACCAGCAATATGCCCTTCAATCATTCTACCTTCGTAAAATCTAGCTGAATACGTAGCAACGTTATCTGCTTGGATATACCCAGTAGCATGTTCAAATTTTATATCAGGAAAATCCTTAGCTACTTCATGTGTCTGATCCATATAGTTGAAAGACGTTGTAAATATTAAATCATGTCCTGAGTCTGCTAGTTTTCGGATTGCTCTCACTGCATCTGCGTTTTCAGGAATATTTTCAAGATAAGTAGTAGTAATAGAGTCACCAAGTTGGCTCTCCATATATTTTCTACCTACATCATGCATATATGTCCAACCATGATCACCTGGAGGACCTATGTATATAAATCCAACTTTTTTAGGGTCTGCATATACTGAACCAAATGCAAATACCAAAAAAGTAGATAAAAAAGTTATTATTCTAATCATTTTAACCTCACCTGCTAATATAACGATTACTCAAAGACATTTGTAATATAGAACTAGATTTGATCAATAATTCTATAAGAAAATAAATAAAAAAAAGTGGATATTTATCTACCCTTATAAAAAGGAATAGTTAATGAAGCTGGTGCACTAAGTTTTATTCTTAATTTATTACTAGAAATTAATACTAAAACTATAATAGTTGCAACATATGGTGCCATACTGAAAAATTGACCAGGAAATCTTAAACCTAAAGCCTGAAGATTCATTTGAAGAATAGTAACACCTCCAAATATATAGGCTCCAATAAGCACTCTTTCTGGTTTCCAAGTTGCAAATACAACTAAAGCTAACGCTATCCATCCTCGTCCAGCTGTCATACCTTCTTGCCACATTGGAGCATAACAAATTGAAATATATGATCCTGCAAGAGCACACATAGAACCTCCAAATAAAATTGATAAAAATCTAATTTTAATAACGCTATATCCTAATGCATGTGCAGAATTATGAGATTCCCCTACTGCTCTTAAAATTAAACCAGCTTTAGTTTTATAAAAAAAATAACTAACCAAAAATACAATTAGGAAAGAAAATATAACAAAAAACCATGGTGACAGACCATCAATTGGTGTTCCAATATACTGTTTGCCTAGCATCGAACTAAGACCTATTCCAAAAATAGTTAATGCTAATCCTGTAGCAATTTGATTTGACATTAAAAATAGAACTAGAAAAGCAAATAAACCAGACATGATAATACCTGATAATATAGATACAAAAAAAGCTAGGAAATAACTTCCAGTAATTACTAAGATAATAAAAGCGGACACCGCTCCTACCAACATCATTCCTTCTACACCTAAATTTAATACTCCAGATTTTTCTGTAACTAACTCACCTATACCAGCAAAAACAAGAGGTGTTGTTGCAATTAAAACAATTTGTAATATTCCAAGTATTAAATCTAAATTCATAATAATTTTTTGTAAGTTAATTTATAGTTAATTAGTAATTCTGCACCTAATAAATAAAATAGAACCAAACCCTGAAATATAAAACCTACTGCTGAAGGTATTTGTAAAAACAATTGTGCGTCTTCAGCGCCAAGATAGGTAAGAGCGATAACTAAAGATGCAAAAATAATACCTATTGGGTGAAGTCTACCTAAGAAAGCTACAATAATTGCAGTAAATCCATAATTTGGAGAAATATCTCTATATAATAATCCAATTGGACCAGATACTTCGGCTAAACCAGCAATACCTGCAAAGGCACCACAAATTGCAAAAGCAAAAAAAACTAAAGTTGTTTGATTAAAACCAGCATATCTAGCAGCTTTAGGACTGTATCCAGATACTTTTAATTGAAAGCCAAAAATAGTTTTTGAAAATATAAACCAAGATACAAAAATTAAAAATAAAGTTATAATTAATCCAAAGTGCACCCTTAAACCATCAAATAATAGAGGCATTCTTCCAGATTCACTAAATGGTCTTGATTTAGGAAAGCTATAACCAAATGGATCTTTCCAAGGCCCTACCACTAAATAATCTAAAATAAATAAGGCAACATAAACCAACATTAGACTTGTTAAAATTTCATTTGTATTAAATTTTGTTTTTAAAATAGCTGGAATTAACCCCCATAATGCTCCTCCAATTGCTCCAGCAAAAATCATTAATGGCAGTAACCAGAAAGCGTTTGTATCATGAAATAATATACCAATACCTCCACCAAAAATTGCACCCATAGTAAGTTGTCCTTCAGCTCCAATATTATAAATATTATTCTTAAAACAATATGAGAGACCAATTGCAATTAAGGCTAATGGAGTTGCTTTTACAAACAATTCAGAAATACCGTAGGTTGAAGAAATAGGTGAAATAAAAAAAGTATACAATGCATAAGCTGGATCAAAACCAAGAAGAATAAAAATAATTGAACCTGTAATTAAGGTTAAAACAATTGAAATTATGGGAACGAAAAAATTCATTAGACCCGAACTCTGTGAGCGAGAAACTATAGAGGGAAATAAACTATTCATTTTTTCCCCCCATCAATAATCCTAATTTTTCTAGTTCTACTTCACTAGTTCTAAAAGGTTTGGATAATTTTCCATCGTAAATAACAGATATTTTATGAGTAATCTCAATCAATTCATCTAAATCTTGAGAAATAACAATTATAGATGTTCCATTTTGAGATAATTCTATCAAAGACTCTCTTATAGAATGCTCAGCACCAGCATCTATCCCCCAAGTTGGATGTGAAATAATTAATATTTTTGGCTTAGATGATATTTCTCTACCAATGACATATTTTTGTAAATTGCCTCCAGATAAACTTGATGCTTTTGCGTCATTCCCAGGAGTAATAACTTTAAATTCATTAATTACATTATTGGCAAAATCATCAACGTTATTTTTCAATATTATACCATTTTTAATAAAATTATTTTTTGGAAATTGACTTAAAAGTATATTTTCAGACAAAGTTAACTCAGGTACTGCACTATGACCCAGCCTATTCTCGGGAACAAAAGAAATAGATAAATCTCTTCTTTTTTGTGGTCCATACTTTTCGATTTTTTTACTATCAAAAGTAATTGATCCAGATTTAATATTTATATTTTCCCCTGTTAAAATGTCCATTAATTCTGATTGTCCATTACCAGCAACACCAGCAATGCCAAAAATTTCACCAACTCTAACTTGAAAAGAAATATTTTTAAGGTCTGTGAAAAATGGATCATTAAAATCACATGAAATATTTTTTACTTCAAAGTTAACTTTATCTTTTATATGCCCATAATTAGTTTTTAAATCATCTAATTTTTGTCCTAGCATTTTTGTTGCCAGTGTTTTTGCTGTTTGATTAGAGGTACTTGAAGTGTCTATAATTTCACCACTTCTCATTATTGTCACTGTATCACATATTGATATTACTTCTTCGAGTTTATGAGTGATATATAATATCGTACGACCTTCTTTGACGAGTGCGTTTAATGTTACAAACAAACTTTCAACTTCTTGTGGTGTTAAGACTGAAGTTGGCTCATCCATGATAAGTATCTGAGGGTCTTGTAATAAAATTCTTACAATTTCTACACGTTGTTTTTCTCCAGCTGATAAAGCGGTAATTGGAGCATCTAAATCTAAGGGAAGATTATATCTTGAGCTTATATTTTCTAGCTTATCTTCTAAATCTGAATAAGACATCTTTTCATCTATTCCTAAAATTAAATTTTCTTTTACTGATAAAGAATCAAATAAAGAAAAATGCTGAAATACCATTCCTATTCCTTGTTTCCTTGCTTCTGCTGGGGAATTAACTTTAAAATCCTTATTATTTAATTTAATATTTCCTTCATCTGGTTCTAAAAGGCCGTAAAGAATTTTTACCAAAGTAGATTTCCC
>CACJZA010000008.1 GCA_902597795.1 uncultured Alphaproteobacteria bacterium | reverse complement strand
TGGAAATAAATTATGGCAACCTTCATGGTCATGTCCAACAAATGGTTTATTTTATCCTCCTTCATTATTTACAAATGTAACACCGTCATCTTTTATTGCTCAAGTAGAAATATTTGGACCAGTTTTAACAACAATGACATTTAGAACACCTAGTGAAGCTGTATCCATTGCCAATAATACTCCATACGGACTTGCTGCAAGTATTTGGTCTGAAAATATTAATTTAGCTTTAGATATCGCTCCAAAAGTAAAAGCTGGAGTCATCTGGATAAATTCTACAAACTTATTTGATGCTGCATGTGGTTTTGGAGGATACAAAGAAAGTGGTTTTGGAAGAGAAGGTGGTTCGGAGGGTATAAGAGCATATTCAAAATTACCACTTCCTCTTTCTAAGTCAAAAAGAGGAAAAAAATCATCTAAAGGTCGATCATCTAACTCTATAGATAGAACACCTAAATTATATATTGGAGGTAAACAAAAAAGACCTGATAGTGGCTATTCCTTTTCTTCATATGATGCTCATAATAATTTTATTTGTGATGTTCCAAACGCAAATCGAAAAGATGTAAGAGATACCGTAGAGGTTGCTTCTAAAGCAATTGGCAAATCTTCTAATAACTTTAATAGAGCTCAAATTCTTTATTACTTAGCAGAAAATTTGCAAGACCGAAAAAATACCTTTTCTAGTTTGCTGTCTTCTTTAATTGGTATTTCACAAAAAGATGCTGAAAAAGAATTTGATCAATCAATAGAAAGATTATTTTATTATGCTGCTATGGCTGATAAGTTTGAAGGCTCTATTCATAATCCTCCTATAAGAGGTTTAACACTAGCTGTTAAAGAGCCAATTGGTGTTGTGGCAAATATTTTAAATGATGATTATCCACTATTAAGTTTAATAACTACATTAGGAGCAAATTTTGCAGCAGGAAATGCTAGTATTATTGTTCCAGGACAAAAGACGTCTCTTTTAGCAACAGAATTGTATCAACTACTTGAAACTTCTGATGTTCCAGCAGGGTATATTAATATCCTTACAACTAAACAAAATAGTTTGAATAGAATCTTATCTGAACATGAAAATATTGATGGTATTTGGTTTTTTAGTGAAAATAATAATGAGCGTCTGAAAGTTATTCAAAGCACAACATCAAATTTGAAAAGAACTTGGTGTCCACAATCAAAAAATCTTGATTGGTCTTCGAAAGAAGAAAATTTCTTAGAAGAGTTTTTATATCAAAGTACACAAGTAAAAAATATTTGGATCCCATACGGAGAGTGATATACTAAAAATATGTTAATTAATGTCGATCCTATTTTAAGTCCTGATATATTAAAAACATTACGTGAAATGGGTCATGGCGATAGACTCGTTATATCCGATATTAATTATCCTGCTCACTCAAATCATAATAGAGTTCACCGATTAGACGGTCTTGATATGACAGCTGTTATGAGAGCTGTTTTATCTGTTTTTCCATTGGATAGTTTCGTAGAGTCAGCTGTTCACCGAATGGAAGTTGATAATCAACCAAATGAAATTAATGATGCTAATAAAGAAGTAATTGATGCAATTAAGGAAGTATCAGGAGATCATTGGAAAATTGGTTCATACGAAAGACAAGAATTTTATAAGCAATCAAGATCAACCTATGCATATATTACAACAAGTGAAAGACGACCTTACTGTAACTTTATATTAACAAAAGGTGTTATTAAACCAGATGGTACTGTTTGGATAATCGATAAATAATTATGTCGATTAGTATTCTTGGTATTTTTGTTGCTGACCTTGTTTTTTTTGGTGAAAAAATTCCAGTAGAGGGTGAAACTATTCTTGGTAAAAATTTTGTTATTGGCCCTGGTGGCAAAGGATCAAATCAAGCTGTAGCTGCATCCAAAGCTGGTGCAAAAACTTTTTTTATTTCTAAGATTGGTGATGATCAATTTGGCTCGATGGCAACAGAAATTTACAAAAATTCTGGTGTTGATTATAGTAATGTAAATATTACAAAAGATCATTCAACTGGTGCTGCAGGCATACTTGTAAATGAAGGAACTGGAGCCAATGCTATTAATGTTTTTCCGGGTGCAGCAGGTGCAATTACTATTGAAGATATAGATAAAGCAGAAGAAGCAATTAAAAACTCAAGTATATTTCTAACACAACTAGAGGCGCCAAAGGATGTTGTTACCTATGCATTAAAAAAAGCACATAGTTTAAATGTAAAAACAATTTTAAATCCTGCTCCAGCAGCTGAAATAGATGAATCTTTATTTTCTATGATTGATTATTTTACACCAAATGAAACGGAAGCTAGTTTTTATGTGGATCATAATGTTGAAACTTATGAGGATGCTGAAAAAGCTGCAATTCAATTATTAGAAAAAGGAATTAAAAATGTCGTTATTACTCTTGGAGAAAAAGGAGCTTTTTTTGCCAACAATGATGAAAAATTTTCTTTACCTATAGCTAATCTTCCAAATCCAGTAGTTGATACTACTGGTGCTGGCGATGCATTTAATGCTGGTTTTGCTGCGGCACTTACCGAAGGTCAAAATATTAAAGATGCGCTTAAATTTGCCAGTGCAACAGCTGGTTTATCAACAACAAAAATTGGTACGGCAAATTCCATGCCTTCTCGAGATGAAATTGATAAACTTTTATAATTATTGTATAGTAGAATCAATATGCAATTATTTTTAGAAAGACTGATCTATTTTTGGGCTGGAATTACAGCAATTGGTCTTTTAATTGCTGTAGCTTACTGGGCAATCGCAACTATAATTTATGTAGCTTTTATCTCTCTTTTTGTTGCCATTGCTGCTGCTCTTTTCTATCATTTTTATTGGTCCAAAAGAGATAATTAATAGTCTATAAATACCAATAAGGTTATTTATCAGTGTCAAAATATATATTTTACGATTTAGAAACATCAGGAAGAGGTAAGAAAGAATATCCAACTGCCTTTGGTACTACTCCAAAATGGGAGCAGATAATGCAAATTGCTGCAATAGTTACTGACTCCAAGTTTAACCAAACAAATCAAAATATGAATGAGTTTTGCAGACCTCGAACATCAGTGATTTCTCAACCTGGTGCATTAATAACAACACTTAAAGGTATGAGGGAGGCACTTGATGCTCCCCAGTCGTCCTATGAATTAATGAAAAAAATTAATGAAACTTTTGATGAATGGAAAAAAGATGATCCAAGTTCTACTTTTATAGGACACAACATAATAGAGTTTGATGAATCAGTTCTCGAATACAATTTGTTTAGTCATATGTTTTATCCTTATGTAACAAGAAAGAGTAGGGGCGATACATTAAATTTAGCGAGAGGTTTATATGCCATCAACCCATCAAGTATAAAAACTCCTTTAACAGAAAGAGGTAATCCTAGTTTTAAATTAGAAAAAATTGCAGAGATGAACAACTTGCCTGTTGAATTTGCTCACGATGCATTTTCAGATGTTAAGACATCAATTGCTCTGACAAAATATATTAACGAAGCTGACACTACTAATTGGAATCAGCTTCAAATGACAATGAGTAAAGAAGATGCCATCGAATATATAAATAAAAATAAAGGTTTTTGTTTTATGACGAGTTTTGGAGGAAGAATTAAACTTCAAGCATTGTCGATGGTATGTGAGTCTCAATACAATGGTTGGTATCACACAATTGATTTGGCTCATGATCCTACACCATTACTAGAAGCTAATTCTGAGGAATTTAAAAAACTGATCAAAAGAAAAAATAGATACGTTATTACCAACCAGCACCCAATTATTCTGCCAGGTAAAATTGCTTCTAATTATGAGCCATACGATGAGATTGGTTCTGATGTACTAAATGAAAGAGCTAAAATAGTATTCAAAAATAAAAATTTAGCAGACAAGTTTAAACTTATGGAAATTGACAGGCGTATTGAAAAAGAAGATGAAAAATCGCAAGATAATGTATTTCCTGAAAGTGCAGCAAATGCTTTTCTTGATTTTAAACAATCAACAGAAATAGCTAAATTTCACGAACAAAATGACTGGAATGAAAAATATAAAATAGCTCTCTCAATTAAAGAACCAAGAGCAAACTTTATTTTAAAAAGACTTATATTTGATGAAAGTCCAAAAACTCTATCAAAAGAAGATTTTAAAATGATTCACCGGGAGTTACATGAAAGGTTAGTTATTAATCAGGAGAGGCCTTTTACGACAATACCAGAAGCAATGTCTCAAACTGATACGGAATTAGTTAAAATGGAAGACAGTGATGATGAAAATAAAGCTCAAAAAATGCAAATATTAAAAGATTACAATGTTTATTTAAATTTTATGGAGAAATATTTTTCTAATAAAAATGCTGAACCTCTTCCTAGTGCCAAAGAACTGAGCAAAATAATTTTTGGTTAATGTTTGAGCTTCAATATTTTATCATTGGCATTGTCCAAGGCTTAACTGAATTTTTGCCAATTAGTTCTTCTGGGCATTTAGTTCTTGTATCAGAATTAACAAGTTGGCAAGATCAAGGTCTTTTTACGGATGTTGCTGTTCATGTTGGTACATTATTAGCAGTTTTAATTTATTTAAGGCCACATATAAAAGCGTTAATTAAGAGTTTTTTTTCTTTTCAGATTAATCAAAATGATAATTTAATTAAAATTATTATTGCAACAATACCTGCAGTTATAGTGGGATTTTTTATTTTTGATTTTGTTCAATCATTTTTCAGAGATATCAAAGTTGTTGCAGTAACAAGTATTGTATTTGCTGCACTATTATTTGTAGCAGATCATTTTAAGATGAAAATATCTTCCTGGGAAAATATGAGTTATGTGCAGGCTTTTATCATTGGTATGTTTCAAGTTTTAGCTTTTATACCTGGGGCAAGTAGAGCAGGTGTTACAATTACTGGAGCACGTTTCCTAGGATTTGATAGATCTTCTGCAGCAATATTTTCTATGCTTTTATCCATTCCTATTATTTTAGCATCTTTAGTTTTAACAAGTTTAGATTTTATGAGTGGTGCTGAGGTAAATATAAATTTATACCAATCATTATTTGCAGCATTTGTTGCATTTATTACTGCACTACTATCAATTAACATAATGATGCGAATAATACAAAGTTCAACCTTTAATATATTTATTATTTATAGAGTTATTCTAGGTTTTATACTATTATACTTTTATGCTTAAGATAAATGGAGTTTTCAGTGCATCTTTAACCCCAGTTAAAAAAGATCTTACTATCAATCAGGATCTTTATTTGCGTCACTGTCAGTATCTTATGAGACAAGGTCATGATGGTCTTGCTATTTTTGGCACAACTGGTGAAGCAAACTCATTTAGTATAATTGAAAAAAGAAATAATATTGAATTTCTTATAGAAAATAAAATTGATCCTAAGGTTCTTATACCGGGAACTGGATCTAGCTCATTGAAGGATGCAATTTCAATGACACAATATGCTTCAAAAATGAATGTTAGAGCAGTTTTGATTCTTCCACCTTTTTTCTACAAAAATGTTTCAGATGAAGGTGTGATAAATTATTATAGAAATATTATTGAAAGCGTAGAGGATAATAATTTTCAGTATATACTTTATCATATTCCTCAAAATACATATGTTCCTATTAATTTCAAAGTTATTGAAAGTTTATTGAAATTATATCCAAATAATGTTGTCGGGTTGAAAGATTCAAGTGGAGATTATGATAATATGTTAAAAACAATTAAGTATTTCAACGATTTTGCAGTTTTTTGTGGACATGATACTCTTGCTTTAAACGTTGCAAGACGAGGAGGGGCTGGAGCTATAACTGCTGGTACTAACGTATCAGGTAAGTTACTATGTTATATTTTGAAAAATTTAAAAAATGAAAAAAATATTAAAAATTTTGATGAATTACAAAATTTACAAGCTGAAATTAGAAAAACATTGACCTCAGCAGAGCCAATCAGTTTAATGAAGGCTTATTTCTCAATTACAGACAATATAACTGATTGGAATAATATTATTCCGCCATTAAAACAGATTGATAATCCTCAAAATAACAAGTTAGTGTTACTATTAAAGGAGTTAATTAATAAAATTGACCCTTTAATAGCGAATACGTGAGTTAAAATATTTTTTGGCTTGAGTAGCAATTAAATTTTGAACAGGTTTTAAGAAAATAGAAAAACCAATACAATCAGTAAAGAAGCCAGGAGTAATTAGTAATAATCCAGATACTAATAAGAAAATACCCCCTTTTATTTCTTCAGTCGGCATTACCCCTTGTGATAAATTTTGTTGCGCATCAAATAATAATTTAATTCCTTGTCTTCGAACAAGAAATATCCCAACAAAAGCAGTAGTAAGTATAATTGCAATAGTATTTAAAATTCCTATATTAGAGCCAATTGTTATAAAAATACTTATTTCAATAATCGGAATTATTATAAAGGCTAGAAATATCACTAGCGTACTATACCAGTTTTTTCATCCTCAATGTTTTTTTCTATTTTATTCTCAAATTCTCTTAATCTTTTATAGACACTGGCTAATTCAATAATAGTAGGCCATGCTCTAAATAAATATTGTAGAGATCCTTCAACTCTTCCAAAAGCTCTTATAATTTGTTGCATAACTCCAAGTGTCATGACACCTGCAACAATGGCTGGAGCTAAAAATATATAAGCAGCAAGAACGTTAGCTTGTAAATAAGCAAGTCTACCAATGCTAAAATAAAGATAATAAAGATAACTTTTAAAATGAATTTCTCTAACGCCTTGGAAAAGTTCTTCTAATGATTTAGGTCTTATACTTCCATCATCTTCAGCAATAACTAAAATTTTTCTATAAGCAGCTTCTTTTTTTTGAAGATCATATTCAATACCAACTAATCTTAATATCCACGCAAGTACAATCATTAAGATTGTACCTCCAACTGCCCATATAAATGCTCCAGAAACTAAACCATACTGCCAATCGCCAAACCATAAAATTGGAATTCCAACTGAAAGAGTCATTAAGAGAGGGAAGAATTCGACCAGTACAAGAACAGACTCAATAAGGCTTGTTCCTAGACCCTCCATAATTCTACTAAATTTAATTGTATCTTCTTGAACCCTTTGACTTGCACCTTCTATGGTTCTCGCTTGATCATATACACTATGGTACCACTCAACCATTGCTGTTCTCCATCTAAAGAGAAAATGTGAAGTAAGAAAAGAGATCGCAAGTCCTAATGCAATTGAAATAGCAGCTAATTGAGCAAAGCTAAAAAGAGCTCCCATGTATTCTTGCATGGTTATAGCATTTGGTGTTCCAAGTGCTTTTTGAATCATGTCATAAAATTCACCAAACCATTCATTGATTTGTACATCAATTTGAACTTGAACCCAAATAGAAGTAAGAATAACAACTGAGCCTACATAAGCCCATACATACCATTTAGGTTCAGTGAAAAATTTAAACATTTAATATATATAGATTTAATTGTTATTAAAAAAAGAAGCTGAAAGTATTAATTATTTCTTCTTTTGACGCTTTTTGTTTCTTCTATATTTAGAGCCTCTTTTTCGTCTACCTCTATGTTTTTTTGGATATCCCATAATCTAAATACGGTATACAAAAATAAAAAATTAAGTCAAAGACTAATAATGCCAATCTTTAGCTTCATTAAATAAAAAATCTCTAAAAACTTCAAGTCTTCTATCATTTTTAAAAGACTCTGAATAAACAAAGTATGTTTGATATGATGGCCCTTCCAAGTTTGGTAGAACACGCACAAGTTGAGGTTTATCTGAAACCATATAATCGGGCAAAGATGCGAGACCACCACCTTTTTCAACAGCAAGCGACATTGCATAAATACTGTTTACTCTAAATTTAGGTCTTCTTTTTACACCTTCCTTTCCAATTTTTAATATCCAGTCTATATTTGAAATAGGTGATGGGAGACCCGCTCCAAAACAAATTAAATCATGTTTATCAAGATCGTTTACATTTCTTGGAATACCACTTTTTTGAAGATAATCTGAAGAACCATAGATGTGATTATGAAAGTTCACAAATTTTTTAAATATTAAATTAGCTTGAGTTGGTTTTTTAACTCTAACAGCAACATCAGCAACTCTTGCAGCAAGGTCTACTTCTTCATCACTCATAACAAGGCTTACATCAATTTCTGGATATTGATTAGCAAATTTATTTATTCTTGGTGTTAACCAGGTTGAGCCAAATCCAACTGTTGTACTAACTGTTAATTTTCCAACTGGTTTAGTTTTTTTATGTAGTAATTTTTTTTCAAAATCTGAAATTGAAAAATTAATTTGATTTACTGTATTAAATAAATTTTCACCTTGTTCTGTTAATCTTACTCCTTTTTGATGTCTTATAAATAATGTTGTTTTTAAATCATATTCAAGATCTTGTATTTGTCTACTTAAAGCAGATTGACTAATATTTAGTTTTGTACTAGCTTTAGAAATACTTCTTGATATTGCAATTTCATAAAAAGATTTTAGTTTGTCCCAGTCCATTATTTTAAGGAATTTATAATTTTATTATAATTATTTTTATTTTGAGATAATAAATAAGATCCTACTGCTAATACATCAGCTCCATTATCTTTACATATTTTTGCATTTTCATTATTTACTCCTCCATCTACAGCTATTTCATAATTATAATTATTATTTTTTCTAATTTCATCTAAATCTTTAATTTTTTGTACCTGATCATACATAAATTTTTGACCTCCAAACCCAGGTATAACTGTCATAACTATTATTTGTTGTACTTGATTAAATAAATAATCAATATCTGAAATATTCACTTTAGGATGAATAGCAATTCCTACTTTGATTTTAGCATCACTTATTATCTTAATAATTTCCTCAACGTTTTCGTCAGCTTCAGGGTGAAACGTAATAATATCTGAACCTGCGTCTATAAACTCTTCAATATAGTGCTTAACTGGTTGAATCATAAGATGTACATCTAAAATTT
Organism: uncultured Alphaproteobacteria bacterium; assembly: GCA_902597795.1. Taxonomy (GTDB): domain Bacteria; phylum Pseudomonadota; class Alphaproteobacteria; order HIMB59; genus CACPNW01. The sequence continues at coordinate 55,473 of CACJZA010000008.1, read as the reverse complement.
TAGAAGTAATCTTTCTTATTGATTTAACTATATTTGGTCCAAAGGTAATATTGGGAACATAGTGACCATCCATAATATCTATATGAATATAGTCTGCTCCATTTATATCTAGGGATCTAATCTCTTCTTCTAATTCAAGAATATCTGCAGATAATATTGATGGTGATATTTTTATCATTTATAAAGAGATATATAATATATAAATAAACATTCATAATGAATTCTGTTATAGAAAAACCTTGGGGATCATTTAAGATACTGCAGTCTGGTAAAAAATTCTTAGTTAAAAAAATTTATGTAAAACCAGGAGGTGTTTTGTCACTACAAAGTCATATACATAGGTCTGAGCATTGGATAGTGGCAGAAGGAGAAGCTGAAGTTACTATTGATAATCAAGTAACAAATCTAAAAGAAAATGATAATATTTTTATTCCTAAAGGGGCAATTCATAGAATGGCTAATAGAAAAGATGATGATTTAGTTATTATTGAAATGTGGTATGGCGACAATCTTGATGAAAAAGATATTAAAAGATATGAAGATATTTATGAAAGAATTTAATGCTTATTAATACTCCTATATCGCTTGGCGAACTTGTAGATAAAATTTCTATATTAATTATTAAACAGAAAAATATAACTGATGAAACTAAGCTTAATCATGTCAAAAAAGAATTAGATTTTCTCCAAAAGACATTGATGAATTATGTCCAACAAGAAAAAGTAAATAATTATTTAGAAAATTTGATAAACATTAATTCTAAACTCTGGAATATAGAAGATGATATAAGAGAGTGCGAAAGAAAAAAAATATTTGATCAATCATTTATTGATTTAGCTAGAAGTGTCTATTTTACCAATGATGAAAGAGCAAAAGTAAAAAATGATATTAATAAAACCTTTGGCTCTGAATTAGTAGAGGTAAAATCTTATGAGGAATATTAATTAATAAATTCTTGAAGCACTTTTTGTAACAAGAGATACTAATTTTTCTTTGTAAATGTTATCTTTAAATATATCAACTGAATCTACAGCTACATTTGAAAAGTGATTAGCTCTTGTTAGAGTATCCTCAATACATTGGTATTTATTTATTATTTCTAAAGCCATTTCAAAATCACCATTATTTTGGTTAAGATCAGATATTGTTCTTTCCCAAAACTTTTTTTCTTTATCATTTGATCTTCCATAAGCTAAAATTATTGGAAGAGTAATTTTACCTTCTTTAAAATCATCTCCAGTATTTTTACCTAATATTTTTTTGTTTGAAGAATAATCAATAGCATCGTCAATTAATTGAAAGGTCATGCCAAAGTTTGTTCCAAATGATTTCAATGCATTAACCTCGGCTTCTGTTCCAAGACCACTAATTGATCCAACTTGACATGCTGCACTAAATAAAGAGGCAGTCTTTGCATTTACAACTTCAAAATAAATATTTTCATTTATTTCTAAATTTTTATCATTAACAAGTTCTAAAACTTCTCCTTCAGAAATTACAACACTAGTATCTGCTAATATTTTTAACGTTTCAGTATTTCCATATTTTGTCATTAGTTGGAAAGCTCTACTGAATAAAAAATCACCAACTAATACACTTGTTTTATTTTTCCATTTCTCATTTGCTGTAGGTTTTCCTCGTCTTTGTTTACTCTCATCTATTACATCATCATGTAATAGTGTTGCTGTGTGAATAAATTCTACTGCTGCAGATAGACCGATATGATTCATTTTATTTTCAATTTCACTAGTTCCATTTCTTGTCATATGAAAACTTGAAACGGTTAAAAGAGGTCGTAATCTTTTACCACCTGATAAGATAAGGTATTTTACAACTTCATGAACTAAAGGTACATTACTATCTAATTTATCAAGAATTATGGTGTTTACGGATACTAAATCTTCTTTGCATAGATCTGTTAATTCTCTGATTTCATGTTCAAATGAAAAATCTTTTTTGATAAGTGGAAGAACATTATCCATATTGTTTAACTATTAGAATATTATGTTAATTCATTAACTTAATTGACGCACTTAAACTCAAATTACCAAAATTACAAACAAATGCTACATAACGCTTTAAGAAAAGATTAACATTTGTTATTAGATATTATGTTTAAAAGGTTATTTTCAAAGAGTACTACAATACCAGTTTTACGTTTATCTGGCATTATATCATCACAGTCTGGCTTAACAGGTTCTGGTTTAGCAATCAATAATTTAGAAAAGTTAATTGATAAGTTATTTGCTGATAAAAAATCTCCTGTTGTAGGTTTGATCATTAATTCACCTGGAGGTTCTCCTACACAATCCTCTTTAATAGCAAAAAGGATCATTGATCTGGCAAAGGAAAAAAACAAAAAAGTTTTAGCATTCGTTGAAGATGTTGCAGCTTCTGGTGGTTATTGGTTAGCATGTGCTGCTGATGAAATATATATTGATCAAAACTCTGTTATTGGATCAATAGGTGTTATTTCACCAGGTTTTGGTTTTGTTGATCTTCTAAAAAAAGTTGGAATTGAAAGAAGAGTGTATACATCTGGAAAAAGTAAAAGTTTTCTTGATCCTTTCAAAGAAGAAAAACAGGAAGACATTGATAGATTAAAAAATATTCAAGAACAAATTCATGATAATTTTATTAATTATGTAAAAGATAGAAGAGGTTCAAAACTCGATCAGAACAAATTAGATGACATCTTTTCTGGTTTATTTTGGGTTGGTAATAAAGCTATCGATTTAGGTTTAGCAGATGGTATTGGTGCAATAAAACCAATTTTAGAAGAGAAGTTTGGAAAAAAAACTAAAATTAAAATAATCAGTCAAAAAAAATCATTTTTACAACGTAGGTTTTCTTCTTCAATATTTAATTCTGATGAAATTTTAAATAAAATTGAAGAACGAATAATGTTTTCTAGGTTTGGTTTGTAATGAAATTTCTAGTTTTAGTTGTAATTTTAGCTTCTATTTTATTATTTTTAAGATTTAAGAAAAAAAAACAAGACAAATTCACTAATAATAAAGTAAATAATGACTCAGTAATCGATTTAGAGAAAGATCCAAGAACGAAAGAATATAAACCAAAAGATTAAGAGTTATATGACTGCACAAACAATGGAAGAGTTAGTTTCTCTTTGTAAAAGAAGAGGTTTTCTATTTCAATCAAATGACATCTATGGTGGTATTAAGGGGTTATATGATTATGGACCAATGGGCGTTGAGTTCAAAAATAATCTTAAACAAGCTTGGTGGAAATCAATGGTATATGAACGAGATGATACCGAAGGTTTGGATGCTTCAATTTTAAGTTCTCCAGTAGTTTTAAAACATTCAGGTCATGAAGATACTTTTACCGATCCTTTAGTTGATTGTCGCGCATGTAAATCAAGGTGGAGAGCAGATCAATTATTAGAAAATAATAAATGTCCAAATTGTAAATCAGAAGATCTTACTGAGCCAAGACCTTTTAATTTAATGTTTAAAACTGCAATTGGGCCAGTAGATGACGGTTCGTCATTTGCATATTTAAGACCAGAAACGTGTCAGCAAATTTTTACTAATTTTAAAAATATATTAGATTCAACTTCAAGAACTGTTCCTTTTGGTATCGCACAAATGGGAAAAGCATTTAGAAATGAAATAACACCTCGTAATTTTATATTTAGAGTAAGAGAGTTTGAACAAATGGAATTAGAGTTTTTTGTTAAACCAGGTACTGATGATGAATGGCATGAATATTGGATAAATAAAAGAATAGAATGGTGGGTTAATCAAGGAATAAAAAAAGAAAATTTAAAAAAAATTGAAGTAGAAAAAAATGAATTAGCTCACTACTCAAAAAGGACTGTTGATATTAATTATGTGTTTCCTCACGGCGAAGAGGAACTAGAAGGGGTGGCCAATAGAACTGACTTTGACTTAGGTTCTCATACTAAAAATCAAAACGATTTTAAAATTACATCAGAAGTTATGAAAAACTCCTCTTCAACTTCAAAATTAGCTGTTCAAGATTTAGAAGAAAAAAAATGGTATATTCCTTATGTCATTGAACCATCAGCTGGAGTTGATAGAGGAGTTCTTGCTTTGTTAAATGAAGCTTATCGAGAAGAAATTGTAGATAAAGATAATAAAAGAATTCTTTTATCTCTTAAACCTCATCTTTCACCTATTAAAGCTGCAGTTATTCCTCTCAAAAAGAATAATGAGGAATTAGTTAATTTATCTAAAGAAATAAAATCTAATCTACAGAAATTGGGATTGGGCAGAGTTGTTTTAGAAAATTCAGGAAACATTGGTAAGAATTATAGAAGACATGATGAAATAGGAACACCAATTTGTTTAACTGTAGATTTTGAAACTCTAGAAGATAAAAGTGTTACTGTTAGGGATAGAGATACAATGAAACAGGAAAGAGTTTCTATCGAAAATTTATCTGAATATTACAAAAAAAATTTTAATTAATAAAATTGTATGAAAAAAGTTAGTGATATTCATGCAATAAAAATTATATTTTTTATAACTGCTTGTTATGTAGGTTTATGGGCTATTAGGATACCTACCATAAAGGATCAACTTCAAACTGATTATGTTGGTGTTGGATATATTATGTTATCGTTTGCAATCGGTTCAATTGTTGCAATGATTTTTGCAAATGCTCTTATTCTGAAAACTTCTACAAAATCTATTTTAACATGCACCTTAATTGCCGAAGGCTGTTTGTGGTTGCCAGTACCTTTCATTCAAGAGTTATGGCTTTTTATGGTTTTCTCATTTGTTTTTGGTATGAGTTATGGTGCATTCGAAATAGCATGCAATGTTTATGCATCAAATTTGGAAGTTAGAGAAAAAAAATCAATGATGTCAGGGTTTCATGCATTTTGGAGTCTTGGAGTTTTATTTGGATCTCTAATTACAAGCTTTTTACTAGAGTGGAATTATTCTTTTATTTTTAATATACTTTTGTATGTCATCATTCTTCTTCCTTTGAGTTTGTATTTTGTACTTTGTTTAGAATCACAAGTTGAAACAAAATCAGAAGACTTCAGTAAAAAAAATATATTTTTTATTTGGCCCTTACTTATTTTTTTATTAGCATTAATTGCAATGGCAAATGCTCTAACGGAAGGAAGTGTTGATGCATGGGGAGCTCTCTATATGAGAGATTTTATTCAAGTTGATGGTTTCTATATTGGCTTAGCAACTCTAAGTTTTAATATTTTTATGGTTATCGGAAGATTTAGTGGTGATTGGGTAAGAGATAAAATTGGTGTGTTTCTTTTGATTTTCTTTTTATTTTTATCGACGATTATAAGTTTAATAATTTTATCTAATTTCAGCAGCATTTATGCAGCTATTATTGGTTTTTCATTATTAGGTATCGGAGCATCTTCAATTGTTCCTATTGCATATAGTTTAGCTGGAAAAATTGAGGGAATTGACAGTGGAGTAGGGATAACAATCATTTCAATTGCAGTTTATGGAACATTTATAGGGGCTCCAGCTTCATTAGGATTTATAGCAAACAACTATGGAATTAATAATATATTTATTCCAATGCTAATAATTTTTATGATTTTAATAATTCCAGTAAGTTTTTATAGAAAAAAATTTTCAGTTTAAAAAATCAAAAGATAATGAATCATTAATTACTAAATTTTGATTTTTATTTTTTATTTCATTAACAAAATTAATATTTAATGCTGCAAAAATATTTGAATTTGCTTTTGATACAATTGTACCTATTTTTTTATTATCTACTATCAACTCATCTCCCTTTAGCACATCTCCACTTTTTATTTTTAAAGCGTAAAGTTTTTTCTTAAGTAATCCACGGTATTTCATTCTTGCAGTAATTTCTTGACCCACATAACATCCTTTATCCCAATCAATAGCATTTAAATTATCAAAATTATTTTCTAATAATAAAGATTTATTTTCTAAAATATCGAATGGTGAATAGGGTGTTGTATGATAAATTAAAATTTCATGATATTCTGTTTCATTAATTTCTTTTAATTTTTCTTTTTCAATTAAAATTTTTCTATTCGTTATAAGTTTTTTACCTAAGTTTATATTTCTAGGATCATTTAAATAAACATTATAATCACCCTTATAATCTATATTAAATAATGAATAAGAATTAAGATTATTAATTTCTTTAATTTCTATATCAGAGCGAAGTTTATAAATCTTTAATCGTGACAATAAATTATTAAAAAATTTATCATTAGTTTCAAAAATATAGTTTCCATTTATATTGAATATAAAAAAATCTGCTAAAAATTTACCCTGAGGTGTTAATAGACATGAATAAATAATTGATCCAGGGTTACATTTTTCAATATCATTAGTAATTAAATTTTGAATAAATGATTTACTATCTTTTCCAGAAATCTCAAAAAATCTTGAATTAAGATGATGAAAAAAGTATTTATCTTTCATAATTATCTAAATATATATTGAATATATTAAAAGTGTAATATTTCTGTGAAAATTCTTGTTATTTCGTCAAATCTTATTGGAGATACAATTCTATCAACTGGAGTAATAAATTATTTTAGTAATAAATATCCTGAAACTAAATTTACATTTGTAATTGGTCCATCTGCTAAATCAATTTTCAAAAACTTTAAATTTGTAGAAAACATAATCACTGTTTCAAAAAAAAGATACAATATGCATTGGTTAGATATAATTTCTAATTGTTATGGAAAGAAGTGGGATATAATTATTGATTTTAGAAGTTCGTTGTTATCATATTTTTTAAAACATAAGCAAAAATTTATTTTTAAAAAAAAATCTAATCTAAACCATGTACAGCAATTATCTAATTACTTTAAATTTGATTGTTCAGATTTGTTTATTGAGACAAATACAGAAGAAGAAGAAATAGTTACAAAACAATTGTCTGATGATTTTAAATATTTTGTTATATTTCCAGGAGGAAATTGGAAACCAAAAATTTGGAGTATTAAAAATTATAATTCACTATTAATCAAAATTTTATCTCAAAATAAAAATATTAAATTTATTTTAGTTGGTTCAAAGTCAGAAGAAGAACATTATTTAAATGAAATAACAAAAAATATTGATAGTAATAAGATAATTAATTTATTTGGTGCATCATTGACTCAAACTGCTGCTTATATGAAGAAATCAAAATTATTTATTGGAAATGATTCAGGATTATCACATATGGCTTCAGCCACAAAATTAAAGTCTATAGTATTATTTGGGCCAACAAATGATGTGATTTACGGTCCATTTATGAAAGATTCACAAGTTATAAGAACAAATGAAACCTATGACTATTTTAAAAGTATAAATATTGATAAAACAAAGTCCTATATGGACTCTATAAGCGTAGAAAAGATTTATTCTACATTACAAAAAAATAATTATTGTGAATAAAAATATTGAAATAATTCAGCCTGATGATTGGCATGTACATTTTAGAGAAGGTGACATGTTAGAAATGGTTACTAATTTCTCCTCAAGAATAAATAATAGATGTGTGGCAATGCCAAATACAGAAATTCCCATAACAGATACTAATAAAGCCACCGCTTATAAAAAACTTTTAAATAAAGCATCTATTAATAATTTTGAACCACTTATACCTTGTTATTTAAATGAAAATTTAGATCTAGAAGATTTTAGAAAAGGTATTCAAAATAAAGTTTTCTTTGGATCTAAACTTTATCCCTCAAATGCAACTACAAACTCAAGTCACGGAGTAAACGACGTTTCAAAAATTTTTAAATTTTTGGAGATTTTAGAAGAAGAAAAAAGTCCATTACTAATACACGGTGAAAAAGTTGCTGAGAATATTGATATTTTTGATAGAGAAAAATATTTTATAGATGATGAATTAAGCATTATTAGAAAAAAATTTCCTTTTTTAAAAATTACTCTAGAGCATGTATCAACTTCATATGGAGTAAACTATGTGAAAGAAAATCAAAATATCGCAGGAACAATTACACCACACCATATGCTTTTAACAAAAAAAGATGTATTTCATGATGACTCTATTAATCCCCATCATTTTTGTATGCCAGTTGTCAAAAACGAAACAGATTTAATAGAATTAAGAAAAGCAGCATGTCACAATAATTCTAAATTTTTTTTAGGTACTGATTCAGCTCCACATCCAATTCAAGAAAAAAAACCAGATATGTCATCTAAGCCAGGAATATTTTCCTCTCCTTGCTCACTAGAATTATATGCAGAAATTTTCGATCAAGAAAATGCAATTGATAAGTTAGAGATATTTTGTTCAATTAATGGTGCAAAACATTACAATTTTCCAATCAATGATAAAAAAATTAAATTAGAAAAAGAGGAATGGATTATGACAGAATTATCTAGTTACAAAGATGTTCAGGTTAAGAATTTTTATGCTAATAAAAAAATTAATTGGAAAGTAGTCCATTAATCTTTATAGAAATATTAATGTCATTAGGAACAAAAATTTATACTTGGCTTAAGGGAAACTTAGTTGGTAGCGATGAATTAGGAAATAAATACTACTGCAGTTCTAAAGATTCTAAAAATTTAAAAGCAAAAAGATGGGTGATTTTTAATGGTGAAATAGAAGCGTCAAATATACCACCGCACTGGCATGCTTGGCTTCACAAATCCATTGATAAGCCTCCACTTGACTATTCACATAAATATAAATGGCAAAAAAATCATAAACCAAATATGACTGGTACTAGTGATGCATATTTCCCATCATCTCATCCTCTTTCAAAAAATTATGACCCAGAAAAAAAAGAAGAAGAATATAAATCTTGGACTCCTAATTAGAGTAACATTTTTTTTTCTTCTACCGCTAACTGTTTCTGCTGAGACTATTGAAAAAAAATATGCTTCATTAAAGTTATTAAATAAAACTACTAATAAAGTTTCTACAAAAGATATTTTGGTAAGTTCTAAAATATCATGGGAAACTTTAAATATTGAAGTTTTGTATTGCGGTAGCACTCCTCCAACTGAAATTCCTGAAGATTATGTTTTAATAGATGTCTACGATACTATCAATAATGAAAATACTAATATTTATAAAGGCTGGATGATTTCTTCTTCCCCCGATGTTACTCCTTTAGAAAATCCTATTTATGATCTTTGGTTAGTTGATTGTAGTAATGATAAAACTTCTTGAAATTTATTAATATCCTTAAAAAATGTTTCAATCTCTAAACTTTCTTTTAGTTTATTTTCATAAATTTCAGTTTCTATCTCATACGCTCCAAACTGAACTAAATGAGGATTGAAAAACTGTGAATCTAAAATGGAAAAATTATTTTTTTTCAATATTGCCAATAAATAAAGTAAACAAAACTTACTTGTGTTGGTCTTTAGACTAAACATGCTTTCACCAAAAAAACATGATCCTATATGTAAACCGTATAAACCACCAATTAGATTATCATCTTCATAACATTCTACACTGTGACATTTACCTTTTTTGTATAATTCAATATATGTATTCAAAATAATTTCATTAATCCAAGTATCTTGATCTTTTCTTTTAATCTCTTTGCATAATCCTATAACTTTTGAAAAATTTTTATCAATTTTAAAACTATATTTTGTTTTTTTAAACTCACTAAAAAGTTTCTTTGGATAATGAAAATTTGAAATTGGAATTATAAATCTTAATTTAGGTTTATAAAATTTTATTTCTTCAGAATACTCACTATCAGCCATTGGAAAGTAAGCTTTTTTATAAAATTCTATTAAGCTGTTTAATTCTATTATTTTACTCAATTAAATTTGACATAAAATTAATGTTGTAACTTCCTCTTTTAAACTCATCAGTTTGAATAATTTTTTGATGTAGTTGAATATTAGTATTTATTCCCATAATTACATATTCTTCAAGTGCTCTATTCATTTTCTTTAAAGCCTCTGATCTTGTTGCACCGTAAGTAATTAGCTTACCAATCATACTATCATAGTGAGATGGAATTGAGTACCCATCGTATGCAGCTGAGTCTACTCGAATACCTAGCCCCCCAGGTTGGTGGTATTGAGTTATCTTACCAGGTGATGGTATAAAACTTTCTGGATGTTCGGCATTAATTCTACATTCAATTGAACTGCCTTTAAGTTTTATATCTTCTTGTTTTATTGTAAGTTTTTCACCATTGGCAACGAGAATTTGTTCTTTAACAAGATCTATTCCAGTAACCATTTCTGTTACTGGGTGTTCAACTTGTAATCTTGTGTTCATTTCCATAAAATAAAATTCATTATTTTCATATAAAAATTCTAATGTTCCAACTCCTTCATATCCGATTTCTTTCATAGATTTTCTACAAAGTTCAGAAATTTTTTCTCTATTTTCATTTGTTAGAACTGAACTTGGACTTTCTTCAATAAGTTTTTGATGCTTCCTTTGAATTGAGCAATCTCTTTCTCCAAGAGTAACAACATTTCCAAATGAATCACAAAGAACTTGAATTTCAATATGTTTAGGTGATGTTAAAAATTTTTCTAAATAAACATTTTCATCATTAAATGATTTTTTTGCTTCAATTTTTGCTTCATTTATAGCTTTACTCAAATCATCTTCTTCTGTTACAATTCTCATTCCTTTTCCACCACCACCACTTGCTGCTTTTACGATAATTGGGTATTTTACTTTTTTTATAAAATCTTCAATTTTATTTTTATCACTTAAGTCATTTATACCTTTTACTGTTGGCACCCCAGTTTCATCCATTATTTTTTTTGCATCAATTTTGTTACCCATCATTTTGATATGTTCTGATTTTGGCCCAATAAATTTAATATTGTGTTCTTCAATAATTTCGGCAAACCTTTGATTTTCACTTAAAAAACCATATCCAGGATGAATTGCATCTACATCAGTTAATGTTGCAGCAGTTATAATTGCAGGTATGTTTAAATAACTAGATTGTGCAGAGGCTGGTCCGACACAAATACTTTCATCTGCCATTCTTACATGCATTGCATTTTCATCAACATCAGAGTGAATGGCTACAGTTTTTATTCCTAATTCTCTGCAGGCTCTAAGAACACGTAAAGCAATTTCGCCTCTATTAGCAATCAGTATTTTTTTGAACATTATTCAAAAATTATAAGAGTATCACCATATTCAACGGGCTGGCTATTCAACGTAACTATTTTTTTGATAATACCAGATCTAGGAGCCTTGATTTCATTAAAAGTTTTCATTGCTTCAATTAACAATAAAGTATCACCAGCTTTAACATGTTGACCAACTTTAACATAAGGTTGCGAATTTGGATCAGCAGAAAGATATGCAACTCCTACCATTGGAGACTTAACAATATTATCTTCATTTACAACATCATTTGTATTTTTAACCTCTTTAACTTCAGTATTTTTTTCTATTTTTTGAACGGAAACATTGTTTTCAACAAAGTCATTTGATGTAATCTCAATTTCATAATCATTTTTTTTTATTTTTATTTTAGCAACACTATTAATTTTTGATTCTTTAACGATTAACTTAATATTCTCTAAATCAGTTTTATCTATTTTAGTCATACTTATTTATAAATTAATTTGCACATTGCTTCAATTCCTAGAAGATAACTATTTCCACCAAATCCACATATTAACCCGTGCACTCCTTCGGAAGTAATACTTTTTTTTCTATACTCTTCTCTTGCATAAATATTTGAAAGATGAATTTCTATCTTGGGCTTATTTATTGCTCTTAATGAATCTAGAATGGCAATTGATGAATGAGTAAATGCAGCTGGATTAATAATTAGACCATCAAATTTATCATTTACTTCATGAATTTTATCAATTATTTCCCCTTCATTATTAGATTGGAAAAAAATAATTTCTAATTTCTTCTCTATACCTTTTTCTTCACAATCAAATTTAATCTTATCTAAACTGTCTTTACCATAAATATCATCTTCTCTATTTCCTAATAGATTTAGGTTAGGGCCATTAATAATTAATATTTTTTTCATTCTATTTAAAATGCTTACTTAATTTTAAACCTTGATTTTGATAATTTGATTTAATATCTTTTCCGTATACAATATTACTATTTTTGTTCAACTTTTCATATTTAATTCTAGCTATAGTTTGACCATCTTCTAATAAAAAAGGCACTTCATTTGTTTTTACTTCCAAAACAGCAAATGATCCTCTACCTAGACCAAAACCAGGATCAAAAAAACCTGCATAATGTGCTCTGAAGTCTCCAATACCTGTATCATAAGGAATCATTTCACCAGCTAAGTTGGAGGGTATCACAACCTTCTCTTTTGATCTCAAAATGTAAAATTTGTTTTTTTCAATTAATAATTTTTTATTTTTTTTTCTAATTACATTCCAAAAATCATTTATTTTATGAGATTTAATTTTAGAAAAATTAAGAACTGGAGTATATTTTTTGGCTACGTAAGCAACAATATTTGACCCAGCTAGATTAACTGATAACTTTAATCCGTTATCAATTTTAACATTATCTCTAGTTTGATTTGAAATTTTTCGTTTTTTATTGAGGTTAATTAGTTGTTTATCAGTCAAATAGTTATGATTTTTATTTACAAGTCTCAATTGATTTAAAGAATTATTTTTTTTAAAAGATACATCAAATGATCTTGATGTTATTTCTAAAAATATCTCACCTTTATAATTTTTAGGAATTTTTTCGTATTCTTCTGCATAATCAACAAGTGTTCTACAAAAAATATCTAATCTTCCAGTGCTACTTTTAGGGTTGCAGTGACCAAATATATTATTTTTTAAGTTAAGACTTTCATTAAGTCTAACAATGTAAGTCTTGTTTTTTCTAAATATAAATTCTTTACTTAGATTTATTTTTTTAATAGCTAAATCTTTTAACTTATCTCTAACTTTTGAATTATAGGATAAGAAGCTATACTTAATTTCATAGCATTCCTCACTTAATGACAAGTCCATGCTTGATGGTTGTATTTGATCAATTTTAATATTTTCAGTGATTATAAAATTTTTATTAATTAAATTTATATAATCTTGATATACTAGAGATCCACTCATTAATTTACATTCTCAATTATATTAACAAGTTTTAATAAGTCACTATCTTTAGTACTTTTAAAATTTTTTATTTTAATATCAAAAACTTCTTTTTCCATATCATTAATTGATAAAAAAAAGTTTAAGAACTCTGACCATTCATTTTTATTCAATTTTTGTGCTAGTTGAAAATATTTTAATAGAACATTTTTATTATTATAAAATTTATATAAAAGATCTTTATTATTTTGAAAAATTATTTCTGTGTCACTATTAGATAATTTTTTTATTTCTATATTTTCAAATATTCTAATTTGAGCATAATAATTTAAAGGATATTTTTCTAAATTTTTTTTGTAAAATTTTTTAGCTTCTTTAGTATATCCATAAGAGAATAATATATCTGCTTTAGTTTCTAGTAGAAAATTATTATTATTCTTTTTAATTATTTCATTTAAATTCTGAAGGGACATTTTTAGATTTCCACTTCTAGCTAATTTAATTGATTCTGCATAAGTTTTAAAAGGTTCATTTAATTCACTTAACCCTTCTTCATTATCACTATAACCTATAAATTTTGCTCTAATGTAGTTAAATCTTTGATTGTAACTTTCATTAAAATTTTTTTCTTTATTTGACTCGAAGTCTTTTATTAATAATATCCTATCCTCAAAATATGGATGTGTGCTAATTCTTTGTTTATCTTTAGAAAAACCTCGATTTAATAGTTTTTGTTCTATGGTTTCTAATAATGTTTGAATAGATTTAGAATTTATTTTTAGCAAATTTAGTGTTTTTAAAGCATATAAATCTGCTTCCATTTCTTGATCTTTACTAAAAACAATATATTGATTTGATAAAACTCCTGAAGTCAGAATGCTGCCTTGTAACAATTGAGTGTTTTGAGTTAATGCTGATCCAGCTATTACAGATAAAAGGCTTAAGGTATTATATTTTTTATTATTTTCTATTATTTTTTTTCTAAGTGCAATATGATTGTTATCTATATGACCAACTTCATGAGCCAATACTGACAATAAAGCAACGTAATCTGAGCAATGAATAATTAAGCCAGAATTAATATGTATTACATTATTAATATCTACAAAAGCGTTTATTTCATTACTATTATTTAATTTAAAATTAATTTTTTTATTTATTTTATTTACTTCAGTAATATCTTCAATAATTTCTTTAACAAATTCTTCTGTTTCATAATCAAGTATTTGTGAACTATAACTAATATTTGAAGAAAAAATAAAAAATAAAAAATAAATTGATATTTTTTTAAGACCACCATCCAGTTTTTTCTTCACCTTCATTTATTTCGCCCTCTCTTAAGTCAACATCTTTTTGTATATCAATTTTATTATCTTTTTTTATTTCATCATCATCCGCACTGTTATCTTGTAGACTTTCTTTCTTTTTTTTAGTTTTTATTATTTTCTTTTTTTTTGTAACTTTAGAAGTTTTATTTTTCTTTTTTTCGCTTATTTTTTCAGGAATTGTAGAATAATTATTTTCATCAATTTCAATTAAAGGATCATGTAAAGAATATTCTGGATTAAAGAAAAAATTAATTTTAGATTCAAATTTAGTTTCTAATGAATGAATCTCACTCTTTTTATTATTTAATAAATTTTCTGCTAAACCACTATTACACTTTACATTTATTATTGAATTTTTGTTATCAGAGATTTTTTCTTTAATCACTTTTATTATTTGATCTATAATTGATGAAGAATTTAAAATTAATCCCGATCCTTTACAATAATTACATTTCTCAAATGATTTATCTATCAAGCTTGATCTTAATCTTTGTCTAGATAGTTCCATTAATCCAAACATACTTATTCTACCAACCTGCACTCTCGCTCTGTCTCTTACAAGAGCAGTTTTTAAAGTTTTTTCAACTTTAAAATTATTTCTGTAATCATCCATATCGATAAAATCTATAACCACCAAGCCTCCAAGATCTCTTAATCTAAGTTGTCTCGCTACCTCTACTGCAGCTTCTAAATTTGTTTTTAGGGCAGTATTTTCAATATTCCTTTCTGATGTATTTTTGCCAGAGTTTACATCTACTGCAACCAAAGCTTCAGTTGTATTAATTACAATTGAGCCACCAGATTTTAGTTTTACATTAAGACTAAAAAGATCATTAATTTGTGTTTCAATATTATTGGAAGCAAAAAGTGAGTTTTCAAGAGATTTGTATTGTTTAATTTTTTTAACAAATGTTGGTGCTAAGTTTTTAGTAATTTTTTTGACTTTATCGTATCCTTCCTTTCCTTCGACTAAAATCTTATCTACATCTTCACTTAGCATATCTCTAATTGCTCTTTTCAAAACATTGCCTTCTTCATGAATCATTTCTGGTGCTTCTGATTTTAATGTAAGTTCTCTAATTTTATTCCATTGATTTACTAGAAATGAAAGATCTTTTGATATTTCTTTTTTTGTTCTTCCAATACCTGCTGTTCTTACAATTACTGACATTTTTTCTGGTATCTCAACTGATGACAATATTTTTTTTAATTTTTTTCTTTCCTCGATATCTCCAATTTTTCTTGAAATACCATCACTATTCATACTATTTGGCATAAGAACACAATACCTTCCAGCAAATGATAAATATGTTGTTAAAGCAGCACCTTTCAAACCCCTTTCTTCTTTATTGATCTGAACAAGTAAAACTTGTTTTGGCCGGATTACATCCTGAATTTTATATTTCCTAAAAAAATTAAAATACTCTTTTTTTGGACTTAATTTTTTATTCCTTCTTTTTTTAATTGAAATAACTTTATCTTCATTAGCATCATCACTTTCTTGAAGTTTACTTTCAATATTATTTTCTTCTAAATCCTCTAATTCGTTCTCGTTATCTGTATTAAGTGATTCTTCTTCATCATTATTATTTATCTTTTCATTTAATTCTTTTATCTTTTTTTCATCTGCAGCTGGGATTTTAAAATAATCAGGATGTATTTCTGTTAAGGGTAAAAAACCATTTCTATTTGCGCCAAAGTCTACAAATGCTGCTTGTAGTGAGGGTTCTATTCTAGTAATTTTAGCTAAATATATATCTCCCTTAACAGCATTTTTTTTATTTGGTTCAATTTCAAAATCATCCAGCTTCCCATCTTCAGTAACTGCGATTCTTGTTTCAATGTTATTTGTTGTATCAATAAGTATATTTTTTGACATAATGCCGAAACTCCATAAAAATTTTTAAGTATTAAGTTCATTTAAGTATTTTTGTAAATTAATTGCCTAATGTCATATTTTTAACTATTTCACAATGTAGATTATTACATATGTTTACATTTTATAGATATATAAAATATGCTTTATTTTTTTTAATTTTAATTGGTTTTATTACAATATTTACAATATTTTATACACTTTGGAAATACTCTCCAGAACTACCATCATATGATAGTATTTTAAAATATAAACCAAACTTATCTTCAAGAATTTATAGTTCTGATGGCTTACTTTTAAAAAGCTTTTTTAAAGAGGAAAGAATCTTTGTTCCAATAAATAGGATACCAGATAATATTAAACATGCTTTTTTATCATCTGAAGATAAGAATTTTTATCATCATTATGGTATAGATTTAATTGCAATAATAAGAGCATTTACTACAAATCTAATAAATTCATATTCTGATAAAAGAGTAGTAGGAGCTTCAACTATAACTCAACAGGTAGTTAAAAACTTACTTTTAAGTAATGAATTAAGTTATTCCAGAAAAATAAAAGAAATTATTTTAGCTCTAAGAATTGAAAATATCTTAAATAAAGATTCAATTTTAGAATTATATTTAAACGATATTTATTTAGGTTATGGCTCTTATGGAATAGCTTCAGCAAGTTTAAATTATTTTAATAAGTCAATATATGATCTAGAGATACACGAGCTAGCCTTTTTAGCAGCATTACCTAAAGCTCCAAATAATTACAATCCAAAAACTAATTATGCAAAAGCAGTTGAAAGGAGAAACTGGGTAATAGATAGAATGTTTGAAAATGGATTTATAAAAAAAGAGGATTTAAATTATAAAAATAAGCCAATAGAAGTATACAAAAGAGATACAATTCAATTAGCTGATGCAGATTATTTTTATGAAGAAATAAGAAAAGAACTTTTCTCTAAATTTGGTCAAGAAAAACTTTATTCTGATGGATTAATAATCAAAACAGCACTTAACTCCAAAATTCAAAAGAGTGCTCACTTAAGCCTTATAGAAGGATTAATCGAATATGAAAAAAGAAAAGGATGGCATGGAATTATAGATAAAACAAACATGAAAAATTTTTTAGATAAAAAAAATTATTATAAACAAAATAATCCTTTTCATCCCAAATGGGAAGTTACAATAATTACTGATGTTAAACAAAAATCAATTCAAGTTTTAAATCAATACAAGAAAATCTCTAAAATTAATTTAGAAAATGATTTTAATAAATGGCTCTTAAATGAAGAATTTAATAAGGGTGATGTAATTTATGTTGAGAAAAAAAAAGAAAATTACATCATTCAACAAGAACCAAAAGTTAATGGTGCTATTATCGTTTTAGATCCATATAATGGAGATATACTCGCTCTTTCAGGAGGGTACAGTTTTAATAAAAGTGAATTCAATAGAGCTACACAAGCAAAAAGACAACCTGGATCAGCCTTCAAACCTATTGTTTATTTAACTGCTTTAAATGAGGGATATTCTCCCTCCACTTTAATTTTAGATGCGCCATATGTTGTAGACCAAGGTCCAGGCCTACCAAAATGGAAACCTTCTAATTATACAGATGAATTTTATGGCTTAACAACTATGAGAACTGGAATTGAAAAATCTAGAAATCTAATGACTGTTAGACTTGCAAATAGAATTGGTATGAAAAAAATTTTAAGTATGGCAGAAAAATTCGAAATAAATCAAGGTATAGATGAAAAATTATCAATGTCTTTAGGCTCTGGAATAATTACACTAAAAGATTTAACTAATGCATATGCCATAATTGCAAATGGTGGAAAAAAGATTGAGCCAAAGTTTATTACAAGCATATATTCGAAAGACGGAAAAAAAATTTACGATACTAGATTGAAAGAATGTATTGATTGTAAAATAAATACTATATCAAATAAAATAGACATCCCTCAATTTAATGAAAATAAGAATATCATTATTGATCCTAGATTAGCCTATCAAATTACATCAATGATGGAAGGTGTAATAAAAAGAGGGACTGCGAAAAAATTGAAAGAACTTGATACACCTATAGCTGGAAAAACTGGTACAACAAACAATAATAAAGATGCTTGGTTCATAGGATATACACCAGATTTGGTAATAGGAATTTATGTTGGATACGATCAACCAAAATCTCTTGGATATAAACAAACTGGATCAAGTGTTGCTGTTCCAATATTTAAAAATTTTGCTGAAAAAATTAAAATTAATAAAAATAAAAAACCTTTTATAATACCATCAGGTATTAGTTTTGTAAGAATTGATCCAAATAATGGACAAGTTTCAAATAAAAAAAATAGTATCAGTGAACCTTTTTTGTTAGGGTCTGAGCCTTACACAGATAATATATATGTTATAGATGGATTAGAAAATTTTAATAATAATTCCATTTCTGGTACTGGTGGTTTATTAAAATAAAATAAATATGGAATATCTAGAAATTATTGAGGCAAACTTAAAAAAAATAAGATCAAATTTAAATCTTATAAGGAGGGGAGTTTGACTATAATTCTTTAAAAAAAAAATTAAACGATTTAAAAAATAAAAGCTCTGATCCAAATATCTGGGAAAATGAAAATGCAAAAAATATCTTTCAAGATATAAAAATAATTCAAAATAAAATTGACGATTTTAAAAGATTAAATAAATTATTTAATGAAAGTGAAGAAATATATAATTATATTACTACTAATAAAGATGACTCATTAATTATTGAGCTCAAAAACGAAGTAGAAGTTACACTTAAATTATCAGAAAAGATACGTTACCTTAATTTATTAAATGATGAAGCTGATCATCTAAACGCGTTTATTGAGATACATGCTGGTGCTGGTGGGACAGAAAGTCAAGATTGGGCAGAAATGTTGCAGAGAATGTATTTGAGATGGGCTGAGTCCCAAAACAATTGTGAGGTTTTACTATTACAGGAAATGCGCGGTGAAGAAGCTGGAATAAAGTCATGTACTTTAAAAATTAAAATGGAATATTCTTATGGTTGGTTAAAGACAGAGAGTGGTATACATAGACTTGTTAGAATATCTCCTTTCGATAGTAATAAAAGAAGGCATACAAGTTTCGCAAGTATTTGGGTTTATCCAGAAATTGATGACAAAATAGATATAGAAATTAAAGAAACTGACTTAAGGATTGATACATATAGAGCTTCAGGTGCTGGAGGCCAACACGTAAATAAAACAGATAGCGCAGTCCGTATTACTCATTTGCCGACAAATATTGTTGTCCAATGTCAAAGCGATAGATCTCAACATAAAAATAGATCTAATGCTATGAAAATGATTAAATCAAGAATTTATGAAGCTGAATTGCAAAGAAGGAAAGAAGATGAAAATATTAAAAATAAAGAAAAAAAGGATATCGGTTGGGGTAATCAAATCCGCTCATATGTTTTACACCCATATAAATTAATTAAAGATTTAAGAACAGGGTATGAAACTTCTAATGTGAACGATGTATTGGATGGAAAAATAAATCCTTTTTTAGAAAATTCATTAACATTATAAAATATTTTATAGTATTTTTAATATTCCAATCTTCTTTTTCCCTATTGTAATTTTTATTTCATTTAATTCTAAGTATTCTTTTAAGGAAAAATTAATATTAGTATACAGTTGGTCATTAACTTTAATACCATTAGATTTAACTAGTCTCTTAATTTCACTTCTACTTTTAACTAGTTTTAGTTTTTCAATAGCATCTACAATTGAAAAAGTATTATTTTTTAAATTTAATTTTTCTTCAGAAATTTTTGGCAATCTTTCATCAATAATTTTCGAATTAAATATGTTATTAGCTATATCTATTGCTTCATCTGCATCTTCTTTTCCTCTAACAATTTTGGTTACTTCATAAGCCAATACTTTCTTTGCTTCGTTTATTTCTTGATCTTTAAGGGATGAAAGTTTTTTAATTTCATTTATTGGAAGTTTTGTAAATAAATATAAGAATCTTGATACATCTTTATCATTCACATTCCTCCAAAATTGAAAAAAATCTAGGCTAGAAATTTTTTCTTTGTTTAGCCAAATCGCTCCCTCAGCTGTTTTACCCATTTTAGACCCATCACTATTAGTTATTAATGGTGATGTAATTCCATAGGCTTCATTTTTATTAATTCTTCTTATGAGATCAACTCCACTTAATATATTTCCCCATTGATCTGATCCACCCATCTGCAGAATACAATCATAATTTTTATTTAAATAATAAAAATCATAAGCCTGTAGAAGCATATAATTAAATTCCAATATTGTTAGAGGCTGTTCTCTATCTAATCTACTTTTGACAGAATCAAAAGTAAGCATTCTATTTAAAGTAATTTTTGATCCAAACTCTCTAAGAAAATCAATATAATTTAGATTCGAAAGCCAATCATAATTATTGATAATCATCGCTCTTTTTTTTGTGTTAACAAATCTATTAAATGTTTTTTCAATATTATTTATATTTTTATCAATATCTTTTTTACTTAATATTTTTCTTGTTTGATCTTTGCCAGAAGGATCTCCAATAAGTGTAGTTCCTCCACCAACTAAAGCTATCGCTTGATGGTCATAATAATCTAGCCAGTGTAGAAGCATTAATTGAATTAAGCTACCAATGTGTAAACTATCACTAGTTATATCAAATCCTATATATCCAGAAATTTTATTTTTAGAAATTAAATTGTCTAAATTATCAATTTCAATATTTTGATAAATAAATCCCCTGTTATTTATTTCATTTAGAAATTCTGATTTAAAATTCATTATTATTTATTTTAAATTAATTGTTTGATTAATATATTCATTAATCGAGTCTTCGAATTCATTAGAAAAATTTTCGTAAAAATGGTCAGCTCCTTTTATAGGTTTAAATTTTATATCAACTTTTTTTTGTTGTTGTAGTTTTTCGACTAATATTTTGGTAGAGTCAAAAGAAGCAATATTATCTTTATCTCCATGTACAATTAAGCCAGAAGAGGGACATGGCGCTAAAAAACTAAAATCTCTTAAATTCGCAGGTGGCGATATGCTAATAAAACCGTTAATCTCAGGTCTGCGCATCAAAAGTTGCATGGCAATCCAAGCACCAAAAGAAAATCCTGCTACCCAACATATTTTTGAGTTTGTATTATACTGTTGCAGCCAATCTAAAACACAAGCAGCATCACTTAATTCTCCTTCACCATCATCAAACACCCCTTCACTTTTTCCAACGCCCCTGAAGTTAAACCTTATAGTTGAGAAACCTGCATTTATAAAAATTTTATAAAGTTTAAATACTATTTTAGTATGCATAGTCCCTCCTTTTGATGGATCTGGATGAAGCAAAATTACAAGTGGTGAGTTATCTCTTTTATTATGTGAGTATTTTGCTTCTATTTTTCCTTCTGGACCTGGAATTAATATGTCTACCATTTGATAAAGCTAATATTGAAGTTATATGATTTTGTAAATATAGATGTTTTAAATATATGAATTCTCTAGGTTTTGATAAGTTGGAAAAAGACACAAAAGTGGTTGTAGCTATGTCTGGAGGTGTGGACAGCTCAGTTGCTGCTGTAATGCTAAAAAAACAAGGCTATGATGTAATTGGTATTACACTTAAATTATATAATAACTCCAATGTATCAAGTAGTAAATCATGTTGTGCTGGTATTGATATAGCAGACGCTAAAAAAGTTGCTATAAATAATGATTTCAAACATTTAGTTTTAGATTATCAAGATAAATTTTTTGATGGAGTTATTAATAATTTTGTTGATTCCTATGCTAATGGAGAAACTCCTTTGCCATGTGTAAAGTGTAATCAAACAGTAAAATTTTCAGATTTACTTAATGAGGCAAAAAAAATGGGAGCAGATGCATTAGCCACAGGACATTATGCAATTAGAAAAGGATCTTTAAACAATGCAAGTTTACATAAAGCAAAAGATTTTGCAAAAGATCAAAGTTTCTTTCTTTTTTCAACACTACAAGAGCAATTAAATTATGTGAGGTTCCCATTAGGTGATTTCAAAAAATCTGAAATTAGAGAATTAGCAAACGAATATAAACTAAGTGTAAGTGATAAGCCTGATAGCCAAGATATTTGTTTTATAACATCTGATTCCTATAGAGATCTTGTTAAAAATCTAAATCCAGGTGTTAACAAAAAAGGTATAATCTATGATACTGATAAAAATATTCTTGGAACTCATGAGGGTATTAGTAATTACACAATTGGTCAAAGAAAAGGTATTGGTATAAGTGGTTCAAAAGAAGCCTTATACGTTATAGACATAAATAAAAATCAAAATTCAATTACTTTAGGTACAAAAGAAAAATTGAAAAAAAATGTTATTAATTTCAAAAATATCAATTGGTTGGGTGGCAATATTTCACCTAAACAACTTGATTGTTCAGCAAAAATAAGATCAACTCAAGTAGATTTACCTGGGATTCTTGATATAGATCGTGATCATGGAACTTTTACATTTGAAACAGAATTAGATAAAACTTCTCCTGGACAAGCTTGTGTTTTTTATAAAAATGACCAATTACTTGGTGGTGGTTGGATTACTTCATAAATTTAAAATCAGTTCTAAATTTGCTTAATTCTTGTTGAATTAACTAGATTTTTTTAATTAATGAATTAGATGATGTATTGTGAACTCAGAAACTTTAAATACATTAGATTCTTATAGTAAAAACAAATACAAGTATGGCTTTGTTACTAAAATAGATGAAGAAAAGCCAAAAAAAGGATTAAACGAAGATATAATAAAATTTATTTCCTTAAAAAAGAATGAGCCAGAATGGATGCTTGAATGGAGATTAAAAGCATTTTCAAAATGGAAAAAAATGAAAGAGCCAAAATGGGCAAATCTTAATTTCCCTAAAATTGATTATCAAGATATCTATTATTATTCTGCCCCAAAAGGTTTTGACAAGAAGCCTAAAGATTTAAGTGAAGTTGATCCAAAACTTATAGATACATACAATAAACTTGGCATTCCTCTAGAGGAGCAAAAAGTATTAGCGGGTGTTGCTGTTGATGTTGTGTTTGATAGTGTTTCAGTTGCAACTACATATAAAGGTGAATTAGAAAAACTTGGCATAATTTTTTGTTCAATTGGAGAGGCAATTCAGACACATCCTGATTTAATTAAAAAATATTTAGGATCAGTTATACCAGCTGGAGACCATTCGTTTTCTGCATTAAATTCAGCTGTCTTTACTGATGGATCATTTGTGTACATTCCAGAAGGTGTAAAATGTCCAATGGAGCTATCAACTTATTTTAGAATTAATGCCGAAAATACTGGTCAATTTGAGAGAACTTTAATTATTGCAGATAAAGGTAGTTATGTTAGTTATCTTGAAGGTTGTACTGCTCCAAAAAGAGATGATAATCAATTACACGCAGCTAATGTAGAATTAATTGCTTTAGAGGATGCTGAAATTAAATATTCAACTGTTCAAAATTGGTATCCAGGAGATGAAGAGGGAAAAGGTGGAATATACAACTTTGTTACTAAAAGAGGTCTCTGTGCAGGTAAGAATAGTAAGATTTCATGGACTCAAGTAGAAACTGGCTCTGCTATTACATGGAAATATCCTAGTTGTATTTTGAAAGGTGATAATTCAATTGGCGAATTTTACTCAGTAGCAATAACAAATAATTTTCAACAAGCTGATACGGGAACAAAGATGACTCACATTGGTAAAAATACCAAAAGTAAAATTATATCAAAAGGTATTTCTCTTGGTAAATCTCAAAATACTTATAGAGGTGAGGTTTCTTTTTTAAGAAAAGCAGATAAGGCAAGAAATTATACTCAATGTGATTCTTTGTTAGTAGGAAATCAATGTGGGGCACACACAGTTCCTTACATTGACTCAAAAAACAATACAGCAGTTATTGAGCACGAAGCTTCGACTTCTAAAATAAATGAAGACCAACTTTATTACTGCAGACAAAGAGGTTTAAGCCATGAAGAAGCAGTTTCATTAATAGTTAATGGTTTTTGCAAGCAAGTTTTACAAGAACTTCCAATGGAATTTGCAGTTGAAGCACAAAAACTAGTATCTATTTCTCTTGAGGGAAGTGTAGGATAATATGTTTTTAGAAATCAAAAATCTATCTGTAAAGATTGAAAATAAAAATATTCTTAAAAGTCTTAATTTGAATATTAATAAAGGTGAAGTACACGCAATTATGGGTCCAAATGGATGTGGTAAAAGCACATTAGCAAACGTTCTAGCAGGTAAAGAGGATTACGAAATCTTAAATGGTAAAATTAATTTCAAAGATAACGATTTATTTGATTTAAATATTGAAGAAAGAGCACAAGAAGGAATGTTTCTGGCTTTTCAGTATCCAGTTGAAATACCCGGAGTAAATATCACTCCATTTTTACATTCTGCAATTAATTCAAAAAGAAAACGCATGAATGAAGAAGAAATTGATAATTTATCATTTGCTAAGCTTTTAAAATCCAAAGCTAGTGATTTAGGTATAAACATTGATATGCTCAAACGATCTGTTAATACAGGATTTTCTGGAGGAGAAAAAAAACGTTACGAAATTTTACAAATGAGCATTCTTAATCCAGATTTAGCTATTCTAGATGAAACTGACTCAGGACTTGATATTGATGCTCTTAAAATCGTTACCGATGGGGTTAATAAACTTAAAACTAAAGATAATTCTTTTTTAATAATTACTCATTATCAAAAACTTTTGGATTATATTAAACCAGATTATGTACATGTCATGGTAAATGGTTCTATTGTTAAATCAGGAGGTTCCGAAATTGCTGCTGAAATTGAAAAAGATGGATTTCAAAAATTTCAGTAATGAATATCCAAGACAATTATCAAAAAAATAGAAAAAATATTTTTTTTTCAGAAAATAAAGATATTGCAACTCATAGGGAAAAATTAATAAATATTTTTGAAAATGATAGATTTGATAAAAAAAATAATGAAAGTCTCAAAAATATAAATCTTAAAAACTTTATTGATTTTAAGTATAAATATCTGATCCCCGAAGAAACATCAGTAATAAATAATAATCATGAAAATAGCTATTCAATAGTTTCTGTAAATGGTCAGTGTTCGACTTTTAAAGATGATAAAATTGAAATTACTAAAATTATAGACGAAGATTATAATGATTTTTCTAAAAATAATACAATTGAAAAAAATGATCATTTTGTAAATCTAAATTCATTATTTTTAAATAGTGGTTTTAAGATTGTTATAAAAAGAAATTACAATATAAAAATTAAAATATCCAACATTGTAACAGATGACGATTTAACTATTTTTCAAAAAAATAATATTATTTGCCAAGAGGGATCATCTCTTAGTCTCATTGAAGAGTATGAAAATAAAAATAATTCTACATCAAATATATTGAATGTAATTAAATTAGAAAAAAATTCTCAGTTAAACCACTTTCTAATACAAGACAATTCTTCCAATCATAATTTAATAATAACCAGTCATTCATCTTGTAAAAAAGATTCTACTTATACTCAAAAAGTATATAATTTTTCAGAGGGTTACGTAAGAAATTTTCATTATTCTGAGCTGATAGAAACCAATTCAGAAGCTGATTTACAAGGAATATTTTTTCTTAAAGATAATAACACATCAAATAATAAAACATTTGTTAAACATTTAGCTGAGGATTGTAAAAGTAATCAAGTTTATAAAGGTATTTTGAACGACCGTGCTAAAGCGACATACTTTAGTAACACTCATGTTGATCAAGTGGCGCAAAAAACAGAGGGATATCAGCTTAGCAAAGGTATACTTTTATCTGATAATGCATCATATTTTTCTAAACCAGAATTAAAAATCTACGCTGATGATGTAAAATGTAGTCACGGTTCTACAATTGGGCCAATAGATGAAAATGCTATTTTTTATCTTCGTTCTAGAGGTATGAGTAAAATTGCAGCAACAAAAATATTGATATCATCATTTATTAATGAAGAATTAAGTAGTATTGATAATGAACAAATGTCTGAAATAATACAAAAGAAGCTAGTAAGATACTTAAGTAAAGTAAAATGAATATTTCAAGTTTAAAATCAAAATTTCCTGTATTCAAAAAAAATCCTAATTTAGTTTTTTTAGATACCGCAGCTTCAGCATTAAAAGTTGATGAAATGATTGAGGCCACCAATAATTGTTACACCAATGAATATGCAAATATTCATAGAGGCAATTATGAATTAAGCTCAAAGTTAACAAAAAAATTTGAAGATGCTCGAAAAAAAATTGCAGATTATTTAAATACATCTGAAAACAATATTATTTTTGTAAAAAGTGCGACCGAGGGTATAAATTTAATCGCATCTTGTATGTCTAAAAGATTTTTAGAAGATGGTGACGAAATAATCTTAAGTTATCTTGAACATCATGCTAATTTGATACCTTGGCATTTAATTGAAAAAAAGACTAAAATTATTCCTTTGGGACTAAACGAAAATAGTGAAATTAATTATGATGAATTAAATGATAAAATAAATTCAAAAACTAAATTAATTACATTAACCCACATGTCAAATGTTACAGGCTCAATAACTAATTTAGATAAAATAAAAGAAATTGCAAAGAAAAATAATATACCGCTTCTATTGGATGGTTGTCAATTTGCACCTCACAAAAAAGTTGATTTAAAAGATTTAGATCCAGATTTTTATGTTTTTTCTGCACATAAAATGTATGGCCCTTCAGGTCTTGGGGTACTGTATATGAAAGATAAGTGGATAGATGAATTTACTCCTTACCAGGGGGGAGGGCAAATGATTCATGATGTAGATATTGATAAAAGCACATATGCCAATGGTTACGAAAAATTTGAGGCAGGTACTCCTCCTATTGCTCCAGTTATTGGATTCTCATCATCATTAAATTTTATGAATGAAGTTGATCCAAATGTCATTTATGAACATGAAATGAAACTTCATGATTACGCTTATGAAAAACTTTCAAAATTAAACAATATAAAAATATATGGATCAAATAAAAATAAAGGTGCTATCATTTCTTTTAATATTGAAGGTATTCATAATTCTGATTTAGGTGCGATGTTAGATAAAAAAAATATAGCAATAAGAACAGGACATCATTGTTGCCAACCTCTTATGAAACATTTAAATGTTACTGGAACTTCTAGAATTTCATTCGGAGTATATAATACAAAAGATGATGTTGATTATTTAGTAGAAAGCATTCATGAAATAACAAAGATCTTATTATAACTAATGGAAGAAAAAAAACTAAAAGATTTTCTACCGGATAAAAACACAAGTTATATAAAAAAATTCAACAATTCAAAAATTACCACTAAAATTAATGAAGAACAAGTTATAGAGTGTATTAGGACTGTGGTAGATCCTGAAATACCAGTCAACTTATATGATTTAGGTTTAATATACGAAATTAAGATTAACGATAATAATGACATTAAAATTAAAATGACTCTAACTAATCCTAACTGCCCTGTTGCAGGAACTATGCCCGAAAGTGTAGGAAAATCAGTTGAAAAATTATCAAATCTAAATTCAATTGAAGTTTCTTTAGTTTGGGATCCAAAGTGGCATAAAGATTTAATGTCTGAAGAAGCAAAACTTGCTTTGGATATTTTTTAATTTAATTTATAATAAAAATATGAATAACATCTTATCTGTAACATCAAAGGCAATTGAACAAATTAAAAAAATAATGTCCAACGCTCCTAATGGTATGGACTCAGTTGTTATAGGAGTTGATAAGTCTGGTTGTAGCGGATATTCTTACAAATTAGATTTTGGCAATTCATCAGTTTTAAATAATTTTGAAATTATTAATCAAGATGGTGCAAAAGTTTTGATTGATCCAAAAGCTACAATGTTTTTATTAGGTTCAGTAATGGATTATAGAGAAGACAAGCTTGCTTCAAGATTTGTTTTTGACAATCCAAATGAGAAAAGTACTTGTGGTTGTGGGGAGTCTTTTAATATTTAAAATTATAACTTTGGCGGAGTAGCTCAGTTGGTCAGAGCGCACGGCTCATATTCGTGATGTCGGGGGTTCAAATCCCTCCTCCGCTACCAAATCTTTTTTGTTGTAATTTTGATACTATAGTAATAACAGTCGAAATTATATCGCGGGATGGAGCAGCCCGGTAGCTCGTCAGGCTCATAACCTGAAGGTCGTAGGTTCAAATCCTACTCCCGCAACCAATATTTTGTATAAGATTCTTAAAATTTATAATAAATTTTAAAGTTATACATAAATATCCCCAGAAATACGGCTTTTTTTTTTATTTTTTATGATTTGACAAGGAATTTTTATACTATTATAGGCTCA
Source organism: uncultured Alphaproteobacteria bacterium (assembly GCA_902597795.1). Classification (GTDB taxonomy): domain Bacteria; phylum Pseudomonadota; class Alphaproteobacteria; order HIMB59; genus CACPNW01. The sequence continues at coordinate 26,850 of CACJZA010000008.1, read as the reverse complement.
TTCTCTTTTCATTAGAAAAGAACAATCCTCTACTTTTGATATTAAATTGTAGGGTTTTGTATGCTCTTTAATTTGTTAATAAGATTATAAAGAGATACGTAGACAACAGTTCGTAATTTAAATTTTACGAATGTTAATGGAATACGTATCAACAAATACTTTTGTTTATACAAGAAGTATTCCGCTTTAACGGACGTTCCGTAATTTTTGACTTAGGTCAAATTTACTTAACTTAAGAGTTTGATTATGGCTCAGAACGAACGCTGGCGGCATGCCTCATACATGCAAGTCGAACGAGGTCTTCGGACCTAGTGGCGCACGGGTGAGTAACATGTGGGAATCTACCTGAAGGTTCGGAATAACTGTGGGAAACTGCAGCTAATACCGGATGTGTCTGCAAAGAGAAAGATTTATCGCCTTCAGATGAGCCCGCACTAGATTAGCTAGTTGGTGAGGTAATTGCTCCACCAAGGCTACGATCTATAGCTGATTTGAGAGGATGATCAGCCACACTGGGACTGAGACACGGCCCAGACTCCTACGGGAGGCAGCAGTAGGGAATATTGGACAATGGGGGAAACCCTGATCCAGCAATGCCGCGTGAGTGAAGAAGGCCTTCGGGTTGTAAAACTCTTTCATCAATGATGATAATGACATTAGTTGAAGAAGAAGCTCCGGCTAACTTCGTGCCAGCAGCCGCGGTAATACGAAGGGGGCTAGCGTTGTTCGGAATCACTGGGCGTAAAGCGTATGTAGGCGGATCAAAAAGTTAGATGTGAAATCCCTGGGCTCAACCCAGGAACTGCATTTAAAACTAGTGATCTAGAAATTGGTAAAGGTTAGTAGAATTTCCAGTGTAGAGGTGAAATTCGTAGATATTGGAAAGAATACCAGAAGCGAAGGCGACTAACTAGGCCAACATTGACGCTGAGATACGAAAGCGTGGGTAGCAAACAGGATTAGATACCCTGGTAGTCCACGCAGTAAACGATGAGTGCTAGTCGCTGGTGCAATAGTATCAGTGTCGTAGCTAACGCATTAAGCACTCCGCCTGGGAAGTACGGTCGCAAGATTAAAACTCAAATAAATTGACGGGGGCCCGCACAAGCGGTGGAGCATGTGGTTTAATTCGAAGCAACGCGAAGAACCTTACCAGACCTTGACATGGTATGTTTGAATTGCAGAATCGTAATTCTTCAGTTCGGCTGGCATACACACAGGTGCTGCATGGCTGTCGTCAGCTCGTGTCGTGAGATGTTGGGTTAAGTCCCGCAACGAGCGCAACCCTCATTTTTAGTTGCCATCAGGTTATGCTGGGCACTCTAGAAAAACTGCCGGTGATAAGCTGGAGGAAGGCGGGGATGACGTCAAGTCCTCATGGCCCTTACGGTCTGGGCTACACACGTGCTACAATGGTGGTGACAGAGGGCAGCAATATCGCAAGATAAAGCTAATCCCAAAAAACCATCTCAGTTCGGATTGGACTCTGCAACTCGAGTCCATGAAGTTGGAATCGCTAGTAATCGTAGATCAGCGTGCTACGGTGAATACGTTCTCGGGCCTTGTACACACCGCCCGTCACGCCATGGGAGTTGGTTTTACCTTAAGCCGGTGCGCTAACCGCAAGGAAGCAGCCGTCCACGGTAGGGTCAGCGACTGGGGCGAAGTCGTAACAAGGTAACCGTAGGGGAACCTGCGGTTGGATCACCTCCTTTCTAAGGATATTGATGATTAGTTCGCTAGTCATCCGGATTGTTGTCTATCTATCTCTTTTAAATATTAGCTAGTACTGGGTGCTTATTTAATTATATTGGGCTGGTAGCTCAGTTGGTTAGAGCGCGCGCTTGATAAGCGTGAGGTCGGAAGTTCAAGTCTTCCTCGGCCCACCAAATAACAGGGGGATTAGCTCAGCTGGGAGAGCGCCTGATTTGCATTCAGGAGGTCAGCGGTTCGATCCCGCTATCCTCCACCATATATCTAATATTAATCTTATTTATTCTTTAAAACGTTAATATGTTTATAATAACTGATCAAAATAATTTTTTTATTTGATTAATATACGTACAAAATTTTTCTCTGTACGTAATTGCAATCAAGCGCAAAAGGGCATTTAGTGGATGCCTTGGCATCAAGAGACGATGAAGGACGTGGCAGGCTGCGAAAAGTTAAGGGGAGTTGTCAACAAACTTTGATCCTTAAATATCCGAATGGGGAAACCCAGCTCTTATGAGTTACTTATTGGTGAATACATAGCCAATAAGAGTTAACCTAGTGAATTGAAATATCTTAGTAGCTAGAGGAAAAGAAATCTATTCCGTTAGTAGTGACGAGCGAAGGCGGATCAGGCCAATAATAAAACTATAATAACTAGAATTATCTGGAAAGATAAACCATAGTAGGTGATAGTCCCGTATAGGTAAAAAGTAGTTTTATTTTCGAGTAGGGCGGAACACGTGAAATTTTGTCTGAATACGGGAAGACCACTTCCCAAGCCTAAATACTCCTTGATGACCGATAGTGAACTAGTACCGTGAGGGAAAGGTGAAAAGCACCCCGATAGGGGGAATGAAATAGTATCTGAAACCGAATGCCTACAAGCAGTCAGAGCTTCTTTAAGAAGTGATGGCATACCTTTTGTATAATGGGTCAGCGACTTAGTCTGTGCAGCAAGCTTAAGCCATTAGGTGTAGGCGAAGGGAAACCAAGTCTTAATAGGGCGTTAGTTGTACGGATTAGACTCGAAGCGGGATGAGCTTAATATGAGCAGGTTGAAGATGCAGTAACATGCATCGGAGGACCGAACCAGGAAACGTTGAAATGTTTTTGGATGACTTGTGTTAAGGGGTGAAAGGCCAACCAAATTCCGCTATAGCTAGTTCTCCGCGAAAACTATTTAGGTAGTGCGTTGTGTGAATGATATCGGGGGTAAAGCACTGGATGGGCTAGGGGGAAGCGATTCCTACCAAACCTAACCAAACTCTGAATACCGATACTCTATGCACAGCAGACAGACTATAGGTGCTAAGGTCTATAGTCGAGAGGGAAACAGCCCAGATCACCAGTTAAGGCCCCCAAATAATGACTAAGTGGGAAAGTATGTAGAAAGACCAAGACAGGCAGGAGGTTGGCTTAGAAGCAGCCATCCTTTAAAGATAGCGTAACAGCTCACTGTTCTAATTAAGTTTTTCCGCGACGAAGATGTAACGGGGCTAAAGTCATTTGCCGAAACTGTGACTTTGTAATTATTGCGATAATTACAAGGGGTAGCGGAGCGTTCTGTAAGCCGTCGAAGATATTTTGTAAAAAATGTTGGAGGTATCAGAAGTGCGAATGCTGACATGAGTAGCGATAAAGAGTGTGAGAGACACTCTCGCCGAAATCCTAAGGTTTCCTGCGTAAAGTTAATCTGCGCAGGGTTAGTCGACCCCTAAGGCGAGGCAGAAATGCGTAGTCGATGGGAAACAGGTTAATATTCCTGTACCTTCTGAGAGTTGACGGATCATGTAAATTGTATTTTCTTATTGGATTGAAAATGCAGTGAAATGGTTCCTGGAAATAGCCTCAGAATATAGATCGTACCTAAACCGACACAGGTAGGAAGGTAGAGTATACCAAGGCGCTTGAGAGAATGATGTTGAAGGAACTCGGCAAAATGCTCTTGTAACTTCGGAATAAGAGAGGCCAATTTTTAGGCAACTAAATTTTGGTGGCACAGAATAGGGAGAAGCGACTGTTTATCAAAAACACAGGTCTCTGCTAAGTCGTAAGACGATGTATAGGGACTGACGCCTGCCCGGTGCCGGAAGGTTAAATGGTGGAGTGCAAGCTCTAAAATGAAGCCCCGGTGAACGGCGGCCGTAACTATAACGGTCCTAAGGTAGCGAAATTCCTTGTCAGGTAAGTTCTGACCCGCATGAATGGCGTAACGATTTCTCCGCTGTCTCCAACATCAACTCAGCGAAATTGAATTCTCCGTGAAGATGCGGAGTACGTGTAGTTAGACGGAAAGACCCCGTGCACCTTTACTATAGCTTTACAGTGGTATTAGAAAATTAATGTGTAGGCTAGGTGGTAGACTTTGAAGCTTAGGCGTCAGCTTAGGTGGAGTCAAAAGATGAAACACCACCCTTTAATTTTTTGATATCTAACCATCATCCATTATCTGGATGTGGGACCCTGTATGGTGGGTAGTTTGACTGGGGCGGTCGCCTCCTAAAGAGTAACGGAGGCGCGCGATGGTAGGCTCAGGCTGGTCGGAAATCAGCTTTAGAGTGCAATGGCAAAAGCCTGCCTGACTGCGAGACGTACATGTCGAGCAGAGTCGAAAGACGGTCATAGTGATCCGGTGGTTCCAAGTGGAAGGGCCATCGCTCAACGGATAAAAGGTACGCCGGGGATAACAGGCTGATACCTCCCAAGAGTCCATATCGACGGGGGTGTTTGGCACCTCGATGTCGGCTCATCACATCCTGGGGCTGGAGAAGGTCCCAAGGGTTTGGCTGTTCGCCAATTAAAGTGGTACGTGAGCTGGGTTCAGAACGTCGTGAGACAGTTCGGTCCCTATCTGCTATACGAGTTGGAAATTTGACAGGATTTGTCCCTAGTACGAGAGGACCGGGATGAACGTACCTCTGGTGTACCAGTTGTTCCGCCAGGAGCATCGCTGGGTAGCTATGTACGGACAGGATAACCGCTGAAAGCATCTAAGCGGGAAACCCACCTGAATACTAGATTTCCCCATTAGAGTCGTGGAAGACCACCACGTTGATAGGTTAGATGTAGAAGTGCAGCAATGCATGGAGCTTACTAATACTAATAACTCGATTGGCTTGATTACAATGCCGTACAGAGAAAAGTTTTGTAACTAAATGTTTCCTGGTGACCATAGCAACAGATAAACACCCGATCCCATTCCGAACTCGAACGTGAAAGCTGTTAGCGCCGATGGTACTTTGTCTTAAGACATGGAAGAGTAGGTCGTTGCCAGGATTAATTAATTTATCTATTAATAATTAGATGTTCTCAATTGTAATACCTGTTTTTAACGAAGAAGAAAATGTAGTAAATTTAACCCAAGAAATAATAAATTCTTGTAAAAAATTCAAATCTTACGAAATTGTTTTTGTAGATGACTTCAGTAACGATAATTCGTTACAGAAAATATTAAAATTACAAAAAAAATATAATCATATAAAAATAATAAAAAACAAAAAAAATAAAGGTCAAAGCTTTTCTATAGCAAATGGAATAGAAAAATCAAAATATAGCACTATCATAACTTTAGATGGTGATGGCCAAAATAATCCAAAAGATATTCCAAAATTAATTAAAATATTTAATGATAATTTAAATATTAATTTTGTTGGAGGCATAAGACAAAAAAGAAAAGACAGCCTAATTAAAATATTATCCTCTAAAATTGCAAATTCAGTGAGATCAAAGTATCTGAGTGATAATTGCATAGATACAGGCTGTTCTCTTAAAATATTTGAAAAACAAGCTTTCCAAAATTTTCCATATTTCGACGGCATGCATCGTTTCTTACCAGCTCTTTTTAAAGGCTTTGGATATAAAACCACTTTTGTAAATGTAGATCATAGAAAAAGGAAGTTTGGTAAATCGAAATATGGAACTATTGATCGACTTATAAGAGGAATTAATGATATGAGATTGGTTAAAAAGATTATTAATGAACAGGAACAAAATAATTAATGTTTAGGGGATTTTTGGAATTATTAGGTCTTTATAATTTGACTTATAATGAATTACTTTGGGTTTCTTTAGGTACTTTTGGACAATTAATTTTTTTTACTAGATGGATAATTCAATGGATTTATTCTGAAAAAAATAAAAATAGTACAATTCCAATAGCTTTTTGGTGGTGTAGTTTGTTTGGAGGTCTTATTACATTAATTTATGCTAACCACATAGGTAGTTTTCCTTTTATGCTTGCTCAATTCATTGGTCTTTTGGTGTATTCTAGAAATTTAATATTAATATATAAAAATAATAAAAAATAAATATTAGAAAAAGAATTAATGTTTGAAATAATTTTTGTTGAATTTAATTTTTAAGTAAATTTATTTATGGTTATTAAAAAATGAAATATATACTAGTCACGGGTTGTGCGGGTTTTATCGGCTTCCATTTAGTTGATAAACTATTAAAAAATAAAGGTATAGTTGTAATTGGTATTGATAATATTAATAACTATTATGATGTTAATATAAAAAAACAAAGATTAAGAATATTAAAAAATTATAATAATTTTTATTTTTTCAAATATAGTATTAATAATTACAGAAATTTAGAAAAAATATTTACTGGAAATAAAATACATACAGTAGTTAATCTAGCAGCACAAGCTGGAGTAAGATACTCAATAGAAAATCCAGACATTTATAATGATTCTAATGTCAAAGGTTTTTATAATATACTTAGACTATCACAGATATATAAAATAAAACACTTAATCTTTGCTTCAAGTAGCTCAGTTTATGGTGACGTTAATAAATTTCCAACTCAAGAAGTTTATAATACAAATGATCCTGAATCATTTTATGCGGCTACTAAAAAAATTAATGAAACCATGGCAAGATCATTTTCTTGCATTTATAAACTCAAATGTACTGGCTTAAGGTTTTTCACCGTATACGGACCATATGGTAGACCAGATATGTCTATATATAAATTTACAAAATTAATAAGTGAAAACCAAGTAATAAATCTTAATAATGATGGTAATCACTTTAGAGATTTTACTTATATTGATGATGTAATATTTTTTCTTAATAAAATAATTTTTTCAAATAAAATAAATAATAAATTGTTTTCAATTTTCAATCTTTGTGGAAGTGATTCTCAAAAATTAACAAAAGTTGTTAAGCTGATTGAATATAATTTAAATAAAAAAGCTAAAATAAATTTCTCTTCTTTTCAAATTGGTGATGTTTTAAAAACACATGGAGATAATAAAAAAATTTTAAAATTTAGTAAGAAATATAAATTTATTAAAATAGAAGAAGGTATTAAAAAATTTATCTTATGGTATAAAAATAAAAATGAAATCAGCAAGAATTGAAAATAAAAATTCTCTATTATCTTTATTTTTATTTATAAAGGCAAATATCTTTTTTTTTATATCTATTTTTTTTATTTCAGTATTTCTATTATTTTTTTATTTCTTTATTATTTATAATAAATTCGAAATTTCTTATAAAATTATCATTAAGAACGATACGCCCCAAAACTATGTAAATAAAAGTATATTTAATCTAAATGAAGACAGAATAAATTGGATATATGAAGAAATTTATAAATCAAATTATTTTTTTGAAATTAAAAATAAAAAAAACAAATTAATTACAGATGCTAAAATAAATATTTATAACATACTTGATCCAGAACCCAAAGGAGAGGATTTTAAGAAACAAATATTTACTCGACATTTAGAAATTAAATTAATAGGTTATAATTATGATAAAAATGAATTTGAGTTAGAAGCTGATAAATTCATTTCTGAGATAAAAAATAATTTAATTCAAAATTTAGAAGCTAGATCTCAAGCGATAACAGATTTTACTAGAATTAAAGATTATATAACTACTCCTAATGATGAAAGTATTAGAAAAAAAATTGAATTAAGAATTATGCAGCTTAAAGAAACTTATAATTTTTTAAAAAAAAATGATTTAAAAAATTTAGATGTAATTTCTTATTTATTAGATTTTGATAACTTTAAATTTAATAAATTTGCCTCAAAAAAAATAATCAATGATATTAAAAATTATGATGAAAATTATGATTTGAGTTCTTATGAAAATTTAATTTTAGAAAAATTAAAACTTATCAAAAGAACTAATTTAGAGGAAATTGAAGATCAAATTATGCTTCTTGAAAATTTTAAAAATAATAAAGAAGATGAGATTTATAAAGAATACTATAAATACTTAAATGACTATCAAAAAAAATACTACTACCAACAAATTAAATTTTTAGAACAATTAGACAAAGAAGTATCGTATTTAATTAAAACATCACCACCATTTTATGTTTTAGGACCTTTTTCTGAAAATAATTTAAATAAAATAATAATAATTATTAATATATTTATTTCTTCATTAATGATTTCATTGTTAATAATTATTTTAAGATTTATTTATATCAAATAATTTATGATTATATCAAAATACATTAATTATTTTATTTTTTTTCTTTTACCTATTTTTCTTATCTTCAGTCCTTTTTTAAGTGAATTAATTATTATAATTTCTTTACTTTTTTTTATTTTCTTTGTTATTAAAAATAACTTAATTAAATATTATTTTTTTAATTATTATACAATTTTTTTCTTAATATGGTGTTTATATTTAATTTTATTATCTTTAAGTTCAATTAATGTCTATTTATCTTTACAAAGCTCACTGTTTTATTTTAGATTTTGTTTGTTTTCATTAGCTTTTTATTTTTTTTATAAAAATTATAGAAATTTAATTAATTATCTTTTTTTAGGTTTTTTTATATCAATAACATGCTTAACTTTAGATAGTATACTACAATACTTAACTAATTATAATATATTAGGGTACGAATATTTTAATTATCGCGTTTCTAGTTTTTTTGGAGATGAGCATAAAATGGGATATTACTCCTTATTTGCAACGTTAACTTCAATTTCGATTCTTTTTTTAACAAATAATAAATTTCTTCAATATTATAAAACTTTTTTTTTATTTACCTTATTTATTTGTGTAAATATATTAGTAGTATTATCTGGCGAACGTAAAGCACTTGTTTTGCTTTTGATTTTTGACTTCACATATATAATAATTTTTAAATCTTTCAGAGTACAAATATTATCAGCAATATTATCTATTTTAACTATTGTTGTAATTTTAGTATTTTTAAATCCAGATTTTAAAAATAGATTCATTAATCAAACCTTTGATCAGTTGCAATCAGAAGATAAAAAAATATATATTTTTTCTGAAATGTATGAAGCACATTATATTACAGCTACAAATATTTTTTTAGATAACAAAGTCTTTGGTGTTGGCCCTAAGATTTATCGTGAGATTTGTAATGATCCTAAATATTACTATAGTAAATATTCCTGTACAACTCATCCACACCATGCTTTTTTACAATTACTTTCTGAAACAGGTATTGTAGGCACTGTTCCATTTATTTTTCTTTTCTTTTTTAGTATATATAAGATGTTTCCTATTTTACTATTTTCAATTATTTCTAAAAACGAAAATACTAACAATAGTAAAATTGCTTTCTTTTTTTTAATTTTAGCTTTTGTTTTTATACTCTTACCTATAGTTCCATCTGGCAATCTATTTAACAATTGGAATAGCATGTTACATTTCATACCTATTAGTATTTTATTAAGTATGTTAGGAATTATTAAGCATGATTAATAAGAATTCAAAAATATTTATTGCTGGAGCTACAGGTATGGTTGGAAGCTCTTTAAAAAGAATCTTTCTAAAAAAAAAATTTAATAATGTTTTATCTCCTTCTAGAAAAAACTTAAATTTATTAGATCAGAAGAAAGTTTTCAGATATTTAAAATATCACAAACCTGATATAGTATTTTTAGCTGCTGGTTATGTGGGTGGAATAAATATTAACAATATTAATAAAGCAAATTTTATTTATGAAAATTTACAAATACAAAATAATGTAATTCATGGTTCACATTTAGCTGATATTCAAAAACTTTTTTTTATGGGTTCTAGTTGCATATATCCAAAATTTTCTAAACAACCAATTAAAGAAAGTGAATTGCTTAATGGTAAGTTAGAACAGACAAACGAACCATATGCAGTTGCAAAAATAGCAGGTGTGAAATTATGTCAATCTTACAACTTTCAATATAAAAGAGAATACATTTCCATTATGCCTCCAAATCTATATGGGCCAAATGATAATTATAACCTCGAAACTGCACACGTTTTACCGGCTTTAATTAGAAAAACTTATGAAGCTAAAAAAAATAATAAAACTTATATTGAGATATGGGGAAATGGAAAAAGTTTGAGAGAATTTATGCATGTCGACGACTTAGCAGAAGCTTGTTTTTTCTTACTTAAACAAAAAAATCTTCATGATATTATAAATGTGGGATCTGGAATTGAAATTAATATTTTAAATTTATTACAAATTATAATGAAGATTGCAAAAGTGAACTTAAAAATAACAAAAAAAATTGATATGCCAAATGGAACACCTAGAAAAATTTTAGATTCTAGTTATATAAAAAAACTTGGATGGAAGCCAAAAATTTCCTTAAAAAATGGTCTTAAAACTGTATATTTAAAATATAATACTAAATGAAAAAAAAAATTGCTTTAATAACTGGAATTACTGGACAAGATGGAAGTTATCTTGCAGAATTATTATTATCTAAAAACTATGAAGTTCATGGAATAAAAAGAAGAACGGCAGTTATTAATACTCAAAACATTGATAATTTATATGAAGGCCCTTTTAAAAAAAATAAAAAACTTCACCTCCATTATGGAGATTTATCAGATTCCAGTAACCTAATTGATATAATAAAAAATGTTTCACCTGACGAAATATATAATTTAGCAGCCCAAAGTCACGTATCAGTAAGTTTTCAAAATCCAGAATATACCGCTAATATAAATGCATTGGGCACACTAAGAATTCTAGAAGCTATAAGAATACTTAATTTACAAAATAAAACAAAATTTTATCAAGCATCTTCATCAGAAATCTATGGCAATGCTATTGATAATAATCAAAATGAAAATACAAAATTTATGCCAACAAGTCCTTATGCAGTTTCAAAACTTTTTTCTTATTGGATTACAGTTAATTATAGGAATGCCTATAAAATCTTTGCTTGTAATGGAATTCTGTTTAATCATGAATCAAAGAAAAGAGGAGAAACATTTGTTACAAGAAAAGTTACTAGAGGTATTGCTAAAATTATTTTAGGGATTGAAGATTGTTTATATATTGGTAATTTGAACGCAAAAAGAGATTGGGGTCACGCAAAAGATTATGTAAAAATGATGTGGTTGATGCTTCAACAAAAAAAACCGGACGATTATGTTGTTGCAACTGGAAAACAATATTCTGTTAGACAATTCATTGAAAAAACATGTAACTATTTTGGTATAAAACTTAAATGGATTGGAAAAGGTAAAAATGAAATTGGTAAAGTTGATAAAATTTCAAAAAATTTAAAGTATATTAATAAAGGACAAGTTATAATCAAAGTGTCATCAAACTATTTTAGGAAAAGTGAAGTTAATTCATTATTAGGAGATTCAAAAAAAGCTAAAAAAGCTTTATCTTTTAAATATAAATTTAACTTAGAGAAATTAATAAACGAAATGATAGAGCATGATTTAAAGAATGAGTATATTTCTAATAAAAATAAAAATATAAAAGTTGATGATAAGCTTTTTCAAAAATTTTACAAAAATTAAAAACTTAACAAAAGGTTATTATTTTTCTTTTTTTATACTTTTAATTTTTTCCTTATTAAATGTATTTATAGAAATGTTAAGTATTGGTATAATAATACCATTAATTGAAATTATTCTAAAATCACAAAATAACAGTTTTCAATTAAATTATTTTGAAAATATTTTAGATTTTAAACAAATTGAAACAAAATCAATATTAGTATTTTCAAGTTTATTTATCTTGTTACTGTTTATTTTTAAGTCCTTTTTTTTGATATTCTTTGGTTATTATCAAAGTAATTTGATTTACCGAGTTAATTTACAACTTTCAAATAATTTGATGAATAGCTACCTTAAGCAAAATTATATTTTTTTTATAACAAAGCAATCTAGTGAGATTCTAAGAAATATTACCTCTGAAATATCAGTATCCATGTCATATATTAATGCAGCTTTAAATTTATTTATCGAAACTATAATTGTTATAGGAATATTTTTTATTTTATTATATTTTCAAACCCAAATAACACTAATTATATTTTTAATAATTTTAATTTTTTTATTTTTTTATATATTTTTTTTACAAACAAAAATCTCTTCTTGGGGTAAAATTAGACAAAAAAGTGAACTTAAGACTATAGATATTGTTCAACAAGGTTTTGGTGGAATCATAGAAATTACAATATTAAATTGTCAAAAGTATTTTTTAAACATTTTTTACAATTATAATAAGCAAAATTTAATCACTGGAAGAAATATGAATATAATTTCTATACTTCCAAGATCTTTATTAGAATTATTAGCTATAATAATAATAACAATAATAATTTTTTTAAATATTTTTTTATATGATATGAATAATCTACTAACTTCACTTCCATTATTTGCAGTAGCATTTTTTAGAATTTTACCATCCGCTAATAAAATAATTAACACTTATCAAACACTTAAATTCTCACATCCATCGATAAATCTAATTGATAAAGAAATGCAAATTTTAAAAAAAAATATAATTCATAAAAATTTTGCCCATGACAATAAAACATTATCTTTTAATAGTAATATAAATTTAAATGATATAAGTTTTGGATTTAATGATAAAAAAATTATAAAAGATCTAAATCTTAAAATAAACAAACATGAATTTGTTGGCATCTATGGAGAAAGTGGGTCTGGTAAAACAACCTTTTTAAATATTTTTCTAGGTTTAATATCGCCTAAAAAAGGATCGATTAAAGTTGATAATGTAAATATAGAAAAAAATCTTATAAAATGGAGAAATAATATTTCTTATACTTCACAAAATTTTTTTATAGCACCAGTAACTATTAAACAAAATATAGCTTTTGGAATTGAAGAAGGCAAAATAGATTCTTTTCAGTTAGATTATGCAATAAAAAACTCTGAATTACAAAACCTTATTGATGAACTTCCTTCTGGAATCAATACAATTGTTGAAGAAGGTGGTGTAAATTTATCTGGAGGACAGAGACAAAGACTTGCAATTGCAAGATCATTATACTTTGATAGAAAAATTATTGTAATGGATGAAGCAACAAGTTCTCTTGATAAGACAACTGAATTCAAAATATATAAAAATCTAAAAAAATTAAAAAATAAAACAATATTAGTAGTAACACATAATTTAGAAATTAAAAAATTTTGTGATCGTGTCTTAAATATTAATAATGGTAATATATCTCAAGAAATTTAACTAAATGAATTTAACAAATACACCTATAATGTTTCATGATTTTCATGATAATAATTCAAAACCAAATACCCAAGGATCAGTCAATCAAGATTATATATATAAATTAATTAAATATATAGGTATTAATAATATACTTAGCCCAGAAGATTATATTTTAAAATACAATAATAATACGCTAAATAAAAATCATTTATGTCTGACTTTTGATGATGGGTTAAAATCTCAGCTTAAAATTGCATATCCAATTTTAAATGAATTTAAAATAAGATCGTTCTTTTTTATTCCTAGCACATATATTCTAAATAAAGATAAAGTGCTAGAATCTTATAAACATTTTTATATGAATTATTATTCTAACGTTAATTTTTATTATGAAGATTTTTTTAATGAACTTTATAGATACTTTGACAAGAAAAAATTAAATATATTATTAAAAAATTATCACTATAAAATAATAAAAGTAATGAAACTCAAATCTTTTTATTCTTATCAAGATATTCAATTTAGACTTATACGAAATTCAATAATTAGTAATACTTTGTTTTCTAAAGTAAATAAAATTTTATTTAAAAAGAAAAAATTTAACTATCATAAAATAAATAAAGATAAATATTTAAATGAAAATGATTTAAAACTAATCGCAAAAGAAAATAAAATTGGTCTTCATTCACAAAATCATTTTTTTAATATACGTAAAGTTTCCTATTTTTCACAATATAATGAATACAAAAATAATAAAAAATATCTATCATCTATAATTAATAATCAGGCAATTAATTCACTTTCTTATCCAAGTGGTGTTTATAATTATCAAACTGTAAAAATTTTAAAAAAACTTAAAATAAATTTTGCATTTAGGAATGTAAATAAAAAATATCATTTTAATTATGAGAAACAAAATAAGAATTTGTTTGTTAATCGAAATAATCATATAGAATATAATAAATACCTTTAATATGAAGATAACAATATTTACCTCAAATAAATTAAGACATAATTATCTTGTGAATTCTTTACAAAAAATTGGTAATTTATTCGTTTTTCAAGAGTCAACTACACACTTTCCTGGAATAAATAAGAGTAGATATAAAGTAGATAAATATATAGCAGACTATTTCACAAAAGTTAATTTATCGCAGAATAAATTTTTTAAAAAACATTTTTCAATTTATTCCCAAAAAAATTCAATAAAAATTGTAAATCTGGCCTACGGGGATTTAAATAAAATTAAAATGAATAACTATAAAGAATTTTTTAAAAGTGATATTTATTTAGTTTTTGGTTCAAGTTTTATAAAAGGAAATTTATTAAACTTTTTAATCAAGCAGAATGCCATAAATATCCATATGGGAATTTCTCCTTTTTATACTGGTACTGATTGTAATTTTTGGGCTTTGTTTGATGGAAATCCTGAATTAGTTGGAGCAACAATACATTATTTAAGTAAAGAATTAGATATTGGTCCAATTATTTATCATGCTACATCTGAAATTACAAAAAATCCATTTGATTATAGTATGTCAACAGTGAAATCAGCTGTAGATTCAATAATATTAAAACTTTTAAAAGAAAATTTGCTAGATTTTAAAAAAGGTGATTTAAATTTCAATAAAACATTTAAAAACATTAGGCATTCAAAAAAAATTGATTTCACACCTATGATTGCTAAAGAATTTTTGAATAGAAAAAATTATATAAAAAAAGTACTAAATCACTATAATTTAGTAAACAATTTCAAATTAAAAAAAAAGGATTATTTTAATGATTAATTAATTAATCAAGATATAAATAAAAAATGTTTAATAATAAATCTATTTTAATTACTGGAGGCACGGGATCATTTGGAAAAAAGATCACAAATAAATTAATCTCAAAATATAAATGTAAAAAAATTGTTATTTATTCTAGAGATGAATTAAAACAACACGAAATGAGTCAGCAGTCAAACTTATTAAAGCACAATAACATACTTAGATTTTTTTTAGGAGATGTTAGGGACTACGATAGATTAAATTTTGCGTTTAAAGGTATTGATTATGTTATTCATGCTGCTGCTTTAAAACAAGTGCCAGCTGCAGAATATAATCCAACTGAGTTTATTAAAACAAATGTTTTAGGTGCTGAAAATATTATAAAAGCTTCATTAAATCAAAATATTAAAAAAATTATAGCTTTATCTACAGATAAAGCGGCAAATCCTATTAATTTATATGGAGCTACAAAATTAGTATCTGATAAACTTTTTGTTGCAGCAAATAATTTTGTGGGCAAATATAAAACAAGATTTTCTGTTGTAAGGTATGGAAATGTAGCTGGATCAAGGGGTTCAGTAGTTCCTTTTTTTAAAAAACTGGTTGAAGATAGAAATGATTTTATACCCATTACTAATGATAAGATGACAAGGTTTTGGATTACCTTAGATCAAGGAGTAGATTTTGTTATCAATTCATTTCAAAGAATGTATGGAGGTGAAATATTTGTACCAAAAATTCCATCAATTAAAATAACTGAATTAGCAATGGCTATGGCTCCAAAAATAAAGCAAAAAATTATTGGTATGAGACCTGGTGAAAAAATACATGAAATAATGTGCCCAAAAGATGAAAATTATTTGACAATTGAATTTAAAGATCATTTTGTCATAAAGCCAACAATTAAATTTATTGATCAAAAAATAGATTACTTAGTGAATAATAAAAAAGAGAAAGGTAAATTAGTTAAAGAGAATTTTGAATACAATTCTGGAAACAATGATAATTTTTTGAAAGTAAATGAAATTCGTAAATATCTTAAAACTATTTGACATTGTTAAGTAAACATAAAATTATTTTAGGTACTGCAAATTTTGATCAAAAATATGGTATACTTAGCAAAAATAAAAAAATAAAAAAAGAAGAGATCGATAAAATATTTGAGTTTATTTATCAAAAAAAAATTACTAAATTAGATACTGCATACGAATATGGTAATATTCATAGATTAATTGGAAATTATTCAAATAAAAATTTAAAAATTTATACTAAATTCCCAAAAATATTATCAAAAAAAAATATACAAAAAAAGACTAATCAGATCATAGAAAAAATTTTTACGGATCTAAAAGTATCAAAATTAGAAGCAATGTATTTTCATCATCCAGAACAGATTTTATCAAAAGAGGGAGATATTATTTATTCTGTTATCAATGAACTTAAAAAAAATAAAATGATAAAAAAAATTGGATTTTCTATCTATAATCCTTACGAAATGATTGAATTAAAAAAAAATTTTGATTTCGATATAATTCAAGCACCGTTAAATATTTTTGATCAAAGAATGATTAAAAAACAATGGCTAGAATTCACTAAAAATTATAATATACAAGTTGTATACAGATCTATATTTTTGCAAGGTATATTGCTTAATAAAATTGAAAATTTACCAAAACATTTTAAACAATATAAAAAAATTTTATTAGTCTACCAAAAATGGATTGAAAAAAATCAAATTAATAATATTTATGCATGCATCTCATTTATTATGAAAAACTTAGATAAAAATGAATTTATTGTGGGTTTTAGGAGTAGATATGAATTAGATCAATTATTTGATACTTTTAAAAATATTATGAAAATAGATAAAAAAATTAATTTTGATAAAAAGCTATCTCGCAATGAAATTAATCTCATAGATCCAAGAAGGTGGCTTTAACGAAAATGAGCAATTCTTTTTGGAACAGAGCAAATAAGTCTATAGCTCTTGGAAATATGTTTTTGTCAAAACATCCAAATAGATATTTACCTGGTAAATGGCCAACATATTACAAAAAAGCTAAGGGCTGTAAAATTACTGCTCTAGATAATAAAACTTACACTGATTTTTCAATGATGGGTATAGGCACAAATGTTCTTGGTTATGCAAATAAAAATGTAGATAATGCTGTAAAAAAAGTAATTAATACCTCTACAATGTCAACTCTAAATTGTTTTGAAGAAGTCGAACTTGCTGAACAGTTAAAGAGTATTCATAAATGGGCTGATAAAGTTCATTTTACTAGAACCGGTGGAGAAGCAAATGCTGTAGCAATAAGATTAGCAAGAGCAGCATCAGGAAAAAACAATATTGCAGTTTGTGGTTACCATGGTTGGCATGATTGGTATCTAGCTACAAATTTAAATAATAAAAATAATTTGAATCAGCATCTTTTAAAAGGTATTACGACAAAGGGTGTTTCATCATCTCTAAAAAATACAACCTTCCCTTTTTATTATAATGATTTTCATTCTTTGGAAAAAATTGTTTCAAAGTTTAATATTGGTGTAATTAAAATGGAATGTGTAAGAAATATTCAACCAAAAGATAATTTTTTAAAAAAGGTAAGAGATTTTGCAACAAAGAAAAATTTAGTTTTAATTTTTGATGAATGTACGACAGGATTTAGACAAACTCTTGGAGGCATTCATGAATCATATGGGGTAATACCTGATATAGCAATTTTTGGTAAGGCTTTAAGCAATGGATATCCACTTAATGCTGTTATTGGTAAAACTAAAATAATGAAAGAAGCCAAAAATTCCTTTATTAGTAGCACTTTCTGGTCTGATAGAATTGGGCCTACAGCTGCAATAGCTTCGATTAAAGAAATGAAAAGAATTAAATCATGGGAGATTGTGAAAAAAAAGGGTCAATATATTAGAAACAAATTAAGTAAACTAGCTATTAAAAAAGAATTAGATATTGCAATAACAGGAATAGATAGTTTGATTAACTTTTCCTTTGGTAAAAATAATAGAATTTATAAGGGCTTGATTACTGACAAGATGCTTAGTAAAAATTTTTTAGCCACTAATTCTATTTATGTTTCCATATCGCACAACAAAGCAATCATAGATGAATATTTTTATGAATTAGAAAAAGTTTTTAATATAATAAAAAAAATAGAGGATGGTGATAGTATAAATAGATATGTTAATTTTAAATTACCATCTGAAGGTTTTGAAAGATTAAACTAAATGATAACTACTATAGATAAATGTCGAGTTTCAAATAGAAATATAAAAGAAATCTGGGATCTAGGAAATTTTTATTTATCACATTTTTACGATGACCAAAAAAAAGATTATCCATCATCTAAACTTAGAATAGGGATTGGTGAAGGGAGTAATTTAATACAACTATTAGAATCTGTAGAAAGAGACGCAATGTATAGAAATTATTGGTATTTATCTGGAACCAATAAAACTATGACAAAACAACTTAAGGATATTGTTGAAATTGTTCCTAATTGGGTAAATTTAAAAGATGATGATATAGTCTTAGACATTGGATGTAATGATGGAACTCTTTTAGATTTATATAGTAAAGACATTAAAGTTAAAAAATATGGCATTGATCCAGCAACTAACTTATCTAAATTAGCAAAGTCTAAAATTCAAAATTATTTATGTGATTATTTCACTGCTAATAATTTTCTTAACTTCTCTAATAATGCAAAAGCAAAAGTTATAACATCTATTGCAATGTTTTATGATCAAGAGGATCCTAATAAATTTACTAAAGATATATATGATTGTTTAGCAGACGATGGAATATGGATTCTTCAACTTAGTTATACTCCATTAATGATAATGCAAAATGCTTTTGATAACATTGTTCATGAACATTTAGAATATTATACATTAAATAGTTTAGAATACATTTTACATAATAATGGTTTTAAAATAGTTGATGCAGAATTAAACAATACTAATGGCGGCAGTATTAGGGTTGTAGCTTGTAAAAATAAAAATCAAATGGATAATGTATCTTTATTTAATAATGAAATAGGATTGGTAAGAAGACAAAGTATCATTGAATTTGAAAATAATAACTTTGAAGATATGGAAAAATCATTATTAAATTTAAAAAAAAGAGTAGAAAATTTAAAAAATGAAACATTAGATTTATTACATAAATTAAAAAAGAATGGAAAAAAGGTAATAGGATATGGCGCAAGCACTAAAGGAAATACACTTCTTCAATACTATGGCATAAATAGTAGCCTAATTGAATTTATAGCAGAAAAACAAAAACAAAAATTTGGCAAATACACACCTGGTTCATGGATTCAGATTATTTCTGAAGAGAAAATGAGGTCGTTATCTCCAGATTATTTATTTATTTTACCATGGCATTTCACTACTGAATTTTTAAAACGAGAGAGAGATCTTTTAAAAAATGGAACAAAATTTATTGTACCTCTACCAAATCTAAAAATTCTTGAGTAAATTAAATAAAAATATTTTAATTACAGGTGTTCTGGGGCAAGATGGATCATTTCTAGCCAAAAAACTATTTAATAAAGGCTTTAACATTATTGGTGTTCACAAAAAAAAAATTTCAAAAAACTCTAAAAAAATAAAAAATTATTTATTATCTGAATGCATTCAAATATCTTATGTTACAATTGATTTATTAGATATTTATGAAACATCAAAATTAATAAAAAAATTTAATCCTTTATGCATTTTTCATTTAGCCGCAATACATGCATCATCAGAAGAAATAATAGAAAAACAAAATAAAATTATACAATTTAATATAATTTCAACTTTTAATTTACTCAATTCAATCTTAAAAATTAATAAAAAAATCAAATTTATTAATGCAAGCTCATGTTTAATATATGAACATAATTTGTCATATCCTCAAAATGAATTAACTAAATGTAATCCAACTTCTCCTTATGCATTATCTAAAAAAGCTTCAATGGATTTAACAAAATATTTTCGAGATAAATATCATTTAAGGGTTGCAAATGCTATATTATATAATCATGAATCTTATAATAGATCTGAAAATTTTTTTAGCTCTAAAATTATTAAACAAATTATAGAAATTAAAATTAAAAAAAGAAAAAAAATAATTATTGGAAATATCAATGAAAAAAAAGATTGGACAGATGCAAGAGATGTTGTTGATGCACTCTACTTAATGTTTAAAAGCAAAAATAATCAAGACTATACAATTGCATCTGGAAAAATTAAATCAATTAAAGATTTTATAATAATTGCTTCAAATATTATAGGAGTTAAAGATATAGAAAAAAAAATTAAAATAGAAAAAAAAATTATAAAATCCAATAAATCAAAAACTCTCTTGATTGGTAATTCCAAGAAGATTATAAATAATTTAAAATGGAAACGGTCTATATCATTTTTTCGAATGATAAAAGATATTGTAGATCACAAATTAGAAAATGAATTTAAGCTTAAGTGAATGAAAACTTACCCAAAATTGTCAGTTGTTGTATGTACAAAAAATGAGGAAAACAGAATTAATCAATGCTTATCAAGTATTTTAGAAAATGATTTTGATGAGTTGATCATAGTAGATGGTAATTCTATAGATAAAACAGTTGAGATAGCTAAAAATTTTACAAATAATATAATTATCTCAAATTCTGGAGGAATTACAGCAGATAGGCAAAAAGGAATAAATGCAGCAAAAAATGAATATATAGCTATGATTGATTCAGATCATTATCTTGAAAAACATAGTTTGAATAAATTGATGGATGATCTAATTAAATTTAATTTTGATATAGTGCAAAGTCAGCTTAAATCATTTGGTGATGGTTTCTGGAATATTGCTGAGGAAGAAACTTGGGATATTGCTCATAATTGTAGTGGATTAAAAAAAATGATTGGAACAGCTCCTGCAATCTATAAAAAGAAAATTTTTTTAGACATACAGTTTGATGATACTGTTACAAAAAAAATAGATGATACTGATTTTATATATCGTCTATATTCAAATACAAAATATAAATTTGGGATAGGAAAAACAAAAATTTTTCAATTTCATAGTCCTTTATTAAAAGATTATATCAATAAATTTATATGGTATGGTTATGGAGATGGTGAATTTGTACATAAATACCCTTACAAATTTGCAAGTATTTTGTACCATCAGTTAATAAGGTATGTTTTAATTTATCCATTAAAAGCAATTTATTATTATAAATTTAAAGGAGCATTGTTTTTTATTCTTCAGGGATTGATTAGGTTTTATGGACTGATAAGATATTTTTTCATAAAGAAATGAAAAAAATACTTATTTTAGGATCTACAGGTTTATTAGGCAAAAATTTATCTATTTTTCTCAATAAAAACTATAAAGTTTTTAAGCATTCAAACTCTAAAAAATCAGAATTTATTTATGATTTGACAAAATATGATAATATAAAAAAAATAATAAATATTTCAAAACCAAATATTATAATCAATTGTGTAGGATATACAAACGTAGATGATTGTGAAAATAATTTTAATAAAGCCTATGAAATAAATGCAAAAATCAATTTAAATTTATCAAAAATTTTAATTAAAAAAAATATTTTATTAATTCATATTTCAACTGATCAAGTATATTCAAATAAATACAAAAATTATAGTAGTGAAAATTTAATTAATTTAATAAATAATTACGCAATTTCCAAATATCTAGGTGAGATTTATCTAACAAAATTAAAAAAAACAATAATTTTAAGAACTAATTTTTTTGGATACGGTGATAAATTCAGAAAAAATTCTTTTTGTAATTGGATATTACAATCAGCCAAAAAAAATATAAAAATAAATTTAGCTAATGA
The DNA here is from genome assembly GCA_902597795.1 of uncultured Alphaproteobacteria bacterium. Classification (GTDB taxonomy): domain Bacteria; phylum Pseudomonadota; class Alphaproteobacteria; order HIMB59; genus CACPNW01. The sequence goes on along the minus strand of CACJZA010000008.1, from coordinate 5,075 downwards.
TATCTATTTTAATCCAATTTCTATTAATTCTTTTTGTAAAATTATAGAATATGTTATTCAGAATCCTGTAGAAGGTACCTATAATTTAGGAAGTAAAAACGGAATTTCTAAATATAATTTCGCAATTTTACTTTTAAAACATTTAAATATTAATTCATCAAATATATTAAAAAGTAATTTAAAAAACCTAGATTTAGAAGCTGTTAGACCTAAGAATATGTTAATGGATTGTAAAAAATTTGAAACTACTTATAATATTAGATTACCTAATATTCAAAATGAAATTAATAATTTATGAATAACGAATATATAAAAATTAATAATAAAAAAATCGGTTATAATTATAATAGTTATTTTATAGCTGATATTGCTGCTAATCACGACAATAATATCAATAAAGCTGAAGAACTAATTCATAAAGCTAAAGAAGCTGGCGCTGATGCTGCAAAATTTCAGCACTTTAATGCAAGCTCAATTGTAAGTGATTACGGATTTAAAAAATTGAAAAATAAATTATCTCATCAATCAAAATGGAAAAAAAGTGTATATGAAGTTTATAAAGATGCTTCAATTAATCAAGAGTGGACAAAAAAATTATATAAAATATGTAAAAATGCAAAAATTGACTTTTTTACTTCACCATATTCTCTAGAATTAGTTGATCATGTAGATAGATATGTGTGTGCATATAAAATTGGTTCAGGTGACATTACATGGCATGGTATAATAAAAAAAATTGCAAAAAAAAACAAACCTTTAATAATAGCTACCGGTGCATCAAATATTAATGAAGTTGAAGAAATTTATAAAATAATAAAAAAATATAAAAAAAAATTTGTTCTTATGCAATGTAATACTAATTACACTGCTTCTTTAGAAAATTTTAAATATATTAATTTAAATGTTTTAAAAACTTACTCAAAAAAATTCAAAAACTGCATACTTGGATTAAGTGATCATACTCCAGGACATTCTACAGTTTTAGGATCTATAGCATTAGGAGCAAGAGTAATTGAAAAACATTTTACATTAAATAACAATGACGAAGGTCCTGATCATAAATTTTCAATGACTCCTAATGATTGGTCTGAGATGATTAAGCGATCAAGGGAATTAGAAAATGCTTTAGGCAGTGGAGTTAAAAAAATTGAGCAAAATGAAAAACAAACCTCAATTGTTCAAAGAAGATCTATAAGAACTAAAATGAATTTAATAAAAGGGACTGTCATTACAGAAAAGAATGTAACTTTTCTTAGACCTTGTCCCAAAAATTCATTACATCCATATCAGCTAAAGAATTTGTTAGGAAAAAAAATAAAAAAAAATATTCAAGAAGGAGATATAATTAAATTAAAAGATGTTTATAACTAATACATAATTAAAGTTTTTTTAAACTCTATCATTATAAAAGTTAAATTCTAGTATATGAAAAAAAATTACAATAATAATTATTGGTATAAATATAATTCTTATCTAGATAATATTAAATTATTAGAACTACATTACAAAAATTATAGTCATACATTCTATTATAAAGATAAAATATGTGGACAAAAATTTGAAAGTCCAAATGAAATAAAAATTAAATATACTGAATTAAATTATTTTTTATCAGAACTTCACAATAAATTTAAAATAAATAAAATTAATAAATTCTATGGTAGGATATTTCCCTATCTGCCACATAATGAACAAAATGAAATTTCTAAAATAATGAAAGATTTAAAATATAAATTTTACAACGAAAAATATTTAAATCTAAATCTATTGAACTCCGAGCTTATATTAAAAAAAAATATTAGAAAAAGTTATAAATCAATAATCAATAAAGAAGAAAATAAAATCATAAAAATTTATATTTCTGCTTCAAATTTTGACAAACATAAAAATATATTTAATGAATGGATAAACCTCTACTCAAAAGCTATCATAAGAGGAGGTAAAAAATTTCCATCAATATGTTATAATTTATTAATAGAAGCAATATGTAATAATGAAGCTATATTAACATTAGCTTATGATAAAAATAAAATTCTTGGCGGTATGTTATTTAATATCCAAGGAGATATTGCTAATTACTCATCTGCTGCAAATTCAATTGAAATTGAAAGTGATAAGACCAGAAATATAGGCCATAACTTAATGTGGAATTCTATACTTTTCTTAAAATCTATTCAAATAAGAAATCTAAACTTCGGAATAATGCCTCACAAAAATCAAATAGATAATGATAGAAAGCTTCAAAATATATTTTTTTTTAAAACTGGTTTTGGAGCTATAATTAATACACAACTTTCTTTTGAACGTGACAATGAAAAATAACAATCATAATGTTTGTTTCGTTATTCCTGCATATAATGAAGAGAAAAATATTCTTTCAGTAATTGAAGGACTTAAGGATTTAGGTGATATTATTATCATAGATGATGGCTCAAAAGATAATACAGGTAAAATTTTAAAGGATATTAATTTAATATATTTTAAGTTTGCAACAAATATGGGTTATGATGCAGCATTAAATAAAGGTTTCGAAATTGCTAATTCGAATATGTTTAATTACATTATAACCGTTGATGCTGATGGACAACATAAATTAAAAGATATAAAAAAAATTAGAAAAAAATTAATTCAGGGATATCATGTTGTTAGTGGAAAAAGAAATATACTTCCAAGATTTGGAGAAAAACTATTTTCTCTATATACAAAATTCATCTATAAAATTGATGACCCTTTATGTGGACTAAAAGGTTATAATATTAATGTCTATAATGAGTTGGGTTTTTTTGATAATTATAAATCAATTGGTACTCAATTATTATTATTTTCAATAAGAAAGAAGTATAAATATTATTTTTTTGAAATAGATGTCAACAATCGTATAAATAAATTAAAACCATCTTTTGGAGGTTTTTTTAAATCAAATTATAAAATACTCAGGTCTCTTTTTATTACTATCTCAAATGATGTTTATCTAAAATTTACATTTAATGATTAATGGAATCATAATTACAGCAAGACTTTCTTCTTCAAGATTACCAGGAAAGGTTTTACTTAAATGTGGAAAACAAACAATGATTGAATATTTAATATCAAGGTTAAATATTTCTAAATTTAATAATAAAATAGTAGTGGCTATTGATGAAGAAAAAAGTGATGATAAATTAGAAAAATTTCTTAAATCAAAAAAAATCAATTATTTTAGAGGCTCAAGCAATAATGTGACTAAAAGAGTCATTGATGCTGCTACTTTTTTTAAATTTGAAAATATAACTCTAATAACAGGAGATTGTCCATTAATTGATTATCAATTATTAGATCAATGTATTAGAGTTTTCTATCTTAATAAGTGTGATTTTGTAACTAATTGTAATTTTAGAAGTTATCCTGATGGAATGGATGTTCAAATTTTTAAATTAAAATCTTTGAAGAGAATTTATAAAGGAATTAAAAATGATCTAGAAAAAGAGCATGTAACACTTGGCTTAAGAAACAATCCGAAAACAATTAGAACAATAAATTTAATTGCTCCTAAAAAACTTTTCTGGCCTTCTCTTGGATTGACACTTGATGAAAAAAAAGATTACATCTTAATTAAAAAAATTGTAAAACATTTTAAAAACAAAATAGATTATAATTGTTTAGATATTTTAAATTATTTAAATAACAACAAAGAATTAATCAAAATCAATTCTAATGTTAAGAGAAAAGGTGATAGTTAATTTTGAATAATAAATTAGGAATAATAATTGAAGCTAGAATGAATTCCAAAAGACTTCCTGGTAAACACGGACTAGAAGTATTTCAAAGGCCAATAATAAGTTTTCTTTTTGATAGATTAAAAAAAGTTAATATAACAAAGAAAATAATTTTAGCTAATACAACAAATGTGAAAGATAATTTTTTTATTTATTTAACAAAAAAATATAAAATTAAAAACTTTAGAGGGTCTGAAAATAACGTACTATTAAGAGTTCTTAATGCAGCAAAAGAATATAAAATAGATCATATAATAAGTATAACAGGCGATTGCCCATTAGTAGATCCTGAAATAATTGAAAATTGCATCGATATATATTTAAAAAATAAATGTGACTATCTTACTAATTGCATTGAGCCTGCTTATCCTCAAGGAATGAATTGCCAAATATTTCGAACTGATATTTTAGAAGATTCATATAAAAGAATAAGAAAACTATTTAGTAAAAATTCAAAAAAATTAAATTTTTATTTAGAACATCCAACTAGTTATATTATAGAAAAGAAAAATATATATGATCATATTTATTTATATCCTCCATCAGACATTTTTGCTCCAGATGTAAGGATAGAGTTAGATGATTACAGTGATTTTATTTTTATTTCTAAAATAATAAAAAAATTAGGAAAAAAAAATAATGATTATAGTTGTAAGAATTTACTGAATATTATTAAAGATCTTAAATGAATAAAAAAATTGATAGTATAATAATTGGAATGGGAAATATCGGCTATTTTTACGATCAAAATTTAAATCAAAATTTTATTCTTAGTCATAACAGGGCAATTAATATAAATAAAAATTTTAATTTAATTGCTGTCGTGGATAATGATAATTCAAAAATTAAAAAAATTAAAAAAAATTTTAAAAATAAACTTTATTTATCAGTTGATTCATGTCTAAAAATTCATAATCCAGAATTAGTTGTTGTCGCCACTCCTAAAAATACACATTATAAAATTCTAAAAAAATTGCTTATAAAAAAATCAGTCAAATTTATTGTTTGTGAAAAACCAGTTTGTTCAACATTAGAACAATTTCAAAAAATTTTAAATTTACAAAAAAAATATAAAAAAAAAATATTTATAAACTACACACGAAATTACAATCCTGCATTAAATACTATTAAAAAAAATATTGATAAAAAAGTTTATGGTTCTTTTAATAAAGGTATTGTTTGGTATACAAAAGATCTTGTTGAGAATGGCTCACATTTTGTAAGTCTAATGATTTATTTTTTTGGAATACCAAAGAATTATCGATTAATTGACAAGAATAATAATAGTGAAATTGATTTTTTATTAATATTTAAAGATAT
>CACJZA010000007.1 GCA_902597795.1 uncultured Alphaproteobacteria bacterium | reverse complement strand
CTTATGATATATAGAGTTAGATTATACAAGACAAATTAATATGGATTATAGCAAATTTCCTAAACCACAAAATGATGGAAAAGCTGATCATCTTTTAAATAAGTTTTTGCCAGACATATCTCTTAAAAATCAACAGGGAAATCTATTAAAAATAAAAAGATCTGATACTTTTCGTTTAATTTTATATTTTTATCCTATGACAGGTAATCCAAATGAAAGTTTGCCTAAAAATTGGAATCAAACACCAGGAGCCATTGGCTGTACTGTGGAGACCTGTAGTTTTAGAGATTACTATGAAGAGTTAATTAAACTAAATGCACTGCCTATAGGAATATCGACTCAAACAATAGATTATATTAAGGAAATGACAGATAGATTAGTAATCCCTTACGATGTTTTAAGCGATTCAGAAAATATTTTACTCAACTCATTAAAAATGCCACATTTCGAAATTGAAAACAAAATTTATTTTAAACGATTAACTCTTATTGTGGAAAAAAATATTGTTAAAAAAGTATTCTACCCTATTTTTCCTCCTAACAAACATATAAATGAAGTTCTACAATGGCTAAAAGCAAACTAAATATTTTTTTATTTTCTGTATTTTTGTGTTTTTCTAACCCATTAACAGCCAATCCAAATATAGATCAATGGTTAGAGTCAGAGAAATCTTATAAAGATCTTATTAATGAAGGATTTGAAGTAAAGAGCTACGCTATAAGTGACATAGAGGTTGGAAATGATTTAACAATAATCTTATTTGTTACAGTTCTCCAAAAAGATAACGAATTATATGAGTGTCAGGAATATCAAACTATAGATAAAAATGTTGAGACTTTAGATATGAACCTAATATGTAAAGAATTAGTTCAGCCTTATGAAAGAGGTATAGGAACTTAGGTTCGTTCGATGTTTAAAAAAAACCACTGTAATGCTATTAATGTAAGTCCATTTAATATTTCTTTTTTATTCATCATTGCTTTTACTTCATCAAAACTATAACTTTTAACTAATATATCCTCATTTTCATTCTCTAGACCTCTTATTATTTCTTTACTTGGAGCAATTACCTTGCCTAAAAAAAGATGATAAAAAGACTCGGACGATCCTGGTGCAGGAAAGTAACCTTGTATAGAAGTAAGATTGCTCACTTCACATCCAGTTTCTTCCAAGCATTCTCTCTTGGCGGTATCTTCTGGAGTTTCACCATGATCAATTATTCCAGCAACTATTTCATCTAGATAATTTTCATTATCCTTAGAAATCGTCCCTGGTCTGAACTGTTGAATTAAAACAATTTTTTTATTTAAAGGGTCATATGGTAAGACTGCAGATACTTGTGCACCACCAAATAATTCTCTTTTTATTTCATTACTCCAATTTCCATCATATTTTTTGTATTTAAGAGTAACTTCATTCATCTTAAAGAAACCATCGTGGATATTCTTTTTATCTATAATTTTAAATTTTGGACTCATAAAAATTGATATATTTTATATTACATATATATTTATAACTATGGAAAAAGCTTTATTTGGTGCAGGTTGTTTCTGGGGTGTGGAAGAAACATTTTCTAAAACTCCAGGTGTAATAAATACCTTAGTTGGTTATTCTGGAGGTGATACTATTAACCCTTCTTATGAAAGTGTTTGCCAAGGAAATACAAATCATACAGAGGTTGTTTTAGTTGAATTTGATAATTCTAAAATATCTTATGAAGATCTTTTGATGGTTTTCTGGAAGTGTCATGACCCTACCACTTTAAATAGACAAGGTCCCGATATTGGAACACAATATAGGTCAGCGATATATTATTATAACGAAGATCAAAAAAATAAATCTATTCATTCTAAAAATGAATACGCAAAAAGTGCAGGATTAAATATTGTTACCGAAATATCAGAGGCTAAGGAGTTCTATAAAGCTGAAGAATATCATCAAAAATATATCCAAAAAACAGGTTTACACTGCACTATTTAGATTAATTCTTTAAGTAACCAATGTCTGTAGATTTTTATTACGCTTTTTTAACAGGCTGGTTAATACTTTTATTATTTTGGAGTACTATTGTTTTTTTTATATATTTGAGAAAACCTCCTAAATCTAAATTAACTAAAAGTTTTGTAATCAAATCCTATCTGTTTTTTTTGGCACTATTGTTTATAATTTTATTTTTTCGGTAAACCGATTCGTTTTTGTTATTAATTTTGTATCAACATATAGTAGGTCAAAAAGATTAAAGTACTAACATATTGATAATTAACAACTTTTTTATTTTTAATGTTGAATACTGGTTTTTTCATAAATATAAACTACCTCGAAATTAATAAAATCATTATGTCTATATTAAAAAATTATTTCAAACAAAACAGTGTGATGCACAGTTTCTCAAGTTGCCAATGGCCAATTGGAGATCCACAAGAGAAAGATTTTCATTTTTGTGAAGCTGATACCGTTGCTGGAAAGCCTTACTGTCAGAGCCACTGTGATATTGCGTATATTGACGAAAAAGAGCTTAAAAAAGAAAAAGAAGCTCAAAAAAATCGTCGCATCGCTGCTTAAGTCAATCTCTAAAAATTATTTTCTCATTAAATGTTAATAATTTAGAGTTATTGACATAAGAGATGTTTTTCTTAAAATAATAAAACCATGTTATTCAGTGTACTGAAAAAACTTAACTTTGATGGAACATTAGAAATAATAGACTCTAATGATAAAATTTATAAATTTGGAAATTCAAATCCTCACGTTTGTATAAGATTAAAAAACAAATCTATTGAAAGAAAGCTATTTTTAAATCCTAATCTTCATATAGGTGAAGCATATATGAATGAGGAGTTAGTTATTGAAAAAGGCACTATAGAAGATTTTCTTAATTTAATAACTAATTGTTACGACGACTTTATTTCTAATAATAAGTTTTATAAATTTTATGAGTATTTATCTTCTATTTTTATGCCACTTCAGCAAATTAATCAGCTTGTAAATTCAAAAAAAAATGTAGCACACCATTACGATATAAATGAAGATTTATATAAGCTATTTCTCGATCAGGATATGCAATATTCTTGCGCATATTTTCACAATCCCAATATGAGTTTAGATCAAGCGCAGAAAGATAAAAAACAACATATAATTAGAAAACTACAAATTACAGAAAATATGAATGTACTTGATATTGGATGTGGTTGGGGCGGAATGGCAATTGAAATAGCAAAATCTACTGGAGCTAAAGTAAAGGGAATTACACTTTCAGAAAATCAATTTAAGACTGCTTCTGAAAGAGCACAAAAAGAGGGTTTGACTGACAAAGTCTCTTTTGCATTACAAGATTATAGAAATGAGATTGAAAAATATGACCGTATAGTATCAGTTGGAATGTTTGAGCATGTTGGTGTAAAATATTTTAAAACTTATTTAAGTAAAGCTAATGATATTCTAAAAGAAAATGGTGTTTTTCTTTTACATACAATTGGTCAAAGAGGCAAACCAACAGCTACAAGTCCTTGGATAAGAAAATACATTTTTCCTGGTGGTTATATTCCATCATTATCTGAAGTAATGAATGAAACACAAAAACTAAATATAAATGTTACTGATGTTGAAGTACTTAGACTACATTATGCTCACACACTTTCTAAATGGTATCAAAATGTTATGGAAAATAAGGATAAAATTATAAAGATGTTTGATCAACGTTTCTTTAGAATGTGGGAGTTTTATCTTTTGGCAAGTAAGTATTCCTTTGTCAATATGGGTAATGTTGTTTTTCAAATACAAATAGCAAAGAATATTGACAATTTGCCTCTTACGAGAAATTATATCTACAATTAAGCTCTTTATATTTATTGAATTTCCAATGCAGGTGATATAATCCTCTATTATGGCACAATCATTAAATAATTATTTAATTAGAGCTTCTATATTTTTAGTTGCTGTTTTTGTTATTGTAGTTTTATTATATCCAGTTTTACAAAATGCTTTTTTATCAAATATTTTTATTAACATTATAATTTTATTAGCTTTGTTAATTGGAATCCTATTTAATTTATTCCATCTCATTTATTTAAATTATAAATATATATCTTATTCCAACTTCAACATTATTAATTCCCTAGAAGCATTTTCAAATTTAAGAGGTCAGGACAAAAATATTTCTCTTGAATTAAAAAATATTGATGGAAAATTTGTTTTTAAAAGTTCATCAATAAATAGATTGATAGAGAATTCTGATATGACTTTGATAAGCATAAGAGAAACTTCTCGTTACCTGGTAGGTTTGCTAGTTTTTTTAGGACTCCTTGGAACTTTCTGGGGACTTCTTCAAACCATTGGATCTGTCGGCAATGTTATTAGTGGCTTAGATATAGATGATACTAATGTTGCAGGTTTTTTTAATTCTCTTAAAGATGGTTTAAACGCTCCACTAGAAGGAATGAGCATTGCATTTAGTAGTTCATTGTTAGGTTTAGCAGGTTCTTTAATTTTAGGATTACTTGATCTAAATCTTGGTCAAGCGCAAAATAAATTTAGTCAATACTTTGAGAAAATACTTAATTCTAATTCATCGCCTGATTTTTCTAAAGTTGAAGATAAGCCAACTGGTGAAGCAATTCAAAAAATTTATGATAACTTAGAAAATCTTTTAAATACTTTTAAAAAATCATCTGAAAATCAAACTAAAATCTCAAAAAATTTAGATAAATTTAATGAAACACTTAATAAAATAAATTCGAACTCATCCAATCTTGATAAACAACTATCAAATTTTTTATCTTCTCAGCTAAATACACAATCTTCTCTTATGAACTTAACAGAAGCGTTAAGTAAAAATGGAATATTAGAAGCAAAAAAAATTAAAGAGTATTTTCAGAATATTGAAAAAGAATTAAAGAAAATTAAAAAATAATAATGTCTACTAGGTCTTTAAGAAATAGACTTGCTGATACAACAAATATCTGGCCAGGTTTTGTGGATGTTTTAGCTACATTATTAATTGTAATTATCTTTGTATTAATGGTCTTTACAGTTTCACAGATATACTTAAGTGATGCCATATCAGGGAGAGATAAAGCACTCCAAGATTTAAGATCACAAATTAATGAACTTTCAAAAATATTAGTTATTGAAACTAAAGACAAAGAAGAAGCTCTTTCAACCCTCTCAGAAACAGAGAAACAACTTGAAGATACGCAATCAAATTTAAAAAGTGAACGGTTATTAAGTGAACAATTACAAACAGATGTAGCAAAAAAACGATCAGAAATTTTTGTTCAAGAGCAAAATATTATTGCATTATCCGAGCAAATTAGCAGTCTTTTAAAAGAGTTAAGAATAGTTGCAAATGCTCTAGAAACTTATGAAGGACAAGAAATTGCTTTACTCGAAACCGAAGGTTTAGGTGAAAGGATTAATAAAGCGCTAGCAACAAGGATTGATCAGCTTAAAATACTTAATCAAGAATTAGATAATGCGAATTTTAAACTAATGGAAAGTGAGAAATCTCTTAAAGCAACAATTTCAGAATTAAATGAAAAGAATAATAATTTAATGGCAATTAACGAAAGTTTGGGTTTAGAGGATGGAGGAATTGAAGATCAATTATTGGCAATAAAAAACAAAAATGAGGAACTACTAAGTTTAAATAACGATTTAGAGAAAACAAATATTGAATTATCTTTAAGAGATGAAGAATTACAAAATCAAATATCTCAATATCAACAATTAATGAATGATCTTTTAGAAATTAACGATAGTCTTGGCTTAAAAGATGCATCACTTAATGAGCAACTTGATGCAATTAGATTTAAAAATGAAGAACTAGCAAGATTAAATAAAGATTTATTACAGAAAGATAATACTATTTTCAATCTTCGTGGAAAAATTTCTGAATTAAATAATGTACTATCTTTGTCTGAAGAAAAACAAAAACAGCAACTTGAAAAACTTGAACTCCTCCAAAATCAAATTGTTTCATTAGAAGAAGAGAATCAAGCACAAAAGGAAACGTCACTTGAAGAAATTGAAAAAATGGAAATACAAGCTTCAAAAACATTAGAGCAGGTAGAAATTCTCTCTAATCAAATTGATACTTTACAAAAAGAAATTGCTTTACTTAATAGTGCTTTAGAAGCGAGTGAAAGTCAGGCTTTAATTAAGGATTTAGAAATTGAAGTACTTGGTGAAAAATTAAACAAGGCTCTTACATCTAAAGTATTTGAGCTTCAAAAATATAGATCTGAGTTTTTTGGAAAATTACAATCTATTTTAGGTGATAGAAAAGACATTAAAATTGTGGGAGATAGATTTATTTTTGAATCAGAGCTATTATTTGATTCTGCGTCAGCAGATTTACAACTATCTGGTAAAGAAAAGTTAAGTGAAATTGGCCTTACTTTAAAAGAGACTACTAATGATATCCCATCTGATATTGATTGGATTATTATGGTAGAAGGTCACACTGACAAAAGACCTATACAGACAATTAGATATCCATCAAACTGGGAATTATCTTCAGCCAGAGCTAATACAGTTCTAAAGCTTCTTCTTGATCTTGGTTTTCCACCAAATAGATTAGCATCTGCTGGATATGGAGAGTTTTACCCTATTAGTGAAGGAGAAACTGAGAGTGACCTGCAGCAAAATAGAAGGATTGAACTAAAACTCACTTCTCGCTAATTTGCCTTAAATTTAACATAAACTGATCATAAAAAATCGATATGAGATTTTTAATTTTATTTGTATTTAGTTTGTTTAGCTCTTTCTCTGTATTTGCTGCGTGCAGTGACCAGCCAGCAAATGAAGTGGATTGGACCAATTGTGATTTTAATGAAAATGTAGATTTATCTGGTTTTGGTTTGGCTAACTCTCAAATGTCAGGAGTTAATTTATCTCTATCTAATTTGGAAAAATCTCAACTTAACAACTCAAATTTATCAATTGGTAATTTTATTTTCTCAAATTTTAGTAATTCAAATTTATATGCTTCTAACTTACAAGGTGCAAATTGCAATAATGCTAATTTTGATAATGCAAACCTTGCTAGAGTAAACTTTGAAGGATCTAATCTCTTTGGAGCTACTTTTAATGGTGCAAATTTATATGAAGCAAATTTACTAGGAGCTAATATTTCAGGAGCAATTTTTGATGAAGCAAATTTATCAAATGCAATTTGGATAGATGGTAAAAAATGTGCTCTTGGATCTATAGGCAGCTGCCAATAATTTTTTTACTACTTTCTATTGCAAGTTGTAAAATGTCATCTGTGACTGAAATTCAAAAAAATGATGATAATAAAGTTAATTTTAAGATCTCAGGAAGTAAAGAAACTGGTATTCAAATAAATAACTAAAATATTAATTTACTTTTATTAAATTTAATGATTTGACCATTAAATAATGAGTCAAAATTCTTATTTATATGCTTTTTGTGTAGTTTTTCTTGCTGGAATTTTTTGGAGTTTTGGAGCGTTAACCGTTAGATATATGGTCGATGGCCATCAATATGTTTTTCAATATTTATTTTATAGAGGTTTAACAATTTCATTTATTCTTCTTATATATTTATTTTTTCGTGAAGGTTTTGCTTTTTATAAGAATTTTTTCAAAATAGGAATTCCATCCATACTCGGAGGTTTATTTCTAGCAACAGCTTTTACAGGTTTTATTTTTTCTATTACTATGACTACTGCTGCTGTTACATTATTTATGTTAGCAGCCATGCCTTTTATTGCAGCCATTGTTGGTTATTTTGTTCTTGGTGAAATATTAAAAAAATCAACATTAATTGCCATGGTTGTAGCATTTATAGGTGTTTGCGTGATGATTATAAATGATAGTATTTCTGGAACTGCTTTAGGTGCAATAATAGGATTTATTTCTGCAACTGGTTTTGCGTTATACACGGTAACAATAAGATGGAAACCTAAAACGCCAAAATTCACAACAGTTGTTTTAGCTGGACTATTTTGTACAATATTTGCGTTCTTCATTTTAGGCTTCTCTTTTGAACCTTTGATTCTGATGCCTCAAATAAATAGTTATTTGAGTATACTTCATGGATTAATTGTTGCAGCTGGTTTGATACTTTATAGTCTTGGAGCAAAATATTTGCCCTCAGCTGAGCTTGCACTTTTATCGTTAATGGAAGTTGTTGGAGGAGTTCTTTGGGTATGGCTTCCTATTTTTGGAATTAATGAAGTACCAAGTACAACTGTAATAATTGGAGGTTTTATAATAACTCTAGCAGTAGTTTACTATGGTTTTGCGGCTAGACAGATCGATATCAATATTAAGACTTAGATATTTGCTGTAACTTTATTAATATTTTTTCTTGGCAAATTGTTTTTAGACCAAACAGTATCTAGAGCCTTAATCATTTTTTCAATATGCTCTTTTCTATGCTTTGGTGTAACGGTTATTCTCAGTCTTTCTAAACCTTTTGGCACAGTTGGATAAAAAATTGGTTGTGCATAAATACCATGATCATCAATTAAATCTTTCGATACTTTTTTACATAAAAAAGGATCATTTATTAATACTGCTACTATATGAGAATTCGTATCCAAATAAGGAATTGCTAAGGAATCTAAATTTTCCCTTATTAAAGCAGCATTTTCTTTTATTCTTATTCTTAATTGTTCTGCAAGAGAAACAATATCTATTGCCTTAGATGCTCCTGCAGCAATTGATGGGCAAATTGAAGTTGTAAAAATAAAACCTGGTGCAAAACTCCTAATGTAGTCAATTATTTCTGAACTAGCTGCAATATAGCCTCCCATTTGACCGTATGCTTTTGCTAAAGTCCCATTAATAATATCTATTTTATCTTCAACTCCCATTTCTACTGCAATACCTTTACCTTCTTTACCGTAAAGTCCAACTGAATGAACTTCATCTAAATATGTCATGCAGTTATATTTTTTTGCTAACTCTACAATTTTAACTATGGGTGATCTTATGCCTTCCATGGAGTACAAACTTTCAAAAACGATTAATTTAGGATTATCTACATCTGACTCTTTTAGTAACTGTTCTAAATGATCAATGTCATTATGTTTAAATATATGACACTTAGCTCCACTATTCTTAATACCTTGTATTAATGATGCATGATTTAATTCATCTGAAAATATCTCAATATCTTTAATTTTTTTTCCTAAAGTCCATAAAGTAGATTGGTTTGCTGTATAAGCAGAAGCAAAAACTAATGCTGCTTCTTTATTGTGAACATTTGCGAGTTTTTTTTCAAGTTCAGTATGATAGGTTGATGTACCAGAAATATTTCTTGTTCCACCTGAACCTGATCCATATTCAAGTAGTGTTTTTACAATTTCATTTACTACCTCTGGATGCTGACTCATGTTTAGATAGTCATTAGAACACCAAACCTCTACTTCTCTTTGTTTATCTTTGAAACTTTCATCTGCATTTGGAAAACTTCTTATAGGTCTGTCTATATTTCTAAAGTCTCTATAAAGACCTTGTTCTTTGAGATTTTTTAATTCAGATTTAAAGAAATTTTTATATTGCATTAATATTAGATAACTTAGACAATGTTTAATTGTAAGTCTTTAATTGAATGAATTGTCACACCTTATGTCTACTAAAAGACATTCTCCTCCAGACACCATATTTATCTTTAATCATGAATCGATGATACAATGCCGCTGCAATATGAAGTGAAAAAAGAGCTGTTAATATAAGTGCTGAGTAGTAGTGTATAGCCAGAGCTTGAGGGTATAGAAAAAAGTTCTCTTCGATTAAAGGTGGTATTGTAATTAATCCCAAGAGATGGACATCTTCTCCTCCAAGCCAGGTCATAAAGGTACCTTGAATAGGAATAAGAATAACTAAACCATAAAGTACAAAATGGACTAAATTCGAAACCAATTTATGAAATAAAGGAATATTTTCATATTTCGGATGAGTATTAAATATGTATTTCCACATTAATCTAAGTACAACTAAACTAAAGACTAAGGTGCCAAAAAATTTATGAGTAATAATAAAACCCATTTTAAGAGGAGAAAATTCCATATTATGAAGGCTAATCCCTGTTGCAACTTGCCAAAAAAGAAGAAGTGCTAATGACCAATGAAAAAGTTTTGCAACCAAGCCCCACGAAGATTTTGTACCTTTAAATTCAACCATTACTAATTTTATTATATAGTGCTATTTAAATAAATATAATCCATGAAAATTAGAGTTTTATCGAGAAAAAGTGACTTAGCAATTATTCAAGCACGTGAGTTTTCCGATTATTTGCAATCAAAACATCCTTTTGTAGAAATAGAATTTTTAACGAGAAGTACCTCTGGAGATAAAGATCTAAAGACCCCTCTTTCTGAAATGCCAACAGAAGGTGTTTTTACTAATGATTTAAGAGATGAATTAATAAATAATAAATGTGATTTAATTGTCCACTCTTGGAAGGATCTTCCAATTGAAGTTGGTGATAAAACTAAAATAACTGCAACAATAAAACGAGCCGACAAAAGAGATGTATTATTCTTAAAAAAAAACATAACATTAGATGGTAAGAAAATTACTATTCTTTGCTCATCGCCTCGAAGACAATATAATTTAGAAAATTTTATTGAAAATTATCTTCCACAAAAGTTTGATGAAGTTTGCTTTGAAAATATAAGAGGTAACATACCTACTAGATTTAAAAAATTTCTGGAAGATCCTAATAGTGATGGTTTCATTGTTGCTAAGGCAGCAATTGATAGATTACTTTTAAATAATTATTCTGAATTTAATGAATTAAAAACAACTCTAAAAAAATATATTAACGAATGTCTATGGTCTGTTTTACCATTGTCTATAAATCCTTGTTCTCCTGGACAAGGAGCTCTAGCGATTGAAACAAGAATTAAAGATAATAAACTTAACGAAATTTTAAATGATATTAATTTTTCCAAAGATTATTCAAATGTTATTCAAGAAAGAAATATTTTAAAAAATTATGGAGGAGGATGTCATCAAAAAATAGGAGTATCTTACATCTCACATAAATTAGGATTAGTTGTATCTAAAAGAGGTGAAGATGAAAATGGCAATCATTTTGAGAGCTGGGATTTTATTGATCCAAAAGATATAAGTTTTACTAGTAATACAACAGATGAAATTTATCCTGAAAATTTAAAAAATTATAAAATATTTTCTAGAAAACAATTAAATGAAAATGTTGATGATATAAATAATTTACAAAATAAATGTATTTATGTTTCACGAATTAGCTCAATCCCAGATAAGTCAAAAATCCAATCAAATAATGTTATTTGGACTAGTGGTTTAAGAACATGGAAAAATTTATCTGAAAGAGGTATTTGGGTTAATGGAACTTCAGATGGTCTTGGTGAGGATTTTGATAAAGATATTAATTCACTTACAAATAATCCTTGGGTTAAGTTAACTCATTCTCAATCTTCTGAAAGTTCCATAAAAAATAAAATTGAAACGTATCAATTGGAGTCTATTGATTTTGAAATAGATATAGAAAAGAAAAAGTACTTTTATTGGATGAGTAGTTCAGCTTTTAAGGCGAGTATTGATAAATATCCTAAAATTATAGAAAAATATCATTTTTGTGGCCCAGGAAATACTTACAATGAGATTAGCAAAATATTAGGTAATGATAAAAATCTTTTTGTTGAGCTATCTTATGATAGTTGGAAGAAAAAATTACTAAAAGCCTAAAAATGAAAAATATTTTATTCGAAAATGCTATCAAAAGAAATATTCAAAAAACACCACCCATTTGGTTTATGAGACAGGCTGGGAGGTACCATTCGCATTATCGCAAGCTAAAAGAAAAATATACTTTTGAAGAACTTTGTAAAACTCCAGATCTAGCCGCAGAAGTCGCTTTTGGTCCAATACAAGAGTTTGATTACGATATTGCAATTTTATTTAGTGATATTTTATTTATCTTGGAGGGACTTGGTTTAGAATTAAAGTTTGACCCAGGACCTAAATTTAATTCTTATATAAATTCAGAAAACATTAGTAATTATAGTAATATTGATCGTGGCATTGAGCATATGCAGTTTCAATTTGAAGCTATAAAAATAACAAAAGAGAAATTGCCTAATAATAAAAGTTTAATTGGATTTGTTGGTGGACCTTGGACATTATCAAAATATGCATTTGGAAATAATAACTCTGATTTAATCGACACTAAAATGAATTTAGAATTTATTTCAAAAATTCTCTTACCTCTTCTTAAGAAAAATATTCAATTACAATTAGATGCAGGTGTAGAACTTGTGATGATTTTTGATAGCTCCTTGTATGATTTAGATAAAATAAATTTTCATGAAATTTATTCAAAATTTTTGGAAGAGATTGCAATTTCTTTTCCAAATAAACTTGGCTATTATTCAAGAGGTAAGAGTTTAACAGATCTTAATTCTATCATAAGTTTTCCCTTTGCTGGTTTTGGCTATGATCACACAATAGATCTTAAATCTATGTTTGAAAATCAAAAACATGGATTTATTCAAGGAAATTTTAATGAACAATTAATGTTAAGCGAAACAGACATACTTCTTAATGATTTAAAAGATTTTATTAAAAAAATGAAATCAATTGAAAATCTTAATGGCTGGATTTGTGGCCTTGGACATGGAATTAACAAAAATACTCCAGAAAAAAATGTTCATTTATTTATAGAAAATATCAGAAAAGAATTTAGCTAATAGATATGGTTAAATATATAGGTGAAAAAGATTATGAGCACGGGAGTAAAGAAAAAATTGGTGTTTTAATTACTAACCTAGGCACACCAGATGCTCCAAATAAAAAAGAACTAAAAGTTTATCTTAATCAATTTTTGTCAGACCCTAGAGTAATAGAATTACCTAAAATCTTATGGCAAATTATATTGAAGTTAGTAATTTTACAAATAAGACCATCAAAGTCAGCAGAAGCATACAAACAAATTTGGACTGATAAGGGTTCTCCACTTTTAAATATCGCAAACAGACAACTAAATAAAATCCAATCATCTTTTTCTTCAAAAAATGAAAATATAGTTTTTGAAGTTGGAATGCGTTATGGCAATCCATCTATTCCAGATGCTTTGTTAAAACTTCAAAAAAAACAAGTAAGAAGATTATTAGTACTACCTATGTATCCGCAATATTGTGCTGCAACAACAGGTAGTACATTTGATGAAGTAACAAATGTATTGCAAAAATGGCGTTGGATACCTGAAATGCGTTTTATCAATCAGTACTTTGAAGAAAAAAATTATATTGAAGCATTGTCAAATTCAATAAAGTCTTTTTGGAAAAAAACTTCAAAACCACAAAAAATTATTTTTAGTTATCATGGTATACCAAAAAGGTATTTGACTAATGGTGATCCGTATCATTGCTTTTGTCTTAAAACCACAAGACTGGTCAAAGAACATATGGGATTATCTGATGATGAGATAATGACTACTTTCCAAAGTAGATTTGGAAGAGAGGAATGGTTAAAACCATATACAAGTGAAACATTAAAAGAATTACCAAAACAAGGGATTAAAAATATACATATAATATCTCCTGGTTTCAGTAGTGATTGTCTTGAAACACTTGAAGAACTTGAAGAAGAAAATAAAGAATATTTTATGGAGTCAGGTGGAGAAAATTATCATTATATACCTTGCTTGAACGATCACGATGATCACATAGATGTTTTTGTAAATCTGATAAAAAAACATACTCAAGGTTGGCCATTATGATTGCTGATCCCAAATTTAATACTGCAAAAGAATGGTTTGAAAAATTACGAGATAACTTAGTTGAAACTATTCAAAACATTGATGAAAATCAATTTGAAATAAGTAACTGGGATCACAAAGGTGATGGTGGTGGTAAAATGAGTAAAATTAAAGGTAATATTGTTGAAAAAGGTGGAGTAAATATTTCTACCGTCTCTGGGACATTTAACGAAAATATGAGAGATGCTATTCCGGGTGCTAAAGAAGATCCAAATTATAATGCAACCGGCATCAGTGTTGTATTACATCCTGTTTCACCTAAAATTCCTTCTATGCATTTTAATACAAGATTTATTAAAACCACTCAGGAATGGTTTGGTGGAGGCATGGATATTACACCTTGTTTAATATTTGAGGATGAGAAAAAATATCATAGTGGTTTAGAAGTTTTGTGTAATAAATATGATAAATCATATTATCCTAAATTTAAAAAATGGTGTGATGACTATTTTTTTCTTAAACATAGAAACGAACCAAGAGGTGTTGGAGGAATATTTTTTGATTACCTTCAAACTGGCGATTGGGGAAAAGATTTTGAATTTGTCCAAGACGTAGGTATTTATTTTCATCAGTTTATCAAAAATACTTTAATTGCACTTAAAGATGAGGAGTGGAATGAAGAGGAAAAAAAGATACAATTAGTTAAGCGTAGTCGCTATGCTGAATTTAACTTATTATATGATAGAGGTACAAAATTTGGTCTAGAGACTGGCGGGAATGTTGATGCTATATTAATGTCAATGCCTCCTCACGCGGTATGGGAATAAATAATGTTATTTAATACTCTGAAAGTTATTCATATTTTTAGTATCATAGCTTGGATGGCTGGACTTTTATATCTGCCACGTTTGTTTGTAAATCATGCTAATCCTGAAATTACAAAAGAAACCTCAGAAACATTCAAACTTATGGAAGGAAAATTGTACAGAATAATTATGTTTCCAGCTTTTATAGTGACGTGGATATCAGGTTTTACACTTACACATTATGTGGGTATTGATACTTGGTTACTTTTAAAAATTTTATTTGTAATTTTATTATCTGGTTATCATTTTTTTTGTTTAAAATGTCTTAATGATTTTAAAAATGATAAAAATAAATACTCCACTAAGTTTTTTAGAATTACAAATGAGGCACCAGCAGTAATATTGATTTTTATACTTATACTTGTTGTATTTCAGCCTTTTTAATTACTACTTTTTTGTTTTAATAGGTGTTTTTCTCTTAGGATTACAAACTTTACATATTTCACATTCCAAACCATAACAACTTCTTGCCTGACAAAATTCTCTTCCATAAAATATTATTTGTAAATGAAGTTTGTTCCAAGATTTTTTTGGAAAAAGATATTTTAAATCTTTTTCTGTTTGGACAACATTTTTACCATTTGTTAAACCCCAACGTTGAGCTAAACGATGAATGTGCGTATCAACTGGAAATGCTGGATGACCAAATCCTTGAGACATAACAACACTGGCTGTTTTGTGACCAACACCTGGCAATTTTTCTAATTCCTCAAAACTTTCTGGAACATTGCCTTTAAATTTTTTTACAAGAATTCTTGATAGTTCAAAAATTGCTTTTGATTTCTGAGGTGCCAAACCACAAGGACGAATAATATTATAAATTGTTGTTTTTGGCACTTTTGTCATTTTTATAGCTGTATTTGCTTTTTTAAATAGTTTTGGCGTAACTTGATTAACTCTTTCATCTGTACATTGTGCACTAAGAAGTACAGCTACAACTAATTCAAATTTATTTTTGTGGGAAAGAGGTATAGGTACCTTTTTATATATACGATTAAGTATTCTAGAAACCTCTTGTGCTTTTTCTATCCTTTTCACTATATTAAGCCTCCTTCAAGGGATACGTATTAAGTAATACTAATAATTATGACAAAATATAGCACTTATTAATACTAATAATATTGAATATTTCCATTGAAGTAGTAAGGATCTAACATCAAATTTCTATGGAGGAAATAATATGAAAAAAACTTTAAGCATTGTTTTGTCATTGCTTTTCTTGGGTGTTTTTTCACCAGCATTTGCTAATACAATAAAATGGTCAATGCCAGGTGACTCATTAACTCTTGATCCGCACGCACAAAACGAAGGACCAACCCACATGGTATCTCGTCAAGTATATGAAGGTTTAGTAACTCCAGGTATAAATATGGAAATACTGCCTCAGCTTGCAGAGTCTTGGAAAACAACTTCTGATAGCACTTGGATATTTACAATTCGTAAAGGTGTAAAATTTCATGATGGGTCAGATTTAACAGCTAGTGATGTTGCTTTCAGTATCAATAGAGCAAAAACTGCTCCGTCTGATATGGTTGATTTAATTAAAAGTATTAGTTCAGCAACAGCTCTAACCGATCATACAGTTCAGATTGTAACAGATGGACCAAATCCAATTCTTTTAAATCAATTAACGCAGATATTTGTTATGTCTGAAGATTGGGCAAAAGCAAATGGTTGTGAAGTTTCATACAATTGGGATGCAGGTGAAACATCTTATTGTGCTTCAAATGCAAACGGAACTGGACCTTTCAAAATTACTTTTAGAGAACAGGACGTAAGAACTGTTTTTGAAAAAAATAATGATTGGTGGGGCGATGATAGTACTTTCAATGTAGATACTATTGAACTACTTCCAATTGCAAATGATGCAACAAGAGTTGCAGCACTTCTATCTGGAGAAATTGACTACACAAACGTTGTTCCAGTTCAAGACATTGAGAGAATCAAATCTTCTGCTGGACATGGTGTAAAAATGACTCCTCAAAATAGAACAATATTTTTTGGAATGGATCAAGGTTCTGCTGAATTAAATTCATCTAATATCAAAGGTAAAAATCCTTTTGCAGATAAAAGAGTTCGTTTAGCAATGTACCATGCTTTAGATATGGAAGCTATTAAGGATAAGGTAATGAGAGGACAAAGTGTTCCTGCAGGAATTATCACTGCTCCTGGTGTAAACGGTCATACAGCTGCACGTGATGAAAGATTGCCTTACGATCCAGAGCTATCAAAAAAACTTTTAGCAGAAGCTGGGTATCCGGATGGATTTGAGGTTACACTAGATTGTCCAAATGATCGTTATATCAATGACGAAGCAATTTGTGTTGCTGCAATTGGTATGTTTGCTAAAATTGGAGTTGATGTAACTCTTGATGCAAAAACAAAAAGTCAACACTTCTCAGAAGTTAAAGAAGGTGATGCAAATGGTATGACAAGTGACATGTATATGCTAGGTTGGGGTGTTCCAACTTTTGACAGTCATTACGTATACTCATACTTATTTGATAGTGCTGGTAGCTGGAATAAAGTTAATTTCAGCAATGCTAGAGTTGATGAGTTAGTAGCAGCAATGGGTGTTGAAACTGATCAAGATAAAAGAAATGCTATGATTGCTGAAGCTTGGGATATTACTCAAGATGATGTAACATATCTTCCTTTACATCACCAAGTTGTCAACCAAGCATCAAAAAGTAACGTAGATGTTCCAATTAGAATGAACAACGAGCCATTATTTAGATTTGCAAACGTAAACTAATAAATTTTATATTTTCTGGCCAGTAATCTGGCCAGAAATTAAAGCATGTTTAGCTATTTCTTTAAAAGACTCTTTCAATCTATTCTTGTAATGATTGTTGTAGCCTTTGTTTCATTTTCCTTATTTAATTTTGTTGGTGATCCAGTAAATAGTATGACTGGAGAAGATGCTTCAGATGAAAGACGTGCTGAGGTTAGAGAAGTATTGGGTTTAAATGATCCTGTTTACGTCCAATTTTCACGTTTTATTGGCAATGTAATTCAAGGTGATTTTGGAATATCATACCAATTAAAAAGAGAAGTTTCAGATTTAATTGCAGAAAGAATGCCCGCTACTTTAGAATTAGTTTTCGTTTCTGCTTTAATTGCAATCATCAGTGGTGTCATCCTCGGTGTATACACTGGAATTCACAGAGATAGTTTTATTTCTAATATTATTCTTGTAATTTCTCTAGCTGGGGTTTCTCTGCCAACATTCATTATAGGAATAATGTTAATTTATTTATTTTCAGTAATTTTAGGAGTTCTTCCATCTTTTGGAAGAGGTGAAGTTACGCAATTAGGTTTTTGGACTACGGGATTTTTGACTACTTCAGGATTAAAAGCACTAATACTTCCATCTGTTACGTTAAGTTTATTTCAAATGACTTATGTTATTAGATTAGTTCGCGCTGAAATGATGGAAATTTTACAAACAGATTATATTAAATTTGCAAAAGCAAGAGGGATAAAAAGGAGTGCTATTAACTATAAGCATGCCTTAAAAAATGGATTAATTCCAGTTATTACTATTACAGGTATCAACATCGGAACTTTAATTGCTTTTTCAATTATTACAGAAACAGTTTTTCAATGGCCAGGCATGGGGTCATTATTTATCAAAGCAGTATACTTTGTCGATATTCCAATTATGTCAGCATACATGATTATGGTAGCCTTTATATTTGTTATGATAAATTTTATTGTAGATATCACATACTATTTTATTGATCCTAGAATTAGGCTTAAGGAAGAGGGTAGTTAGAAATGCTACTTAAAACATATAATAAAATATATGATACTGATATTGGATACAGTTTCTTTAATTCTAAATTAGCAGTAATTTCTTCAACAATATTTATTATTATACTTTTTTGTTCTGTTTTTGCTGGGATAGTTGCTCCTTATAATCCTTTTGATCCAGCATCAGTTTCTTTGATGGACGCCTTTACCCCACCAGTATGGTCGGAGGGAGGAAGTTTTAGCTTTATTTTAGGCACTGATCAGCAGGGAAGAGATATGTTTTCAACAATGATTTATGGTTCAAGAATTTCTCTTATTGTTGGATTTGCATCTATAATTTTTGCTATGATACTTGGAGTATTCCTTGGGATAACAGCTGGATATATTGGCGGTAGATATGAGATTGTTGTAATGCGCCTTACAGATGTACAGTTAACTATTCCTAGTATTTTAATGGCTTTACTTGTTGACGGAATTGCAAGGGCAATTATCTCACAATCAATGCATGATGAAATGGCAATTTATGTTTTGATTTTTGCCATTGGTATTTCTGAATGGCCTCAGTTTGCAAGAGTATCAAGAGCATCAACTCTAGTAGAAAAAAATAAAGAGTATGTTTCAGCTTCAAGAATTATTGGACTATCAAATATTCTAATTATGTTTAAACACATATTACCAAATATTCTTAGACCTATATTAGTGATTGCTACAATTGGATTAGCACTTGCAATTATTACAGAGTCTACTCTAAGTTTTTTAGGCGTTGGCGTTCCACCAACAACACCTTCACTTGGTACTCTAATAAGATTCGGAAATAATTTCTTATTTTCAGGAGAGTGGTGGATTACTTTTTTTCCAGCAATTTTCTTAATTGTTCTGGCTTTATCAATTAACTTATTAGGCGATTGGATGAGAGATGCTCTAAATCCAAAATTAAAAAAGAGATGAGTTTTTTAGAAATTAAAGATTTAAACATTTGTTATCCAACACGAAAGGAAACTATAGTTGCAAGTAAAAATGTAGAGTTTTATCTGGAGAGAGGGCAAATATTAGGAATTGTTGGTGAATCAGGATCTGGAAAATCTACAATTGCAAATGCGATAATTAACTTGATTGATCCTCCAGGTGAAATAACAGATGGCTCAATAAAAATAGACAATATTGAATTAAGAGGTAACGAGGAGATAATTCAAAACATTAGAGGAAAAAAAATAGGATTTGTTTTTCAAGACCCCCAAACTTCATTAAACCCTCTATTTAAAATAAAAGATCAATTAATCGAAACTATTCAGGCTCATTTGAATTTAAGTTATCAAGATTCACTTACAAAATCAATTCAATTACTTAAAGAGGTTGGAATAGAGAATGCTGAAAAAAGAATTGAGGACTATCCACATCAATTTAGTGGCGGTATGCGTCAAAGAGTTGTGATAGCTTTAGCAATTAGTTGTGAACCTGACTTAATTATTGCAGATGAACCAACAACAGCTTTAGATGTAAGTATTCAATACCAAATATTAGAACTTCTTAAAGATCTCACAAAGAAAAGAAATCTTGGTGTTATAATAATAACACATGACATGGGAGTAATAGCAGAAACTACTGATAAAGTTATTGTAATGCGATATGGTCATATTGTAGAGCAAGGTGAAACCAAAGAATTGCTAACAAATCCAAAATCTACTGAAGCAAAAAGTTTAGTAATTTCAGTACCTCCTACAAATAAAAAAATTGATAGATTTAAATTGATTAGTCCTGATGGAAAAGAAATTACATCAAATTCTTCAAATCTCACAAAAAATATTATTAAAACTTGGGGTGTACGAGAAAATAAAAACCAAAAACTACTAGAGCTTAAAGATGTTACTAAAATATTTGATGATCAATCTTTAGGAAGCATCTTTCCATTTGGTTCTAGAAAAAAAATTGATGATCAAATTGTCAGAGCAGTGGATAATGTATCTTTTGATCTTATTGAAGGCGAAACACTTGGATTGGTAGGTGAATCTGGCTCTGGTAAATCAACTATTGCAAAAATCATTACAGGATTAGTTAATCCAAATAATGGATATATTAAATACAATAACGAGTCATTGTATAACTCGAATAACAAATATCAAATTCACAAAAGCAGAGGACAAATTCAAATGATTTTTCAAGATCCATATTCTTCTTTAAACCCAAGATTTAAGGTTAGAGATATAATTTCTGAACCAATTAAATTTTTTCAAAAAAATATTAATAATAATGAACTAATAGAAAATATTCATGATTTAATTGATATTGTTGGTATGACACGACAATCTCTAGATCGATATCCACATGAGTTTTCTGGCGGACAGAGACAAAGAATATCAATAGCTAGAGCTCTGGCTACAAGACCTCGTTTATTAATTTGTGATGAGCCCACTTCAGCTTTAGATGTTAGTATTCAAGCTCAAATTTTGAATTTATTGAAAGATATTCAAGATGAACTCCATCTAACGATGTTGTTTATAAGTCATGATCTTCCAGTAATACGTCAAATGTGTAATAGAATTGTTGTTCTTAAAAATGGGTTAGTATGTGAAAGTAATGAAACTGAAAGTTTGTTTAATAATCCTCAGCACGATTATACAAAACAATTAATTAAGTTAATGCCAAAAATAGAATCACTTATTTAGTCAAATCTAATGAATTATCAAATTCATTTTTTACTAAATTTATAAAGTCTTCAGTAAACTTCTTTAACTTTTGTTTCTTTGAAACAATAATTCCAACTTTATTATCTAAAAATATTTTGTGATTAACTTTTTTAAATACTAATTTTTTACTTTCTATTTCTTTAACTGAGCCCGCACTTGTAAAAAAAGTTAAATAATTGTTATCTTCAATTAGATAATTTTTTATAAAAGAAAAAGAGTTTGAAATAAGATTAGGATTGATGGAATATAATTTTTCACCTACATCTCTTTGTATAGAATTCCAAAAAGTCACTGTCCCTGGATGAAAAATTAGTGGAAATTTGAAACAATCCTCCAAAAGAATTTCTGATTTATTTGACAGAATATGCTTAGAAGAGCACAAAACCCCCATAGGAAAATTATACAGGTAAAGTACCTTTAATGTTTTAGGTAAATCTTTTGTAAATGTTATTCCAAAATCAGTTTTATTTGTAATTAGATTGTCTAAAATTGTATCAGGCTGTCTTGAAGATATCTTTATTTTTATGTCTGGATATTCTTTTCTAAATTTTGATATAATAGGTGACAAAAATTGAACAGCAAATGTTTCACCAGTAGAAATATTTATTTCTCCAGAAGTCGAAGTTTTATTTTGTTTTAAATCTGATAAGAAATTATGATTAGTCTCATTTTGAACTTTTAGATGATCAAATAATAATTTTCCTTCATTTGTTAATTCTAATCCTCTAGCATTTCTTATAAATAATTTTGTTTGAAGTCTGTCTTCTAATTTTTGAATTTGTCTTACTATAGCTGATGAATTTATATTTAAATTTTGAGAAGCTTTTCTAATAGAGCTATCAAGCGCAGATTGATAAAAATATCTGTACTCAATTGATAACATATAAATATTATAAATAAGCGTTGAGAAATTGTCATCACAAAATTGATTATATTCTACTTTTGGCATGCAAATTTCTCTGTTAAAAAATCATTATGGACTACAGAGAAAGAGCTAGATTAAATCAGGATAAATCAATTCGTATAAAACATATGGCATTTGCAGTAAAAAGTGTAGATGAGGCTCTTGTAAATTATCAATCTTTATTATCTGTTTCTGAAAAAACTGAAAAAGTTATATGGGAAAAAGCAGAAACAAAAGTAGCAATTTTTTATATTAACGATATCGAGTACCAACTATGTGAATCTTTAAATAAAAATGGAAGATTCACAGAATGGATAGAGAAATATGGAGAAGGTCTCCATCATATCTGTTATGAAGTAGATAATATCGATAAAGCACTTGATCATGCTCAAAAACATAATGCTAAATTAAGAATTTGTGAGGCATGTAATGTTTATGGAAGTCATGCCCATCCAGAGGGTTTTGTGGCATTTCTTGATGATGAAGCCGCAGGAACTGAAATTGAATTTATGCAAGTATACACAGAAGAAGAATTAAAAAAATACAAAGTAACGGGAGTATAAAAATGTCTAAAACAATTGAAATTGGATCAGCAATTGCTGAACCTGGAAGAATAGTAGAAGGAAATATTTTTGTAGAAAAATTAGCTGGTGGAAGTGAACTAACAATTCCAGTTACTATTATCAATGGTTCAAAACCTGGACCTTGTTTTTGGATCAACGGAGGTATTCACGGAGATGAACCTGAAGGTATTCTCACGTGCACACTATTAAAAGAAAAAATTAAACCAGATGATCTTTCAGGTTCAATTGTTATGATACCTGTTATGAATGTACCCGCAATGGAAGCGGCAGAACGCGGCAATCCATTAGATACCTTCTCATACGATATGAATAGAATTTATCCTGGAAAAAAAGATGGATACTTGAGTGAAAGGATTGCACATGTTCATAAAGAATGGATGATTAAATATGCTGATATGGAAATCTCTATTCATTCAGGAGGTGCCCATTCTTATCTTGCAGAAGCTATGTTTGCAGCCAAAGATGATAAAACACAAGAACTTGCAAGAGCAATGGGTGAAGATTGGAAAGTATGTCTGTATTCTAATATAACATCAAAAAGCCCAATGGCAGTAATGGCTGAAAATGGAAAACCAGCACTTACTGTTGAGCTAGGTGGACGATCTTCCACTGCTCCTGGAGCATTTCTCAAAGTAGGACAAACATTATTAAAAGCATGTATAAATATTTTAACTCATTATAAAATGATTGAAGGCACACCGCATTATCCTGAAATAAGATATAAAGGCTTTCAGCAAGCTCTTTTAGCGCCTAAGAGTGGTGTATTTCTTCCTAATCCAAATATTAAATTTTTAACTATGATGAAAAAAAATGATGAGATTGCAAAAATCATTGATTATCAAGGTAAAGAATTATGTATATTAAAGGCACCAGAAGATGGGATGTTTTTTGGTTTGCGAGCTTTACCAAATGTTACAATAGGGGATTGGTGTTGTTTTTATGCTATAATCGAAGGCGAATGGTAAAAAAAATTAATGAAATCTTTTGACAGAGACTTAGTAGGGTATGGTCAATTAAGTCCAAATCCTAGATGGCCAAAAAAATCAAAACTAGCTATTAATTTTATAGTAAATGTAGAAGAAGGATCAGAGTATTCTCCTTTACTTGGAGATAAAAAATCTGAGTCAGGTCTTTCAGAAGTTCCAGGCGGAAGACACAAAGAAAATCAAAGAGATTTAGGAATTGAGTCAATTTATGAATATGGTTCAAGAGTAGGTTTTTGGAGATTAACCAGTCTTTTTAATAAATATAGGATTCCACACACCTATTTTGTGTGTGCATTAACTTTACTTCAAAATAAAGAAATATGTAATTATATTAAAAAATCTCGAAATGATATTTGTTGTCATGGTTACCGGTGGGAAGAGCATTATAAATTAACTAAAGAAAAAGAACAAAATCAAATTAGCAAAGCTTTTAATTTAATACAAAAATTGACAAATAAAGCTCCAAGAGGCTGGTATTGTAGATATGCTCCAAGTGAAAACACCCGAGAACTAATAGTGCAAAATGGAAACTTCTTATACGATAGCGATGCTTACAATGATGATTTGCCCTATTGGGTCAATGTTAATAAGAAAAAACACTTAGTTGTACCTTATTCACTTGATACGAATGATGTTCATTTCAAACTTCCTTCTGGTTTTAGTGGATCAAATCAATTTTATGAATACGTTTGTGATACCATAAATTATTTATACAAAGAAGGTGCCCATAAACCAAAAATGTTAAATATTGGCCTTCATCCAAGACTAATAGGAAGACCTGGAAGAATTGTTGCAGTTGAAAAAATAATAAATCATATTAAAAAACTAGATAAGGTTTGGGTTTGTAATAGAGAAGAAATAGCATCTCACTGGATTAAAAACTTCAATGAATGATATTCAGTACACAAAATATCTTTTTGATTCTGTAAAAAAAATCTCTTTTGCTAATCCTGGTGTAATAAGAGATACTTATGGAAAGGGTGAAAATTTAACACATGATTTTTTAATAAAAGAAGCAAATAAATTTACCAAAGATATTATTATTGATTATGGAGGTAACTTTCTAGCCACCTACTCTGGAAAATTGAAAAAAAAAATTGTCATTGGATCACATCTAGATAGTCAAAAACATGGTGGAAACTTTGATGGACTTACTGGTGTGATAATGGGTCTAGTATTAATAAAATTCTTTTTTGAGAATAACATAACACCAAAATATTCAATATCAGTTATGGGTATAAGAGGAGAGGAAAGTTGTTGGTTTCCATACAGTTATATCGGAAGTAAAATTGCATTAGGAAAATTTGACAAGAAACTATTAGATTCTTTAAAAAGATCAGATACTAAAAAATCTCTTTCATATCATATAAACAAATCAGGTTTTAATGCTAAGAAAGTATCTAAAAAACAAATTAAATTCGATATTAAAAATTTTAAATTTTTTATAGAACCTCATATAGAACAAGGTCCAGTGCTTGAAAAAAAGAAAATACCCCTAGGTATAGTTACAGGAATAAGAGGAAGTTTTAGATTCAGAGATGCTTTTTGTAAAGGCGAATATTTACATTCTGGAGCGACTCCTTATGATTATAGGAAAGATTCCGTTGTTGCAGTATCCAATTTAGTAATTGAAATGAATATTTTTTGGAAAGCACAACTTAAAAAAAATAAAGATTTAGTTATAACCTTTGGTCAATTTTTTACTGATAATAAGGAGCATTCTTTTGCAAAAAGCTCTGGTCTTGTTAATTTTTGTATAGACGTAAGAAGTAATTCAAAAAATACACTTGATTATACCAAAAAAATTTTAATCAAAAAAATTAAATTAATTGAAAAACAAACAAATACAAAATTCTTTTTAGGCAATGAAACAAATTCAGAACCAGCATTAATGGATAAAAAATTAATAAAAAAGTTTCAAATCTATTCCAAAATGATTTCAATGAAATTTGAAACTATGGCAAGTGGAGCAGGGCACGATGCTAGTGTTTTTGCAAATCATGGCATACCTTCTTTAATGTTATTTATAAGAAATAAGAATGGGAGTCACAATCCAAAAGAATATATGAGTATTAAAAATTTTGAAAAAGTTTTTAAAGTTTTAAAAGGTATTATTAAGGATAATTATATCTAATTACAATTTGCACAACACTGGTCGACCCAATGTCCTGGCTCTACTTCAATTAAGCCCATTTCAATATTACCTCCTTTACAATCTATACCAGGGTTTGGACATCGTGTTCGAAAAACACAACCCGAAGGAGGATTAATAGGACTGGGAATATCACCTTTAATTAATATTTTTTCTTTATCTTTCCCTTTTACTTTTGGTACTGCAGATAAAAGTGCTCGAGTATAGGAATGTTTAGGACTGTTAAATAACTTTGATACTGGTGCTATCTCTACAACATGACCCAAATACATAACTGCAACTTTATCACAAAAAAATTCAATTACGCTTAAATCATGTGAAATAAAAATCATTGTTAAATTATAAGTTTTTTTCAGTTTTTCTAATAAGTTTAAAACCTGCGCCTGAATAGAAACATCTAAAGCAGAGACAGGTTCATCAGCTACAATAAATTCTGGCTTAAGTACTAAAGCCCTTGCAATACCAATCCTCTGTCTTTGTCCTCCAGAAAATTCATGAGGAAATCTTCTTAGACTCTCTATAGGCAATCCTACATCATTAATTATTTCTTTAATATAATTAATAGCTTCATTTTTTTTCATTAAATCATGTACAAGTATAGGTTCAATCAATGTATCTAAAATATTTTTTCTTGGATTTAAACTTGCAAAAGGATCTTGAAAAATCATTTGCATTTTTTGTCTTATTTTAATCATTTGTTTATTTGAATATTCTGAAATATTTTCATTATTAAAATAAATTTTTCCTCTAGAGGGTTGTAATAATTTAATTATAGATTTACCTAAAGTTGATTTACCTGAACCTGATTCTCCAACTAAACCTAAAACTTCATTTTTCTTTACATTCAATGAAATATTCTGAACAGCTTTTACAGTTTCATTTGATTCCTTAAAAAAACCTTTTTCTACAGGGAACTCTTTAAATAAATTTTCTATTTTTAGTATTATTTCATTATCATCAACTTTAGTTTGTTTATTGTCATCTTTTTTAGTTAATTTACGTTCTTCCAATTTAAATTCGGGTAATGATTGAATAAGATTTCTAGTGTACGAATGTTTAGGATTATCAAATACATCTTTAACCTTACCTTCTTCTACAATTTCACCTTGATACATAACAATAACTCTATCAGCTAATTCCCGAACAATACCAAGGTCATGTGTAATAAATAAAATACTAGTTTTAGATACAATTGAATTTTTTAACTTCATTAATAATTGTAATAATTGCGCTTGAATGGTTACATCTAATGCAGATGTAGGCTCATCAGCAATTATAAGTTTAGGAGTACATGCTAGAGCAATTGAAATCATCACTCTTTGTCTCATTCCACCAGAGAGTTGATGTGGATACTCCCTTGCTCTTTGAGTTGGATCAGGTATTTCAACTAGACCCAATAATTCAATCATTTCTTTAAATGCTTTAGTTTTAGAGATTTTTTTGTGATTTAAAATTACTTCAACTATTTGATCACCAATAGTCATAGTTGGATTAAGACATGTCATTGGTTCTTGGAAAACCATTGAAATATCATTTCCTCTTATCAAGTTATGTTTTTCATCAGTAAGTTTTAAAATATTTACTTGATTATTTTTTTTATCAATTAAATTTATATTACCTTCTTGAATATAGGCATTGTTGGGTAGAAGGCCCATAATGGAGAGGCTAGTAACAGTTTTACCTGAACCTGATTCTCCAACTAAAGCAAGAACTTCTCCTTCATTAATCTTAAAGGAAATATTTTTTAAAGCTTGTTTTGATCCATAATCAGATTGAAAGGCAGTACTTAAATTAGAAACATTCAAAATTTCTACCATATCTATCTACACTTTACCTTTATCTACTGATTGTCTCGCATCAAGTGCAATACTTAGCCTATCACCTAGTAAGTTAACCGACATAACAGTTAAAAATAAAAAAAGTCCTGGATAAATCATAGTCCAGGGCGCATATCGCATATACTCTCTTCCTGAACTCAACATGGCACCCCATTCAGGTTCAGGAGGTTGTGCACCTAATCCAAGAAAACTTAAGGATGCTATAGAAATTATAGCACCACCTAAATCCATAGTTGCAATAACTATAATTATTGGAAATATATTTGGAAGAATATGATTAAACATTATTCGTATTTTACCAAAACCCATATTTACACATGCTTCAATATAAGGTTGCTCTTTAACTTGTAATGCCGCTGAACGAATAATTCTTGCAAAATGTGGAATACTTGCCAATCCTACTGCGAATACGACATTCCATAAACCAACACCAATTATTGCAACAACTAAAAGAGATAAAAGGAAGGATGGGAAACCAAACATAACATCAATTACTCTTGAACCAATGATATCAACTCTACCACCGATATATGCTATTGTTATTCCAAAAATACTACCAGCAACGATACCAAATAAAACTGAAATAACACCCACACTTAAAGAATATCGCGCTCCATAAACAATTCTAGAAAATACATCTCTGCCATGAATATCTGTGCCAAATAAAAAATCCCAACTAGGTGGAGCTAATCTTGGCCCAGTATCAACTTCATTCCAATTATATGGAGCAATCAATGGTGCAAAAATAGCTCCAATAATTATAATTAAAAGAAATATTCCGCCAAAAGCTGATCCTTTATTCAATAAAAATCTTTTTAAAATAATTGAAAAATTTTTCATTACCCTCTATTTCTTTCTAGTCTGATTCTTGGATCAATAATTCCATAAGTAAAATCTACTATCAAATTTAAAAAAATATACACTGCTGTCATATAAACAACTAGCGCTTGAACTAATGGTATATCTTTTGCCAAAATAGCTTGAAGCAATAATTGACCAAGTCCTGGTCTTGCAAATACTTCTTCTGTAATTACAGCTCCCGTAATAAGTAATCCAAATTGTATACCAAGTAATGTAACTGGAGGTATCATTGCATTTCTTAATGAATGTCTTAATACTATTCTATATTTGGATATTCCTTTTGAACGTGCTGTTCTTATATAATCTTGATTTAATACATCTACTAAACTTGATCTTGTTAATCTTGCCATTCCTCCAGCAAAAAATAAGCCAACTGTAATAGATGGTAAAATTAAAGAAACAAAGCCCTCACCTACAATTGGAACCCATCCCAAAGTTGTACCAAATATATAAATCAGCATCATCCCTATCCAAAAACTAGGAAGAGAAATGCCACAAAGAGCAATAATCATTGAAAAAGTATCACGCATTGAATTAGGTTTGGTTCCAGCAAATATTCCAAAAAAGACACCAAAAAAAACTCCAAATATTAAACCTCCTATAGAAAGTTCTATTGTAGGCATCATGTTTTCTTTAATCATTGTTGTTACAGGTTGCCTAGTGAGATATGATTTTCCTAAATCACCCTTAGTTGCATTAATTAAGAATGAAGTATATCTCTCAAAAACAGGTTTATCTAAACCTAAATTCTTCCTAACATTTTCTCTTACTTCATCTGATGCGGGTCGTCCGCCAAGCATTAAATTTACTGGATCTCCAGGAATAATATTTAGTGTTACAAAAACTACTGTCCAAGCAATATACAGTGTGGGTATTACAATAAGGAGTTTTTTTATAAAAAAATTCATAATTTTTTAGCCACCTTTAAAGGTGGCTAAATTTAATCAATTAATTATTTTTTTCGTACATCATACATACGCATTTGCCAATTACCATTGGCAAATCTCACACCCTCTAAATCAGGATTGTATGCAACTGTTTGTACTTGATCGTGAATTGCAAGAAAAATTGCTTGATCCATTATATGTTTTTGAATTTGCATATATAGATCATCTTTAACTTCCTGTGTTTCTGCACTTTCAGCATCTTCAAGAAGTTGGTCAAGTTCTGCATTAGCATATCTAGCCCAGTTAAATTTGAATTTACCTGGTTGTGGAATATTTCTAGAGTGGAAAGGAATAATTAATACTCCTGGATCTAGAGAAACCCATCTAATAACTAGCATATCGTAACCGTTAGCAAAGATTAATTCATCTTGTCTTGCTTTCATTACTACTTCAACATTAACATCAAATCCTACCTTGTTTGCATAGCCTTGTATTGCAACACAAGTGTCAGGTTCTAGTAAACATGGAAAAAATACAGTAAGTTTTTCACCATTTTTTTCTCTAACACCATCAGAACCCATTTTCCAACCTGCTTCATCTAATAAAGCAGCTGCACCTTCAGGGTTGTAAGGATAATAATCTTCATTACCACTCCAATAACTTGGTGTTGAGCTACTAATTGGACCAAATGCTGCTTCAGCATATCCAAAAAATAAATCACTTGTCATTTTTACTCTATCAAGTGAATGGAAAAATGCTTTTCTGACATTAACATCTTGGAAGACACCAGTAGTTGTATTCAAGAAAGCTGAGTAAGGTAAACCAGAAACCGTTCCTGTAACAGTACTCAGATCTCCACTAGAATCAAATCTACGCATATCAAGTGGAGGTACTAATTCTGCGATATCAACTTCACCAGACTCTAGAGCAGCAACTCTAGTACTAGTATCTTTAATCAATCTATATGTTAAATTTGCAACTTGAGAAGGGCCACTCCCATCCATATATTCAGGAGCCCAG
Organism: uncultured Alphaproteobacteria bacterium; assembly: GCA_902597795.1. GTDB lineage: Bacteria > Pseudomonadota > Alphaproteobacteria > HIMB59 > CACPNW01. The sequence goes on along the minus strand of CACJZA010000007.1, from coordinate 39,483 downwards.
TTATAATCAGGATTTCTAACTAACTCGACTTTTTTGTTAGCTTCCCAATTTTTAAACATAAATGGTCCAGTACCTACAGGAGCCATTCCAAATCCTTCATTACCTAGTTTGTTTAGAGCTGTTGGACTAACAATTGATAACTCAGTTTCTGTAAATGCAGTTATTGCAGATCCATAACGTCTTTCAAAAACTACTTTTGCAGTAAAATCGTCTATAACAATTGTTTCCTTATAAGGCCCTAAAATATCTACTGCACCTTGTGATCCAGTTTCTGGATCTACAATGCTATCAAATGTTGCCTTAACAGCTGCAGCATTAAATTTTGTTCCATCATGGAAGCTTACATCATCTCTTAAGCTGAATGTATATTCTAATCCATCACTAGAGACATCCCATGATGTTGCAAGACCAGGATATATATTTCCTTCTGAGTCAGCTGATATTAATTGATCAAACATATTTACAATTAACATCTCTTCATGTCTTGACTGTGTTATTCTTGGATCTAGTGTTCTCAAATCTGGTCTATCTTCTGCAAAAACAATATCCAATGCGTTTGCAGTATTAATAAAAGAAAGACTTGAGAATATAAAAGTTATACCAAGAGCAATTTTTAATAATATTCTCATATTATCTCCTTTGTTAAGAAAATTAGAAATAGTTTAAATCATTTAGAAATTACAAAAAGTTTAAAATTAGCATTTTTGTAATGCTTTTTAGACATCACTCAAAAAACCCTATTTTACAAGGTTTTTGAAAAAATTTATTAGAATTAAATACTATTTTCTAATAGCTTACCGTCTTTAAAAACTTTTATATTTTTTCTATCGCTTAAAATTTTTATATTTTTTGAAGGATCACCTTTTATAACAAGGATATCTGCTTTTTGACCTTCTTCAATAGTACCCACATTTATTCCTAAAAGTTCACCACCAATTCTAGTTGCAGATATTATTGCTTCCATATTTGTCATACCTCCTTGAACCAAGTATTCTAATTCTCTGTAGTTCATTTCTCCATGTGGCAGCATAAAACCTGCATCTGTTCCAGTTGCTATTTTAATATTAGATTTAATTGCTTTTTTTAAAGAAACCCATTTTGCCTCTCTAGATAATTCTAACCACTTCCAATTTTTAGAAGATTTAAATTTTTCGTTCTCTTTAAAATCAAAATTTCTTTCATTGACTAAAAGTGTAGGAACATAAAAAGTATTATTTTTTTTCATCAAATCAACAGTTTTATTATCAAGCCAATGCCCATGTTCAACTGAATGCAATCCACATTCAACTGCTTTTGTAATAGCAGAACCACCAGAAGTATGAGATGCTACTTTAATATTTAACATTTTTGTAATTTTTGCGACTGCTTCAATTTCTTCGTTACTCATCTCTTGTTTATAAGGTTTTTTTAGATCATAAGTTGAACTTACACATAAATTTGTTTTAATAAAATCAGCACCTGCTTTTAATTGAGTTCTAACACCTTTAATAAATTCATCTGGTCCATCACATGGATAAGTCATATCTTTAAAATTTACATGACTCCCCCATCCTGGTTGATCCATATGGCCACCGGTTACTGACAATCCTAGTCCACAGGCTAAAATGTTAGGTCCTTTTAATTTATTATTTTTAATCATGTTTCTAATATTAATTGCAACATTTCCTGGAGCATTCATATCTCTAATACTTGTGAATCCATAATTTAGATGATCTAATGCAAATGCATAACCTCTTAGAGCTTGAGCTCCATAATCAAGATCAGCAGACTCTGCTCTAAATGATCTATTATTTGTTATTCCTGAGAATGCCAAATGAACATGGACATCAACCATGCCAGGCATAACCACTTCTTTATTAAAATTATAAACCTTGTCACCTTTTTTATCTTTAAAATTTTTTAAATCTAAAACTTTTGTAATTTTTCCATTTTCAATTATGATACATTTGTTTTCTAAAATTTTTTTATTTACACCATTTATTAGTTTTTTGGTTTTAATTATTTTTCTCATATCTATATTAATTCAATTTATATTTATGTTTAATTTTTTTTGTTAATTGCCAAGCATCAATATATTTATTATTTATAACACTTTTTGTTTGTACTCCCAAATGAAGAAACGCTGGTGAAATTAAATATGGATCTTTCCATATTTTTCTCTTTTCATCCGAATAAGTTTTTTTACTCATAGAAGTTTTAATAGGAGTTCCAGGAGTTATTGTATTTACAAATATATTATATTTTTTGCATTCTTCATATAGAGACCTACTTAATCCTTCAACGCCAAATTTTGAGGCACAGTATGCAGTTTCATCTAATCCACCAAACTTAGCAGCTCTGCTAGATACATTTATAATGGAACCTTTTTTATTTTTTTTCATAGAAGGAGCAATGAGTTTACAGCTTATAAAAGTACCAGTTAAATTTACATCGATAATTTTTTTCCAAAAATCAATTGTACTTTTTTCAATACTTTTAAAATCAATAATACCTGCACAATTAATAAGGACATCAATTCTTTTAGATTTTTTTAATATTTTTTTTACAATTAAACTCATCTTTTTGTAGTTCTGAACATTACAATTATGAAATTCAAAATTTTTAAATTGTAAATTTAAACTTTTATTATTTTTGTTATCAATACCATATACAATCGAACCTCTCTCTAAATATGCTTTGGATACTGCATGTCCAATCCCACTGGAAGTGCCTGTAATAAAAACTTTTAAATTTTTAAAAGTATTATGTTGCAGCTCTACCACCATCCACTAAAAGACCTACGCCTGTTATAAAAGATGACATATCAGATGAAAGAAAAAGAACAGTTTGGGCTAATTCATATGGACTTGCAACTCTTCCTAATGGTGTAATCGTTTTCCATTTACTAATAAGCTCTTTTTTATTTTTTGTTTTTTTTAAATTTCTTTCATTCATAGGAGTATCAATTACTCCGGGACAAACAGCATTTACTCTTATATTATTTTTTGCATACTCAATAGCTAAGACTCTTGTGAGTGACATCACTCCTCCTTTTGAAGCTGCATAACTAAGATTGCCACCTACATTCGCAAAAGCACTTATTGAACTATTATTCACAATTGAACCTTTTTTATTTTTTAACAAAATAGGTAAGGCATGCTTACAAGATAAAAATATTCCCTTAAGATTTATATCAATAATTTTTTCAAATATTTTTGTATTTAATTTATGTGATGGAGTAACTGCTTGTTCTATACCAGCATTATTAAAAACAGTATCTAAAGTTTTAAAATTTTTAGTTACATATTTGTATAAATTAATAATATCTTTTTCCTTTGATACATCAGCTTTTACAAAATAAGTTTTCAGACCTTTTTTATGAAGCTCCTTTTGAGTTTTTTCACCCTCATTTTTGTTTACATCACAAAAAATAACTGTTGCACCCTGTAGTGCAAATGTTTCTACTGTAGCTTTTCCAATTCCGGTCGCTCCACCAGTTATTACTGATATTTTATCTTTTAAAATCATATTTGTAAGTTAATTAAAATTCAAAAATAAATAAATAAACAAATTGTATAGTTATTGTTGACATTTTGTATACACTTTAAATGAATTACCTTTATGTAATACTTTAAAAAAACTAAAAAATAGTATTTACTAAAATAATATGTACGACCTAAAAAAACATTTTCTAGCTGATAAAAAAATTATTTTATCAAAAATTGAAAATGTCCTTAGCAAGGGTGTTTTGGAAATGGGTGCGGAGGTAGAGAAATTTGAAGAGAATTTTAAAAAATATTGTAATGTTAAATATTGTGTAACTGTATCTTCTGGATCTATGGGGTTACTTTTAGCCCTTAAAACTTTAGACTTAAAAAAAAATGATGAAGTTATAACTGTATCTAATTCTGATATTCCAACAAGTCACGCAATTACTCTTGTTGGAGCAAAAATTAAATGGGTTGATATTAATGAAGATTCTTTAAATATTGATGAAAACAAAATCGAAAAAAATATAACAAAGAATACCAGGGCAATCTTACCTGTGCATTTATTTGGAAATCCATGTAATATGTCGAAAATATCATCTATTGCAAAAAAACATAAATTAAAAATTATTGAAGATGCGTGCTTAGCAACTGGTGCAGAGTACAAAAATAAAAAAATTGGTTCATTAAGTGATTTGACAGTTTTTAGTACTAATCCAGGTAAAATATTAGATGGTATAGGCCCAGGTGGTATTATTACAACTAACAGTAAAAACTTGTATCTTCAGTTACTTCAGCTTCGTGATTATGGAAGAAAAGAGAGGCCAAAAAAATGGCCAGTAAAGTCTTATACAATAGGTTATAACTCAAAATTAAGTACAATAAGTGCCGCAATTCTAAATATTAGATTAGAAAAACTTGATGAATATATACAAATTAGAAATTATAACGCAGAACTGTACAAAGAAATTTTATTCTCTAAAAAAATAAAATTTCAAAAAACTCTTAAGGATGCAAAATCCTCCTGGAGAAATTTTCCGATAAGAATAAAAAATAGAAATAAAATATATGATAAATTAAATTCTATAAATTCATTAGTAAAACTTAATTATTTACCCCCTAATCATCAAGATGAATGTTATAAAAATTTTAAACATAATTTTGATTTAAAAATTACAGAAAAAGTTAATTCTGAGATTCTAAATCTTCCATGTCATCAATATATGACAAAAAATGAAATTGAAACTTTATCAAATCATCTACTAAATCTAATTAACTAGTATTTTAATTTAATAACTTTATTTATATTTATCGACTTATAAATTGCATCAACAACTAAGACAGAATTTATCCCATCTTGTATTTTGATAAAAGGTTGGGTTTTTTTCTTTAGTGCATCAACATATGATTTTGCTTGAGTATAAAAATTATAGTTAAGACCATACTTATTGTAATATTTTGAATAATCATATGTTGTTATTTTATTTTTTGATCTTAGCTCTAATCCTTTTCTAATATTAATATCTATTTGTCCAGACGTACCAAATATTTTTGTTTCCCATTTTGGAGTAGTCTCATATGGCACAAAAGTTGCTATTAACTGAGCAGTTATTCCATTTTTAAACTTCATTGAAATTGAAATTATATCTTCAACATCTATTTTGTTGTTTATATTTATTTTTTTTGCATAAACCTCATGAATTTTAGATTTAGCTAAGTATGAAATCTTATCTAAACTATGAATCGCATTGTATAGTAAAACACCTCCACCAGAATATTTCTTAACATCTATCCATTTTGGTAAAGATTTGTTTTTTTGAGAAATCATTGTTTCAGAAATAAATTTTATTTTCCCGATTTTTGAATTCTGTATCAGTTTGTAAGCATTAAATACTTCTTTTCTGTATCGATGAACAAAACTAATTGTATGTGTAATATTTTTTTTTGATATATATTTTTTTATAGAACTTAGCTCATTACTATTCAAAACTAGTGGTTTTTCTATCAAAAGATTTATCTTATTTTTACAACACTCTAATATTGGTTCTATTCTCAAAAAATGTGGCAATGCAATAACTATAAAATCAGGTTTTAACTTTATAAGTTCATTAAAATTATTGAAATGCTCTATATTGTTTAATTTTTTAAATTTATTAGCTTTTTTCAAATCATATTCTGTAAATCCAATTAATTTTAAATTTCTAATTTTTTTAAAAGCCTCAAAATGCCTTAAACCTGCTTGGCCGATTCCTAGTAAACCATACTTCATCAATAATTTGAAATTAGTTTATCAACTTTTTTAGTTTTAAGTAAGCTATTCTTATTAATAGCTTCTCTATAAGCTATAAAGAGAATTGATGAGAATATTATAGAAGCTCCTATCCATGTCCAAATATCAGGCACTTCCATAAAAAAGAAATATCCAATTAAAGACAGCCAAATTAGTTTTGTAAATTGTATTGGCATTATAAATGTTGTTTCAGCCATTTTTAAACATTGAGCAAAACTGAACTGTGTTATAAATCCCGCGATAGCAACAAATATAAATAATAAAAATTGATCTATATTAATACTTTCCCAAAAGAACAATGCAATAAAAAATGTCGGAGGAACCATGAAAGCCATTTGGTAAAATGCAGTCGTTAAACTTGAATCCTTTTCAGTAAGTTTTTTTACAATTATTATTACTATTGAAAAAGTTATTGCTGCTGATAGAAGCCATAAAGCTCCACTCTCAAAAGGTATATACCCAGGCCTTATAACAACCAAAATTCCTATAAAGCCAACAATTAGTGCAGTAATTCTTTGAATTCTAATTACTTCACCTAAAAAAATAATTGCGAGGATGGTAGTAAATAGTGGAGTAGTAAAACCTATAGCTGCTGCTTTTTCTAGTTGTAATGTTCCTATAGCTGTAAACCAGCTTATCATTGAATAAACATTAATCGCAGATCTTACAAACTGTAGTTTTATGTTATGTGTTTTCCAAGCTTCTGGGTAATTATAAATCATAAAAGGTAACATAATAATAACCCCAAATAGACATCTGTAAAATGCAATCATGAAAGGGTTTAAATCTTGTGAAAGTAGTTTTATTCCTGAAACCATAATTGCTGCTGTACCAGTGCCTAATAAAGATAACAAAATTACAAATAGTTTTTTATTCATATTCTTAAAAATGTAATTTAACTAATTACAATTTGCACAACACTGGTCGACCCAATGTCCTGGCTCTACTTCAATTAAGCCCATTTCAATATTACCTCCTTTACAATCTATACCAGGGTTTGGACATCGTGTTCGAAAAACACAACCCGAAGGAGGATTAATAGGACTGGGAATATCACCTTTAAGTAGAGTTTTCTTTTTATTTTTTCTAAATATTTGTGGAGCAGTTTCAATAAGAGATCTAGTATAAGGATGTTGAGGATTTGAGAATAAATTACTTGTATTTGCAACTTCTACTATATGACCTAAATACATCACCATAACTCTATCAGCTATTTGATTTATTACTGAAAGATCATGAGAAATAAATAGAATTGTTAAAGAATACTTTTTTTTAAGTTCTAAAATTAAATTTAGAATTTGGGCTTGAATGGTTACATCTAAAGCTGACACTGGTTCATCAGCTATTATGAATTTTGGATTAAGAACTAACGCTCTAGCTATACCAATGCGCTGTCTCTGTCCCCCCGAAAATTCATGAGGATACCTATTTAAATGTTCTTTTTGCAAACCAACATCTTGAATTATCTCTTCTACCTTTTGATTAATAGAATTTTTATCCATTTTTTCATGAACTTTGAGACCTTGAGATATAATATCATAAATTTTTTTTCTAGGATCTAAGCTAGCATATGGATCTTGAAAAATTATTTGAAAATCTTTTCGTAATTTTCTCATTTCACTATCTGATAATTTTGTAATATTCTTATTTTTATAAAAAATATTTCCCTGAGTAGGCTCAATTAATCTAATGATTGCTCTTCCGAGAGTGCTTTTGCCGGATCCAGATTCTCCGACAAGACCAAGAATTTCTCCTTCAGGAATTTCAAAGCTAACGTTTTCAACTGCTTTTACATCTCCCGATTTATTGTTAAAAAATCCATCTTTTATTGGGAAATATTTTTTTATATTTTCTACTCTAATCACGTTTGATTACACTCATAACAACATCTATCAACCCAGTGTCCTGGTTTGGCTTCAATCAAACCCATCTCAATATCTCCACCTTTACAGCCTATACCAGGATTAGGACATCTAGTCCTAAAAACACAACCAGAAGGTGGGTTTGTTGGGCTAGGAATCTCACCTCTTAGTACCTTAATTTCTCTTTTTTCATCCGAAATTTGAGGCGCTATATCAATTAATGATTTAGTGTATGAATGCAGCGGATTATTAAATAATTCTGATGTTTCTGCAATTTCCATAACATTACCCAAATACATTACCATTACATGATCTGATATTTCAGAAACAACTCCAAGATCATGAGTAATAAATATAATCGACATCCCAAGTTTTTTTTGTAGTTCTTGCATTAGGTCTATAATTTGAGCTTGTATTGTAACATCAAGAGCAGTTGTAGGTTCATCAGCAATCAAAATTTTAGGATTACAACTTAAAGCCATCGCGATCATTGCCCTTTGTCTCATTCCACCAGATAATTCATGAGGGTAGGAGTCAATTCTTTTTTGAGGTTCAGGTATGCCTACAAGATCTAGCATTTCAATAGCAATTTTTCTTGCTTGTTCTTTGCTTTTCTTTTGGTGAAGAATAATTGTTTCTGAAATCTGAAAAGATAAATCATAAACTGGATTTAGGCTTGTCATAGGTTCTTGAAAAATCATAGAGATTCTATTTCCTCTAATTTTTCTCATTTCATTTTCTTCAAGATCAATTAAGTTTTTATTATCAAATAATATTTCACCTCGTTCAGTTTGTGCTAAGTTATTCGGTAACAAGCCCATAATAGATAATGCTGTAATAGATTTACCTGAGCCTGATTCCCCAACTATCGCAAAAGTTTTTCCTGCTTCTAAATTAAAAGAAACACCATCAACAGCTTTAACAACTGATTCACCAACAGTAAAATGTGTTTTTAAATTCTTTATACTTAATAAGTTTTCACTATTCATATTAATTTTTTCTTATTGGAGATACAAAATTATTCATATTTCTATTCCTATAAAATTTTTTTCCATCATAAACCACTTTTCCATTAACTATAGTTTTATTTATCTTTCCTTTTATTTTTTCCCCAAAATATAGATGAGCACAGTTTTTTCCTTTTGAAACAAGGGTATTTCTATCCACAGTCCATTTCTTATTCATATCTAAAATAACTATATCTGCATCAGATCCTCTTTTAATTAAACCTTTATTTGGAAAAATATTAAATCTTTTTGCTGGATTAATACACATCAGTTCAATTACTTTTTCTAATTTTATTTTTTTTTCTGAAACAGCTTTTAGCATAAGTGGTAACATTAATTCACCACTAGGTGCACCTGGAGGTGCTTTAAGAAAATTTTTTTCCCCCTTTATTTTTTCATTGTATGAAAAAGAAGCATGATCTGAAGCTATAATATCAAGAGTTTTATTCTTAAGAGCTGACCATAATTTTTTTTGATCCTTTTGATTCCTTATTGGTGGATTAATTTTTCCAAATGGGCCTGATTTAATTACATCCTTTTCATTTTTAAATAAATAATGTGGACACGTTTCTGCAGTTATACTTTGACCTTTATTTTTAAATTTAGAAATTACTTCTAAAGATAGTTCTGAAGTTACATGAGCAATATGAACTTTAGTTTTCACAATTGAATTTAACCTTAATATTTTTTCAATTGCACTTGCTTCTACAACAGCAGGTCTCATAGCATTATGCATTGCTGGATTATTTTTTTTAAAATTTTTTTGTTTTTTCTCAAAATGATCAAGTAAATTCTGATCTTCAGCATGAAAAATTGTCGTTAAATTTGATTTTTTTGCATGTATTAATGCTTTGAGAATATTTTTTTCTTCAGTAAAACACAATCCTTCAAATTCACTTTTTCTATCAAGTGGAGGAGCAATTGTAAAAATTTTAAAAGCAATAGCCCCACTATTTATTAATCCATTTAGATTTTTATCATTGAATTTTCCTAAAGCAGGAATCATAGCAAAATTAATGTAAGTATTTTCATCAAAATGTTTTTTTCTATGGTTGAGCACCTTAGCATTTGACATGCACGGATTACTTATAGGCATTTCAAAAAGTGTAGTTATTCCACCCTTCGCAGCAGCTTTAGTTTCACTTTGAACTGTACCTCTTTGAGGAAATGATGGTGCTCTAACATGAAAATGAATATCAATTATTCCAGGAATAACAATTTTTTTATCAGCATTGATAATTTTTTTGGACTTAAATGATTTTATATTTTTTGTTAGCTTAAAAATTTTACCATCTTTGATTACAATATGGTTTTTTTTAAATCTATTTTTCTCAAAAACTTTTCCATTTTTTATAATCAAGTCACAATTAATAATCATCACTCAAAAATTTTCAGTTCTTTTAAAGCTTTTGCAACTCCATCAAGATTTGAAAGTTTCATAGATGCATAATTTGGTGACAACACTATCCCTTCTCCTCCAGCTTTATAAGTTGCTAAAACCGATCTATATGCAATATCTGGTGTACAGATTGCTTGTTCTTTTGATGATCTTGGTGCATCGATACCAATGCCCATATATACTTTGGAGCCACCATCAACACCCCTGACTGCATCTGCACATTGAGTATAAATATATGTATCTGGATCTAATCCTCTTTCTATAAGATTGTCTAAGTTAGTTTCATTAATTCCTAAAATTTTAGAAAAAGATGAAACTAACTCAGAATTAGATAATTCATTTAAGATTGTTTTTCCAAATATATTTATTTCTCTATGAAATATTTCACCTGATTGATGCTGATAAGTTATAGGTTTTACCCAATCAGAATAACTTACCTGTTCTTTCCAAGGCCACTGTATTTTTCTAATAATATTAAAATGATTTCTATTCCATACATTTAACCCAAAAGATAAATTAGGTTTTATCCATTTTACTAAACCATAAATTTCTTTGTCTAAATCTTTGTTCCTTTTAAGCCAAAATTTTTCCCACTCTAAAATTTCTGGTTTATCAAATAAAATCCTAAAAAATTCAATTAAGTTTCCATCAACAAAGTTCTTTCCATTTAAAGTTTCTTGAAAGAATTCATATAATTTCAAAAGTGAGGATCTAATTTTTTCAATATTTAAATTATGAGTTTTAGCTTCTATTAAAAAATCTTCAGAAAAGTCTCCAGGCTCATTTCCTTGAAATAATTGATCAAGAGGTGAATATCTTTCATTGCACCACATAACACCATCAATATCATAATTTGCAACTTGATCTTCGATCATTGATAAGATCCAATTTCTATAATTTTTATTACTTGTGGAAGGTGATTTACCAATTTTTCCAAAAACATCTATTTCCATACATTGAACTAAATTTGGAATATCTACTCCGGTGGCAGATCCATGACCTGCATAATTGAAAAAGGGTTCCATTAATTCAATAAAAATTTTCATTCCTCTTTCCCTTGCTTTAGGAATAACCATTTTTAAAATATCTTTATTTTTCATTTCTTTGTCTTGGGCTTTAAAATTTTTTATGAAAGTTTTATTATAAAATTTAGGATCTGGATCAAAATATGCACCACCCTTCATTGAAAATGGTTCAGGAATTCCATGATCTGGCCAACCATCTATTTCCCAAGACACTGATCTTCCCGATTTTAATCCTAGCCATGAAACAGTCCCAATTAGCAGAACATTTACACCAACACGTTTTTGTAATGTATCTAATACATTATCAATTCCTTCATCAATAAATGAAATCGGACTTATTTGAATTCCAACAAATTTATCTTTTCCATTTTTAATCATTTTAAAAAATTATTTATCCTTGTCATTGACTCTTCTATTTTTTCAATAGGTTGTAAATAAGATAAGCGTATATACTTGTCATCTTCATCACCAAATAAAATACCAGGAAACATAAGAACACCAGTATTAATAAGTAATTCTCTACAAAAGTTTGAAGCAGTCATATTTGAATTTGATACATTTGTATAAATATAAAAAGCACCTCCTGGATCACCATAAGTAAAACCAATATCACTTAAGGCTTTCATGCTAAACTTTCTTCTTTCATTATATTCATTTTTCATTTTATTAATCTCTTCTTGAGGACCATCTAAAGCAGCTAAAGCTCCATATTGAGAAAATGTACATGAATTTATTGATAAGGCATGTCTTATTTCTGTCATTTTATTTATAATATCTTTCGGACCTGCAATATATCCAACTCTCCAACCAGTCATAGCATAAGTTTTAGAAAAACCATTTAGTGTTAATGTTCTTTCCTTCATTTTTTCAAGTGAACCAATTGATAGATGTTCATGCGAATCATAAATTAAGTCAGCATAAATCTCATCCGATATTACAATTAAATTATTATCTATTGCTATCTGAGCAATTTTTTTAATATTATTTGGAGGTGTTACAGCACCTGTAGGATTATTTGGTGAAACAAGAACAAGCAACTTAGTTTTTTTAGTAATTTTTTGCTCAATTAATTCTGGCATTAATGCAAAATTATCTTTTTCGTATGTGTGAACAGGTACAGGTTTAGCATTACACATCCTTACTGTTAAATCATATGTAGTAAATCTTGGTGAGGTAATTAAGACTTCATCATCTGCTTTTAATAATGAAATCATTGCGAGAGCAATACTTTCTTGAACACCAGCTGTGATAATTATTTCATCTTCAGAATAATCTAAATTATATTTTAGCTCAAAATTTTTAGATATAGATTTTCTCAATTCTGGCAGTCCAGTCGGAGGTGTGTAATGATGTTTGTTTTCATCAAGGGCTTTTTTCGCAGCCTCAACTATATGTCGTGGTGTGTGAAAATCTGGATCTCCTCTTCCTAAAGCTATTACATTATCCATACCCGAAGCTATTTTTAAAAGATCTGATCTTAATGTCTCATCGTCTAGTGATATTTCTTTAGATTTATTAAAAACTATGCTCACTATATTAATCTACTTCCATGAATATAAACTTGTTTTACATTTGATAAGTCATCTATATTTTTATCAGGTTTGCCTTGTACAATAATAAGATCTGCATCTTTTCCAATTTCAATTGATCCTAATTTGTCATCAATTTTATTTACTTTTGCTGCTTTATAAGTAGCAGATTGAATAGCATCTAAATTATCTTTAACTACACCAAGATCAATCATAAACTTCATTTCAGGAACTATAGCATCATGTGGTACAACTGGCGACCCTGCATCTGTTCCAAAAATTATATCAATGCCTGCTTTACTTGCTTTAACAAGTGAATCAAATCTCGATTTATCTTTAACAATTTTTTGTCGTTCTTTTATTTTCCATTCAGGAATATTATACTGTCTTGCAATTTCTTCCTTACTTTGCATTACTACTGGTGAAAAAGTTGTACATATTGGAATATTTTTTTTTGCAACTTTTTCAATTGTTGCATCTGTCATAGGGCCCCCATGTTCAATACAATCTATTCCAAAATCAGTAACTCTATTAATTGCTGCATCAAAAGTAGCATGTGCGGTAATATATAATCCATTTCGATGAGTTTCATCGATAACTGCCTCTAATTCTTCATCAGTAAATTCAAGAGTATCATGGCACGCCATAATTTTAATTAGATCTGCACCACTTCCAACTTGTTCTCGTACTGCTCTTCGCATTTCATCAGCTCCAGAAGCTTCACGACAACACCAATATGTATGTCCTGCAGTTTGTACTATAGCTTCTCCACATATTTTTAATCTTGGACCTGGATATATACCTTGTTCTATTGCTTGCTTAGCAAAAATATTAGACTTGTTCATTCCTAAATCTCTTACAAGAGTTACACCTGCCCTCAATGATTTCAACATATTCGCACAAGATTTATAAGCTGAAATTTCAGATGGATCATCAAGTGACTGCTGAGCTAAATCATGTGTTCCATCCCAAGCAAGATGAGCATGTGAATTCATTAGTCCAGGTAAAATTGTATGATCCTTAAGTTCTAATACTTTTTTGGAATTTGCACTACTGTCTAAATCAGATTGAGAACCTGCTTTTATTATTTTACCATTATCTATTTCAACAAATCCATTTTCGATTACTTTAAGAGATTTTGTTTCAATTACCCTGCATTTAAATAATATGTTCTCTTTTTGTAAATCAAAAAGCGGTTTAATTATTTTTCTAAATTTCCAAGGTGCTGCTTCTGGCATAAATTTTATCCTTTAGTTTAAGTTAATAATTCTATGATCAATACTTTTATCTAAAAAGCTTGATATTTGTTTTCCATTATTTACGTCCACAATCATTGAGCTAATAGTTCTATATCCATCAATATTAGGTCTATAAATACCTGGCTCATTTGAAAAAATCATATTTTTTTTTAATATGGTTTTATCTCCAGGCGATAACCAAGGAGCTTCATGTCCCTCAAATCCCATTCCATGTCCTATGCGATGTCTCACAAATTCGAAATAACCACTCTCCTTGTATATTGCTGTTGCAATTTCATTAATATTTTCACATTCAGTTCCTTCTTTAAGGTTTTTAATTACCTCATCATTAACTTTTTTCATTGTTTTTATAATATCCATTTGATCATGACTTGGCTCACCAAGAATAAAAGTTACTCCAGATTCAGCGTATAAACCACCAACACAAGCTCCAACACCACAAATTAATGTTTCATTTCTTTTTGGTACTCTGCTTAATGATTTGCCATGAGGAAACGCTCCTCTTGGTCCTGAATGAATAGTGGCTACTACATTGCATGGTGTTTCATCAAAATCAGCCGGTAAGTTTTTTAACATTTCTTTTTTTGCTTCTTCAGTACAAATTTTCACTAATTCTCTTTCATTAGTTTCACTATTGATCAATTCCTTCCCATTTTCTTTTAAATATTCAAGGGTTAAATCAGCATACTTTGCTGCTTCAGTAATTATATCGATCTCTTCTTTTAGTTTTTGATATCTGAAATAATTTATATTGACTTTATAATTTAGTATTTCAAATCTGTTTTTGATTAATTCTATAATATCTATTTTATTTATGTCTGTACCAATTTTTTTTTCATTAATATTTTGAGCCATAAATAAATAAGGATTTATCTTTCCTGGATATTCTTCATAGATTAATATTTCATCTATAATTGTGTTTTCTGAATTTTCTTTTTCTAATAGAGGAATAAATAATTTACTTTTATTTTCTTTACTTAAAAAAAAACCTGACGGTCTTTCGTTAGTTACATAAAAAAAACCTGTAAAATAAAAAATATTTGCAGGGTTAGTAATAAGAAATCCATCTAGACCTTTTTCTTCTATTAGTCTAAGCAACATTTTTCTTGTCTGATTATAAAAATTATTACTTAATGGTTTTATTTTTTTAAATTCATTCATTTTATTAAATTTTGAGTTTATCAATATTTAAATCTTTTGCTAAAATGTTAAAAGAATCTATTACTTCACTATCAATTAGTATTCCTTTTTCTAATTTTTCTTTAACTCTTTTATTCTCAAGATCGCCAGGAACTAAAATTTCATCAAAACCAGGTCTAAGTGGCAATTTTTTAAGCGTATCAACAAAATCATTTATGCGTGAATAGAAATCAGAAATTTCCATAAACCACTCTATATTTATCGCTGTTAATGAATGGGAAACATCTAGTTTTTTTGGATCAGAGTAGGGTATTAATCCATATCCACCACCGCTTATAACTCCTGTTAAGATATCAGTCATAAACGATAAACCATAACCTTTATATTTTCCAATACCTAATAAAAAACCATCCATAGCATCAGAAGGATTGGTTGTTTCTTCACCTTCTTTAGTGAGAGCCCAATCGTTTGGCATTGGTATTTGCTCTCTTTCATGCCATCTCATCATTCCTTTGCCAGCTGTTGTTAATGCTATATCTAAAATTAAAGGATAACCTCTATTAGTAGGACAAGAAATACCCCATGGATTTGTTCCAACTCCTCCACTTCTAGATCCCCATGGTGCCATTTCGGGTCCTGCATTTGTATACGCAATTCCAATACAATTTTTTTTTGTTGCTCTTACTGCATGAACTGAACTAGAACCAAAGTGAGTTGAATTTTTTATAATTACTTGACCTATGCCTTCATTCTTTGCTTTTGTAATCGCAATATCCATACATTTAGATGCTTGTACTGTTCCAATTCCATTTTTTGCATCTACCAAAGCTAAGGAAGAACTTTCTTTTAGAATATCTAAATCAATATTTATGTTTACTTCTTTATTTTTAATTCTTTTGTAATATGTTGTTATTCTTTGAACTCCTTGACCTTGACCGCTATGAAATCTCAGTTCTGAAAACATCAAAGCGTCAGTAAAAATTTTTGCATCTTCATTTCTTAATCCCATTGCTAAAAAAGAATTAAGTACAAAATTTTCTAAATTTTTAAAGTTGACTAATGTCATATCTATATTTTGCATAAAATTATTTTTTAAATTTTAAATAATTTACAATATTTGCGTTACTGTTTAATTTTGGAATTCCATCATTTGTTTTTGATGACATTAATATAGTAAGACCCGGTCCATAACCTGCTCTTGGACCATTAGTTTGACCTACAATACCTATTGACCAAGCTTTTCTTAAGAAACCATGTTGATAACTGCTATCATAATTTTCTACGTATACAAAGTCACCCAAACGCAAATTATTAAGTTTATACTTTTTCATTTCATTTAGATCTGTTGTTTGAATGTGTAAAGATCCTGATTCACTTGTTAATCCTGAGCCAGCTCCAACTAAGTGCTCTGGTATGATGTGTGTGACTGGTATGTTTAGTTTTTTATTTTTAATCTTGATATTCATTTTATTAAAAATTTGAGGTGATAAACTTTTGCAGAAAATATTTTCAAAATTTTTTATTTTTAAACCTACGCCCAATGACTTTATTAAAATTTTATCATTAATTGAAATCCTTTCCCTTACTTTCTTTTCGAAATGTATAATTATTTGTTCAGAGAATCTACCAGACTTGCCAGATACGAACCCAACTGAATTTTTAGCTTCACCATTCATTATAATTGCTTCATTACCAACACATGATAAAATATTTAAACCTCTATTACCTCCTTCACTAGGATATTTAATAGAAACACCTGGATGAATACAATCAGCTTCCCAACCAAATGCAGAATCGCCAACAGATACATTATGAACTATGGATCCCCATGTAGGTAAAAGAAAAGGAATACCGTCAGAGTCTAAGCGGTATGGTTCAGCAGGCAACCCTTGGAAATTTGGTTGACACACAGATCCCATTACACTGACATTAACTAATAAATTTTCGTTAGTTTCTATCTTCATATTTTTATTTTTAATAAATTTTTAATGTTTGCTTTTTTATTAATTTTCCAACTTAAATCTTTTTTTTTGCCTGTCATTATAGTCATAATTCCAGGACCGTGACCTGACATTACAGAATCTCCATGAATGCAAATTGCTATACTAACATAATCTTTTTTATATGATCTGCCCCACCTGTGATCAGCATGATTTATAGCGATTAAATCACCAAGTTTCATTTGATCAATTTTTAATTTTTTCATTAAGGCTCGATCACCAGACATCAGATCTTGATCTACGTATTCAGAATTCAACTCTGCTCCAGATCCCATAATACGTATTGGTAATTCGATTGCGACATCAACTATTAGTTTTTTTTTAACTATTTTTAAAAATAAAGATTTTAAAAGTTTTGGGTCAATTTTTTTAATTTCAATATTTGGAAAATCTAATAATTTTAATCCTCTACCATGAGTTATGATATCAATTTGATCACCTATGCAAATCTTATCTAGAATTTTATTTTCGAAATGAATTAAATTTCTTGCATGTTCCCCAGTGACTATGCCAATTGCACCTTTAGCTTCACCCGATCTAACTATAGCCTTATTGCCAGTGCATACCAAATAATGCAAAGCAAAATGCTCATTAGGATTTTCAGAGTCTATCGATACACCTGGTTCAACGTGATCTCCAGCCCAACCAAATGCATTATCTCCTACTTTAATATTATTTACTACACCAAACATTCCTGGATAAATCACAGCCTGTCCATCATTATTTGGAATATATCCAGGATTTTTAAAAGAGGGTTGCGTAGCAAAACCCCCAATTGACATTTTTATTAAATTTTTCTCATTAGTTTTTAAATTTGAAATCACATTGAGAGAAATATCTTGTTTAATTTAAATAAAGAATAACAAAATTGTCATTACAGTGTTGATAAAATGTAATCTAAAAAATACTCGTATATTGCAAAATAATCACCACCAAAATGATAAATTATCTATTTCTTAAATTATAAAAACAATTTAGATACGATTTTATGGGAACTTCATTTGAAAATTTAAATAATGAAATAAAAAAATTTAATGATGTCTTAAACACTATGAATATTTTGATTTGGGATTCTAGAACTAAAATGCCAAAAAAAGGAGCATCTGGAAGAGGTTCACAGATAGGAAGTCTTACATCTGTAGCAAGAGAAATATTACTATCTTCAAAAATGAGAAAATTATTTGATGAATCTGATAATGAAACTCATAATTTAAATGATGATACTTTTGAAAGAAAAACACTTAAACATTTAGGTGAGGCTATTGAGTATCATGATAAAATACCAGAAAAAATTCAAGTTAGAAAAGCTGAAATTGAACCTTTAGCCCATAATGCTTGGGCTGAAGCAAGAGAAAAAAAAGATTTTAGCATTTTTAAACCACTCTTACAGGAGCAAGTTGATATAGCAATTGAGCAAGCTCACTGTATCGGTTTTAAAGAACATCCATACGATGCATTGATGCAAAGATTTGAACCAGGTGAGTCTGTAAAATCACTTAAAAAATTATTTGATGTATTAAAATCAGGCCTTGGAGAAATACTTAAAGAAACCTCAAAAGTAGAAAAACCAAATAAAAGTTTTTTATATAAAAATTATTCTGTAGAAAAACAAATTGAGTTCTCTACAAAAATTGCAAGTAAGTTTGGATATGATTTTGACAGGGGAAGATTAGATAGCACTGTTCATCCTTTCGAAATTTCTTTTACTAGAGATGATGTAAGAATTACCACAAGATATTATGAAGATTTTATAAATCCATCTTTATTTGGTACTTTACATGAAGCAGGTCACGGAATTTATGAACAAAATATTAATGAAAAATACACTCGCTCAGCAATGACAACAGATTTTTTAAGCTTTTATGCTGTTGGTGGAGTTAGTTTTGGTGCTCACGAGTCACAGTCAAGATTATATGAAAATCATATTGGTAGAAGCAAAATTTTTTGGGAAAACCACTTTGGTGATTTAAAAGATTGCTTTCCTGAAGCATTAAAAAATGTTTCTCCTGAAGATTTTTTTAGAGCAGTAAATGTAGTTGAGCCAAGTCTTATAAGAGTAGAGTCTGATGAATCTACGTACGATTTTCATATCATGTTAAGAGTTGATATAGAAAGTATGCTAATTGATAAAAGTTTAAAAGTAGCAGATTTACCAATTGTTTGGAATGAACAAATAAAACAATATTTAGATCTCGAAGTACCTGATGACAGTCAAGGTGTCTTACAAGATATTCATTGGTCAGGTGGTCAATTTGGAACTTTTTGTAATTATACAATTGGAAATGTAATGGCTGCTCAGCTAATGGAAACAATGAAAAAAACAAACCCAGAAATACAAAATGATATTAATCAAGCTAATTATGAGCCACTACTCAATTGGTTAAGATCAAACATTCATACTCATGGAAGACGATACACAAGAAACGAATTATTAGAAAGGTCGACTGGAGAAACTCTAAATCCTTTACCTTATATAAATTATCTTAAAGGCAAGGCCAGCCAAGTTTATGGAGTAAAATTTAATGATTAAGAAAAATTTTGTCGCTTCAAGAATTAAAGATCATAAATCTAATATTGTAACAAAAATGTGGAATATTCAACAAAAATTAGATGATGTAATTGCAATGGGAAGAGGTGATACTGACTTAGATACACCAAGACATATCATAGATGCAGGTATAAATGCTCTAAACAATGGAGCAACACATTATACACATCCTATGGGTATGCCAGAATTAAGAAATGAAATTTGTAACGATATATTAAAGAATGGAGGAGCAAAATATAACGATGACGAAATAGTTGTTACAGCTGGAGGTCAGGAAGCAATGTTTGCAATTGCTTTAGGTATATTAAATGCTGGTGACGAAATGATTGCTGTAGCTCCTGGCTACAATCCATATTTTCAGGCAGCTGAATTAGCAGAAGCGAAGCCAGTTATGGTTAAAACTTATATTGATAATAATTTTGCAATGACTGCTGAAGCTGTTGAACCCTTAATAACTGATAAAACAAAAATTATGGTTATTATCAATCCTTGCAATCCAACAGGTGCAGTTACACCTTATGAAGAAGTACTTAAATTATCACAGTTAGCAATAAAACATGATCTTATAGTAATATCTGATGAGATCTATTCTCGTCTTACTTTTGGAAATCATACAGCACAACCTGTTGCAGCTTTACCAGAAATGTTTGAAAGAACTATAACTTTAAATGGATTTTCAAAATCATATTGTATGACCGGATGGAGAGTAGGATATTTTGCTGCACCAAAAAATTTGATAACTCATTTAGGTGAGATTCATCATGGATTTGCAATATGCGCTCCTGCAGTTAGTCAACATGCAGCTCTTGCAGCTCTAAAGGGTTCTCAGGATTGCGTAAAAGAAATGCAGCAAATCATGCAGGAAAGATGTGAAATATTATGCAATGGACTTGATGAAATTAATATACCTTATTCAGAACCACAAGGAGGATATTACGTATATGCCAATGTTTCAAAAACAGGCATGAATGCTACAGATTTTTGTATAAAATTATTGGAAGAGGGAAAAGTTATAATTTACCCTGGAGGTTTATATGGTGATCACTGTGATGATTTTGTAAGATTTTCTCTAACTCAACCAGCAAATAAAATTAAAGAAGCAGTATCCAGAATAAAAAAAGTTGTATCAACAATATGAATGCTAAATTAAAAAATGAGGTTTTAGAAATAAAACACATGGCATTTGCTGTAGAAGATATTGAACAATCACTAAAGTATTATAAAAAATTTATGGGCGTATCAAATGATATAGAAATTCAAGATATGCCAAAATCACGTACAAGAGTTGCTGTTTTTAATATTGGAGATATAGAATATCAACTCTGTCAATCACAAGATCCTGATGGAAGATTTAATAAATGGATAAAAGAAAGAGGAAGAGGTGGCTTGCACCATATTTGTTATGTAGTTAAAAATTTAGATGAGTCAATCAAGGTAATGACAGACGAAGGTGCTACTCTTAGGGAATGTAAGGCATGTAAAGTACTTGGAAATCATCCTCACCCTGAAGGTTTTATTGCATTTTTAGATAATGAGGTTGATAATATTGAAGTAGAATTAATGCAAGTTTACACAGATCAAGAATTAGAAAAATATAAATCTTATCAAGGAATATAAATATTAAATCAATTTATATCACGGGCGCTGGAGGCTTTTTAGGATCTGAATTAGTCAATGGACTTTCATTATTAAATTATCAAATTTATGCAAATGATATAAATTTTTCTTATAAAATAAATAAAAATAAAAAAATAATTCTTCTTAAAGAAAACTTATTATCTAACAAACACAAGATTAATATTAACAATTGTGACATTTTTATTCATGCATGTGCGTTGACTAAAACATATAAAGATAAAAATAAAAACTTATTTAAAGTTAATACGAAATTGAATAGGAAAGCATTAATTTTAGCTAAGCAACTTAATTGTAAAAATTTTTTTTTTATAAGTTCAACTTCTGTTTATAGAAAATTCTCAAAATACAAATATAATGAAAAATCAAAAACTTCTGCACAAGATAGTTATTCAAAATCAAAATTAAAAGGTGAAAAAATATCAAAAGATTTTTGTAACAAACATAAGATTAAACTTACTATATTGAGAATAGGTAATATTTATAGCGGTCATGAGAAAATAAAATGGAGTAGATTAAATGTATCACAAATTCAGAAATGGATTAATGATAACAAAAAAAATAAAATCTTAAAAACAAGTAATTTTGATACCTTAAGAGATTGGACATATGTTAAAGATATACCCAAAGCTTTAAATAGCATAATTATAAATAATCAAAATTTTAAGATACTCAATTTAGTATCTCCTTATTGTTATAAAGATATCTATTTAATGAAAAAAATATCTAAAAATAATAAACTAATTAATTCATTAGAAAATAATAATAATAATGCGAGTTATTCAATTTATATTGATAAAATATTATTTAAAAAATGGACTACTTTCCAAAGAGCATTTAACTTAATTAAAAATTATGAAAACTTATAAGGTGGTATTAGTTGGCTACGGCCCAAGAGGTAAAATTTGGTCTAAAATTTTAAAAAAAAACAAAAATGTTAAGTTGGTTGCAATATGTGATATCAATTTAAAAACCAAAAATAAAGACTCAAAGAAAATTCCTTTTTACTTAAAGATTGAAAATGCCATTTTTGAAAATAATCCAGATTTTATTGTATTATCAACACCTCCGGCATCAAGAATGAAAGATTTAAAAGTTTGTGCAAAATATAAATTGCCTGTTTTAGTTGAAAAGCCACTTGCTGTTAATATTAATGAGGCAAAAAAATTAGTGAGATTTATGAACCGAAATAAATTATTAATGATGGTCGGTTTAAATTTTCGATATCTTCCTTCAACAATTGAAAAAATAAAATTAATTAAATTAAATAAAGTCGGAAAACCAAATTTTGCACGATTTGTTTATGAGAGATGGCGAGATGGAAAGCTTATGCGATTAAATAAATACCCTCTTTTAATGGATCAACCAATGCTTTGGGAGCAATCAATTCATCATTTTGATTTAATACGATATGTATACAATTCAGAAATAAAAAGCGTATATGCCACGACGTCAAATCCACCTTGGTCAATGTATAAAGATGATACAAATGTTAATGCAATACTCGAATTAAAAAATAAAATAATAGTAAATTACGTAGGTAATTGGCAGAGTAATTCTAAGTCATTAAATTTTGAGTGGAGAACTGATTGTGAAAATGGAATAATAATTCAAAAAAAACAATTTGAAGACTTATATTACAGACATTTCAAATCTAAAGTAGAAAAAAAAATCAAACTTAAAAAAATAAAAATGTGGTTCGACGATGCAAATCTATTATTAAATGATTTTTTAGACTCTCTTCGAAAGAAAAAGGATATTTACAAAATAAACTCTGATCATTTAAAATCATTAGCTGTTGTAGATGCTTGTATAAAATCTTCTAAAACTGAAAAAAAAGTAAGGATATTAAGCTAATAATTATTAATAATTTTTTGCAATACTATTAAATAATACATGACATATAGTCATCACTGATATGACTTATTTACTATTTCAAATATTCTAAATTTCTTTTATTCCTTCATTAATCATATTTTCTTATGGAGGTTGTATGAAAAAATTAATAACTGGAGTAGCAGTTGTATTTGGTTTGATATTTCCATCAACTTTTACAATAGCCGCTCCACCAGACGATACTTTTGTTGTTGGATTGCCAACAGATACAATTGGTTTGGAACCTGCCCAAATTAGTTCAAGACATACTGCAAATATAATGAAGCATATTTTTGGACAACTATATTCAGTTTCTGAAACAGGTTCAATCGATCCTAACTTAGCTGAGAGTTATAAAATTTCTGATGATGGAAAAGAATATACATTTACATTAAAAGAAGGTTTAACTTGTCACGATGGTGAGGCACTAACAGCAGAAGATGCTGCATATTCATTTAATAGAGTAGCAGATGAAGATCTTGCGTTTACTGGTAACTCAGCAGGTTTTGTTTATAAATCTATAGACTTTAAAGAAGCTAGAGCAGACAGTGAAAGAGAAGTTACTATTGTACTAGGCGGACCTAATCACATTGCTTTAGGTTTGATTGCAGAAGTTTACGTACATTGTAAAGATTCTTATGAAAAAATGTCTAAAGATGAAGCAGCGTCAAACCCAATAGGTTCAGGACCTTATGAATTTGTTAAATGGGATAAAGGTAGTCAGATTGTTCTAAAAAAAGCAGCTAATCCACCTATACCGACAAATTTTGAAAATGTTATTTGGAGAGTTATTCCTGAAGCATCTACAAGAACTGCAGAATTAATTGCAGGAAATGTAGATATGATAACTAATGCATCACCTGATCAGGTAGAAGCAATTGATGCTTCTAGCACTGCAAAAGTTGCTAAAGTTCAGGGAACTAGAAGAATGTATGTTGGTTTTCATCAAGGACCAGAATTTGCAGTTACTCCTGGAGGAGCAGCAATTCAAAAACCAGAAGTTAGAAGAGCTTTACAATATGCTGTTAACGTTCCAGCAATTTGTGAAAATCTTTTAAATGCTCCTTGTACAAGAATGACGGGTATTGTTAATCCTAACAATGCACATCCAAATCTAGAACCTTATCCATATGATCCAGAAATAGCTGAATATCTATTAGATCAAGCTGGATATCCTAGAGATGCCAATGGAGTAAGATTTGAAATTACTTTACAAGCAGGTGAGGGAAGATACTTAAATGACAAAAATGTTGTTTTAGCTATTTGCCAATACTTGGATGATGTTGGAGTAAAAACAAATTGTGAAATATTAGACTGGTCAGCTGTTTACATACCTCTTATAAAAGAGAAAAAAGCTGGTCCTATGTATTTCATTGGTTCAGGTGGAGCAACTTGGAGTCCGCTATATGATATGGCAGATTTATCAGCTCCTGACTCAGGTCCAAACTATACGAAATGGATGAATGAGGAATGGTTTAAAGGATGGAAAGTTATCAATAATACTAATGACGAATATGTTATTCGTAGAGAAATTGATAGAATGCTTGAAGTCTTTTACAATGAAGGACCATGGTTACATCTATATTTCCAACCTGACTTCTATGGTGTGAGTAACAGAGTAAACTGGAATCCACGTAGAGATGAAAAGGTTGATCTATTTAACGCTACTTTAAAGTAGTTTATAATTAATGTTGGCTCCATTTGGAGCCAACATCATTTTTTAAATTAAAAAATGTTTTTTTATATCTTAAGAAGAATTCCTCAAACAGTATTAGTTATTTTTGGTGTAACTCTAGTTACATTTATTGCACTCCAAATAGGAGGTGACCCTACATATTTATTTGTAAGCGAAAGAGCATCACCTGAAGAAATAGAAGAGACCAGAAAAATGCTTGGATTTGATAAACCTCTTCATATTCAATATTTAATTTATTTATCAAATTTAGTTCAATTAGATTTTGGTGATTCACTTTATTATAGACAGCCTGCATTAACAGTCATTCTTGAAACATTACCAGCAACAATTGAGCTAACAATTTTTTCAATGTTGATTGCAATTTTTGGATCAATTCCATTTGGAATTTTAGCAGCAATTTATCGAGGAAAATGGATTGATGGATCATTAATGGCTATTGCTATGCTTGGACAATCAATACCTAGTTTTTGGCTGGGTATAATGTGTATTCTTTATATTTCATTAAATGTTAGTTGGCTCCCTATATCGGGACATGTTCCTTTTTTAATGTTAATTTTTCAAGGTGAATTTATTCAAGCATTTAAAAATCTACCTACTACAATAACATATTTAATTCTTCCAAGCTTTGCTGTTGCTTTCTACTCAGTTTCTAGAAATGCAAGATTAATTCGGTCTTCAATGTTAGAAGTTTTATCTCAAGATTATGTTAGGACTGCAAGATCAAAAGGATTATCAGAATACATAGTCATTATGAAACATGCTATGAGAAATGCCTGGCTACCAGTTGTAACAATTATTGGTTTAGAATTTGGCTTTGTAATAAGTGGGGTAGTAGTTGTAGAAGTAATTTTTGCATGGCCTGGATTAGGTAGAACAGTTTTTGATGCAATTTCAAATAGAGATATTCCACTTGTGCAGGCAGCTGTGGTAGTAATATCCCTATTCGTAATAGTAATAAATTTAATCACAGATTTAGTTTATGCAAAATTAGATCCAAGAATAAAATTATGAACAGTAAAAAAACAAATAATCAAAATATAAAAGATTTTTTATTTGCACTTATAAAAAATAAGTGGGCTTTAACATCTATAATTTGGTTATTTATAATTATAGCAATTGCAATATTTGCATCACAACTTGCACCTTTTGATCCAAATAAAAATAATATTATGGAAAGGGTAGCCCCTCCACTAACCCTAGACAAACAAGGAAACATGAAATACTTAATTGGATCTGATGCTTTAGGAAGAGATTCATTTTCAAGACTCATTTTTGGAGCTCAAGTATCTTTAATTGTTGGTTTTTCAGCCGTACTTGTTGGTGGAATTTTAGGCACAGCTTTAGGTGTTTATGCAGGATATTATGGAAAATGGATAGATGATATTATAATGCGTCTAGCTGATATACAACTTGCCTTTCCATTTATACTTTTAGCTATTTTATTTCTTGTTGTTTTAGGTGAAGGGTTAATAAATTTAATTATAGTTCTGGGTATAGGTCAATGGGTTACATATGCTAGAATTGCAAGAGCTCAGACAATTTCTCAAAAGGAAAAAGAGTATGTAGAAGCTGCAAAAGCATTAGGAGTAAATAATTTTAGTATCATGTTTGGTTCAATACTTCCTAATATTTTTGCTCCTTTAATTGTTATTGCTTCATTTAATGTAGCAAGTGTTATTTTAGCAGAAGCAGCTCTTTCCTTTTTAGGTCTCGGGGTTCCACCTCAAATTCCAACATGGGGAGCTATGTTGGCAGAGAGTAGAGATCATATATTTGCTAAAAGATGGTGGATGCCTTTCTTTCCAGGAATGGCAATTTTACTAACTGTTTTAGCATTCAACATTGTTGGAGATTGGTTAAGAGATTACTTAGATCCAAGACTAAAGGAGGTAGAATAATGACGCTTAAAATTGGAATAGTAGGAGCAAGTTTTGCAAAAGCTGCATATTTACCTGCTTTAAATCACATAGAAGGAGTTGAAGTAACATGTCTATCTTCAAATAGATTAGAAAGCGCTAAATCCTGTGCTGAAAAATTTAATATAAAAAATTTTTACGATAATTGGGAAAAAATGATTGAAGAAAATGAGCTTGATTTAGTTTGTATAGCTACTCCTACGGATTTGCATGCACCAATTACTTTAAAATCTCTTCAAAAAGGAGCTCATGTTTTATGTGAAAAGCCTACTGCTATGAATGCTCAAGAGGCAACCCAAATGTTAGAAACTGCAAAAAAGTATAATAAAATTCATATGATTGATCATGAATTAAGATTTAATCCAAATAGAAAAAAAATTAGAGAATGGATTTCAAGTGGAGAAATTGGCAAAATTCAACACATAAATATTTTAAATGTATCTAATAGTTGGTTGGATCCATCATCAAGACCAAAAGATGATTGGTGGAGTCTAAGCAGCAGAGGTGGGGGAAGAATGGGAGCAAATGGATCACATCAAGTAGACCTGATAAGATGGTGGTGTGGTGAAATAAAATCAGTATTTGGACAAGCTTTAACAATAGTAAAAGATAGAATAGATAAGAATAGTAAAGAAAAATGGCAAGCTACTGCCGATGATTTATCTTACTTTTCTTTAGAGTTGTTAAATGGTGGTCTCGCTAATGTTTTTATGAGCGGTGTTGTTAGTCATTCTTTAGGCAATAAAACTCAAATTTTTGGATCAGAAGGTACCATTATTCTAGAAGACAAGACAGAAGAAATTTTATTTGCAAAAAAAGGAGAAGATTTTAAAAAATTATCTTTTGAAGATCCTAACACATCACTTGACGGTGTTAATAAAGGTATTTGGAATGTTTCAGTAGTTAGTTTGTTAGAAGAATTAACTTCAGCTATTAAGGAAAACCGATCTTTGAACGAAGGTTCAACATTTGAAGATGGATTAAAAAATCAACTTGTTGTTGATGCAGTTTTCCAATCTACAAAAGAAAGAAAATGGATTGATTTATAAAAATGGATTTTTCAAACAGAAATATCCTTATTACTGGAGCAGCAGATGGTTTAGGTTTCGCAGTCTCAAAAGCTTTTTCAGAAAAAAAAGCTAATTTATTTTTATTAGATATTGATCATAAAAAACTTATAAAAAATAATATTCCTAATGCAAAAAATATTGAGTGCGATTTAAGCAAAATAGATAATTTAGAAAAATTATTTCTTAATTTATCTAAAGAACAAAAATCAATTGATATTTTAATACATAATGCTGCAATTCTTATCCCAAAATCATTTGAAAATACTGACAATAAATATTGGAATGATGTACTTAATATTTCCTTAAATAGTGGATTTCATTTATCTAAATTTGTCTGGAATAATATGAAAAAAAATGGAAGAGGCATAATAATTTTTGTATCATCACGTGCTGGTGTAGAAGGTTTTGATAATGAAAGTGCCTATTGTGCAGCAAAACATGGTTTAGAAGGTTTAATGAAAAGTTTATCTATTGAAGGCTCTAGTATTGGCATTCAAGTATTTACTATTACTCCTGGAATGTTTATGAATACCCCCATGTCAGAACAAAACTATACTGATGAATATAAAAAGAAATGGGTAGATCCAATTGAATTGACTCCAGCTTTTTTGAAATTAGCTTCAGGAAAATATAAACATCTTATAGGAAAGCATGTAAATGCATGGGATCTATCTAATGAGGATAAAAAATGAAAGATATATATAAATATATAGATGATAATGTTGACGAATATATAAAAGATTTGCAAGAATTTATAAGAAAGCCTTCAGTATCTGCTCAAAAATTAGGTTTAGAAGAATGTGCAAATTATGTTGTTGAGAAAATGCACAAGGATGGCTTACCCGCTGAATTACATGAGATACCAGATGGCCCTCCTTTAGTCTTTGGACATTTAAAATCTTCAAATTCAAAAAAAACAATGTTTTGTTATTCTCATTATGATGTTCAGCCACCAGAACCTATTGAAGCGTGGTCACACGGAGGTCCATGGTCTGGCGCTTTAGTTGATAATGTAATTTATGGAAGAGGTGCTACAGATAACAAAGGTGGTTTATTAGCTTTTAATAAAGCAGCAAAAGCATTTTTAAAAGTAAGAGGTGAAGTTCCTTTAAATTTAAAATTTTTCTATGAAGGTGAAGAAGAGATAGGTTCCGTTCATCTTGGTCCGTGGGTTGAAAAAAATAAAAAACTGTTAGAGGCTGATGGAATGCACTGCCTAGATGGAACAGTTGATGAATTTGCTAAAGTGCCGGAGGTAGAGCTTGGTTTAAAATCAGTTTTATTTGTGGAATTAATCGCAAGAGGAGGAAAAAAAGATATTCACTCTCTTAATTTTCCACTTGTACCTAGCCCTCCATGGGAATTGGTTCATGCCTTATCAACTATTATGACAAGAGATAGAAAAATATTAATTAAGGATTGGTACGAAGGATTATACGAATTAGGAGAGGAAGAAATAAATTTACTAAATGAAAAAAATGAAAGGGTAGATTTATCAGCATTAAAATCAGAATTTGGTATTGAGAATTTTGTTTTAAATAGAGATGGAGTTGAGGCTATTAAAGCTAGAACATATGAGCCAACTGCAAATATTCAAGGAATGATTTCAGGATACACAGGTCCTGGACACAAAACAATCGTACCAAGCGAAGCGAAAGTTCGAATAGATTTTCGTTTACTTCCAAATATGAATCCACAAAAATGTATAAAAAAACTAAAAAATCATTTGATTGAACATGGGTTTGGTCATCTTGAGGTAAAAGCTTTCGATGCAGCAGAGCCTCCTTACAAAATTTCTGTTAAAGAGGATATATCTCAAGCTATCATTAAAGCTGCAGAGGAAGTATTTGGTGAAAAACCTGTTGTAAATGGTGTTTCAGCAGAAGGAACTATATTGAAACATGTTTGGATGCCATGTGTATTAACTGGTTTTGCTAATTCTGGTGCAAATCTTCATGCGCCAGACGAAAATATAAAAGTTGAAAACTATATAAAAGGTATAAAATATGCTGCTGCAATAATGGAAAACTTTTCCAAATATTAATATCTTTTAAGTTAAAATAATAATTAAACATTAATTACAGGCAATTCTTTAGGAGTTCTTGAGGTCAATAATCTATTACCATTTTGAGTAATTAAAATATTTTCTTCATGAACCAACATCAAATCATTTTCAATTTCGATTGAAGGTTCTAAGGCTAAGATCATATTTTTTTCTAAAATTGTATTATCATCAATCATAATACTTGGCGGTTCTGTCAGTTGAAGACCAAAACCATGCCCCATTCTTCCAACACTACTTTTAACATTACTTGAAAACAAATTTTTACTTATTGATTCATAAACTTCTTTACAGCTGATACCTGGCTTAATTATTTCTAAAGTTTTTTCTGTAGCATTCCATAATTTGTTATAGGCATCTAAAGATTTTTGATTGATATTTCCAAATCCAAAATTTCTATCAAAATCACAGTAATATCCATTTAAGGTAGAACCAGTATCAATAATTAGAATATCACCGTCACCTATTTTTTTTTCACTTGGATTACAAATTATTTGATTATAACCATTTATTCCTGATGCACATGAAAGATACATTATGTAATCAACCCCATTATTAATAAGATCTTTTTTAAATATTGTTGCAATTTCTCTTTCACTCATACCTAAACTTATTTTGTTAATTAAATTATTGAAAACTTTACTTGTAATAGAACAAACTTTTTCAATATTTTTGATTTCGAGATCAGATTTAATTTTTCTAAGACTCCAAACAATATTAGTAGAATCAATAAAATTATATTCTTGTAAATCTTTTTTAATTTCTAAAAATTCTTTAATACTCATTCTTAAGTATGTTTCCATACCTAATTCAAAACCAATATTTGAATTTTTTGGAAATGTTTTAATGATTTTCTTTAATAATGACGTACCTTCATCTTTTGGATTAGGCGATTGCCATACTTCTATATCATTAATAAACGTACTTTCAATTGCCGATAAACCTATAGATGGGACTAAGGCTTTGATTTTCCCATTTTTTGAAATTATTAAAAACCAAGGCCTTGTAGGGCTTTCCCAAAAGTTACTATCTAATCCGGAAAAGTATCTAAAATTTGCAGGAGAAGTAATAACAATTACATCTATATTTTCATTTTCTAATTTTTCATGAATATTATCTAATCTCTTGAGATATTCTTCTTTTGGAAAACTCATCATAAACTGATAGATATCATAATATTAACATTAATAAGAATTAATAATTACTTTGATATACCTGTCGTTATTTATTTTTTGTCTTAGTTTAGGTACTTTTTTTCCATTTGCTTCAGAAACATATTTATCAACATTATTTTTATCTGAAAAATATAATAATTTTGTATTATTAATCTTTGCTTCATTAGGTAATATTTTAGGATCTTTAATTAGTTGGATATTTGGTTACTTTATAAATTATTTTATGAATAAATCCTGGTTTCCAGTTAATAAATATTTACTTCAAAAAGCTACTAGTATTTTTAAAAAATATGGAAAATGGTCATTATTATTATCTTGGGTTCCATTTATTGGTGATCCTATAGCATTTGCTGCAGGTACTTTTAGATACAACGTTTTATTTTTTTTAATATTTGTATCTATTGGGAAAGTTGCTAGGTACTTATTTATATATATTTATTTTCTAATTTATTGATTATGTTTGAGAATTTTTACTTTATTTTTATAATTGGTTTCTTTGTTGGTATAGGTTTTTTATCTTTAATAATTTTTTTACGTAAAGACAAAACTGACATTAAGGAAAATACAGATCTCATTTCCTTAAAAAATCATATGCAATCTATTCAACAGTCTCTTCAAAATTTTAATCTTGCTCAAGATAGAATTGAAAATACATTAATAAGAGGTGGGGCACTTCAACAAGGGCCTTGGGGTGAATTTGTATTAAAAAATATTTTGGATAGTGTTGGTTTGAGAGAAGGTGAAGAATATTCAATGCAAAAAACTTTTAGAAATGAAGATGGTAATTTACAAAAACCAGATGTTGTGGTGCATATGCCTGGTAATCGTCATATCATTATCGACTCAAAGGTTTCTTTAGAATCTTGGCACGATTATTCTAATACTAATGATGAAGAGAGAAAAAAAATTTTTTTAAAAAAATTTCTTGATTCAACAAAATCTTCTATTCGTAATTTAAGTCAAGATAACTACTCTAAAGTATATGGAATAAATACTATTGATAATGTGCTAATGTTTATACCTATCGAACCAGCTTTGTTAACACTTTATAATGAAGCAAATAAATTAATTGAAGAATCTTGGAATAAAAAAATTATTATAGTTGGTCCATCAACACTTCCATTTCTCTTGAAGGCTGTAGAAAATATGTGGAGAGTTGATAAGCAGTCTAAAACAATAAAGGATATTGCGTCGGCAGCCTCTGATATTTATGACAAAACTGTAAGTGTTTATGAATCATTCATTAAAGCAAATCAGTCTTTAGATTTAGCTAAAACAAAAATGGATGAAGCGCGACAAAGATTACAAGAAGGATCAGGCAGTTTGACTAAAAAAGTTGAAAAAATGAAAAAGCTTGGAAGATTAAGTACCAAAAAACAGTTGCCAGACTCTGATGACGATGTCATAGGATAAATTACTATGCCTAGTTTTGATGTTGTAAGTAGATTAGATCATCAAGAGATTGATAATGCGATAGGTAACGCTACAAGAGAAATAACTACACGATATGATTTTAAAGGATCCAATACATCTATAGAAAAAAAAGAGAATTCAATTGTAGTATTAACAGATGATGAAATGAAGGCAGGCCAGGTTAATGATATGCTAGTTACGCATTTTGTTAGAAGAAAAGTTGATCCTCTTTGCTTAAAGAAAAAGGAATTAGAAAAAGCTGGTGGAAATAAAATAAAGCAAATTTATGATTTAATTGAAGGTATTGATCAATCCATATGCAAGAAACTAATAGCTGATGTGAAAAGCTCAAAGATCAAAGTTCAGGTCAAAATTAATGGTAATGAGCTACGTGTTGACGGAAAGAAAAAAGATGACTTACAATCAGTTATGCAATTAATTGAAAGTTCAAATATTGGAATACCTATACAATTTATTAATTTTAGAGATTAAAAATTGTGATAACTTTGGAATTAATTTTAGCTGTAAGCGTATATAATTTTGTAATGTATGTTACACCCGGCCCTAACAATACAATTTTAACCACTTCAGGAATAAAGTTTGGTTTTTTTAAAACAATACCTAACTTGTTTGGCATTCCTTCCGGCCATGGTTTGCAATTATGTCTTGTGTGTCTAGGTTTGGGTACTTTGTTTGTAAAGTTTCCAATAATATTAGATGTATTAAGATATGTTGGTGCAGCGTATATACTGTATTTATCTTATAAAATGTTTGGATCGCTAAATATAAAAAACTCGACTGACTCAGCTAAACCACTTACGTATTTTGAGGCAATTATTTTTCAATTTGTTAATCCTAAAGCATGGGTTATTTGTACAACAGCTGTTTCATCCTTCTATCCTGAACAAGAAAATATTTTAGTTGGAACTTTATTTATGGTTTTTATGTCAACAATTATAAATCTACCATCAATTAGTATTTGGGCTATCGGTGGCAGTATTATTAGAAACTACTTAAAAAATGAAAATTTAAAAAAAATAATTGAAATATCATTGGCAATATTGCTAGTATTAACTGCAATTTATATTTTATTCGATAATTAGTATAATTGTGGTATTTTTTATTTATGACCAATAATCTAAGCGAAAACATAAAAAACGTTATAGAATTTCTATCTATTGAAGGTGTTACTGGATATGAAAAAAATATTGCTTTAAGCGTGAAAGATAAATTAATTAAATATGGAGTACCTGAAGAATATATTTTTTTTGATGAGGCTAATAAAAAAATTCCTTTATTTACTGAGACAGGAAATTTAATAGTTAAACTTCCCGGCACTAAGCCAGGTAAGAGGAAACTTTTTTCAACACATCTT
The DNA here is from genome assembly GCA_902597795.1 of uncultured Alphaproteobacteria bacterium. Lineage (GTDB taxonomy): Bacteria > Pseudomonadota > Alphaproteobacteria > HIMB59 > CACPNW01. The sequence continues at coordinate 5,740 of CACJZA010000007.1, read as the reverse complement.
GATACAGTATCTCTATGTAAGGGAGCTGAACCAATAATTAATAATGGAAAAATTATTGCAAAAAATGATACGGCTTTAGGAGCTGATAATAGAGGTGGTGTTTCTTGTTTAGTTAATCTTTTAAAATTTTTGTTTCAGAATAATGTAGAGTATACACCCTTAACATGCTTATTTACTGTTAGAGAAGAAAGCGGACTTTGGGGTGCTAGAAATGTCGATAAAAAAGATCTTGGATCACCTGAAATTGGCTTCAATACTGATGGATCATCGCCATATGAAATTATCACATCTGCAGTTGGAGCTGAAAGATGGTCAGTAGAAATTATGGGGAAAGGATCACATGCAGGTGTCGCACCTAATAAAGGTATTTCATCTTCAATAGTTGCTTCTATTGCTCTTAGTAAAACGTATGAAGATGGATGGTTTGGATTAGTAGAAAAAAATGGATTAAAAGGGACTTCTAATATTGGTTATTATGGTGATCAAGATGGAAATTGCGCTGGTTCTTCAACTAATCAAGTTACTGATTATGTGAAGATTAACGGTGAGTCTAGAAGCATGGATCAAGATTTTATTAGTGAAATTACAAATCAATATGAAAAGAATTTTATTGCTGCTTCTGAAATGGTCAAAAACTCTAAAAATGAAAAAGCTCAAATTAGATTTAAAAAAAGCTTAGATTACTTTCCTTTTAAACTGGATGATAATTTAGAAGTTATTAAAATCGCAAAAGAATCAGCAAATAAAATCGGTATAAATTCTAAAACTGTAGCTGTAAACGGTGGTCTTGATGCAAATTGGCTGATCAGAAATGGTATTCCAACTATAACTTTTGGAAATGGTCATTACAATCCTCACAGTTTAGATGAATATCTAGATATCAAAGAGTATGAAGATTCATGTGAATTAGCAATTTCAATTGCAACTCAGTGATATGATTCTCTTACAAAACGCCAAAATTTTTGATGGTGAAAAAATAATAAACCAAAATTCTATACTGATTAAGAATAACAAATTTAAAAATATAGGCGTTAATTTAAAATCATCAAAAGATACAAATAAAATTAATCTTAAAAATTATTTTGTAATGCCTGGGTTAATTGATGCACATTTTCATGCAAATACACCAAATTACGATTTCTACTCTTCAGATAAATATCCAAAAAATTATATTGCGTTTCATGCTCATAATATTTTGAATGATACTCTTTTTAGAGGTTTCACGACTGTAAGAGATGCAGGAGGAGGAGACATTGGAATAAAAATGGCTTTAGATGAAAAGTTATTTCAGGGACCAAGATTTTTCTATCCTGGCAAAGCTATTACACAAACTGGTGGACATGGTGATATGCGAAAGAATAATTTTATAGATAATTGTGTTTGTGAGTATGATGGAAACATTACTCAAGTTGTCGATAGTCCTGATAAAATGCGAAAAGTAGTCAGAGAAGAATTTAGAAAAGGAGCAACTCATATCAAATTAATTATAACAGGCGGAGTATCAACAAATTTAGCTCCGATTAATATGAATCATTTTAGTGATAAAGAAATAAAAATTTGTGTTGAAGAGGCAAATAGAAGAGATAGCTATGTAATGGCACATTGTCATACCGATGAAGGAGCAAAAAGGTGTTTAAAACTTGGTATAAGATCAATTGAACATGGTAGTCTAATAACTTATGAGACAGCTAAACAGATTGCTAAAACAAGTAGTTACGTTGTACCAACATTATCAGCAGGACATCTGATTGAAAAAAATTCTAAAAGATTAGGCTTGTCCTCTGCTTCTTTACAGAAAGTAAAAAAAGTAAATAAACTTAGATCAAAAGCTATTCAGAATTGTTTTAAAGCTGGCGTTAAATTAGGTTTGGGGTCTGATCTTCATGGTAGAGAATACTTAAAAAAACAAAGTAACGAATTGGTTTTAAGAAGTTATTATCAAAAAAATATTGACGTATTAAGATCAGCAACTTCAATTAATGCTGAAATTTTAAATATGAGAAACAAAATTGGAACAATAAAGAAAGAGGCATTTGCTGATTTAATTGTTCTCAAAAAAAATCCTATAAACGATATAAATGTCTTTAACAATATTGATAAAAATTTAATGTTATTAATTAAGGACGGAGAAATAATCAAAAACTCTTTTTCTTAACCCCATAATTTCTTATCTGGAGCATAAATTAGTTGATCGTGACACTCAATTTTAAATTTTCTGTCATCTAACATTATTTTTGGTACTTCAATATTATTATATGTAGCTCCATCTAATGCCAAAACATATGCAGGAGCCACCGCAAGAGAAGAACCAAACATACACACAATCATAGTTTTTAGGTTATATTTTTTTGCTATTTTATTTACTTTCAAAGCTTCTGTTAAACCTCCTGATTTACCCGGTTTAATAATAATGAAGTCGTATTTGTTTTTTATCTTAAAAACATCTTCACTTGTATGACATGACTCATCAGCTCCTATTGGAATTTCATGTTTAAATGTAGATAAAATTTCATCTTGTTTTTCATGTAATGGTTGTTCTAGTAATACTACATTATTTTTTTTTAATTTTTTACTTAACGGTATTATGTCACTTGGTCTCAAACTTTCATTAAAGTCGATTATTAATTTAGAGTTTTTTGAAGTATGGTTTACAGTTTTGACTATATCTAATACGTTATTTCTATTGGCTTTAACTTTTATAAATTCAGGATAATTATCATCTATTATATTTTTTTTAAGTATGTTTAATGGCCTAATTCCATAACTTTCTAGAGTTTTAAGAGGTTGAGGCCTTCTTTTTATTTTTAGTATATCCCAGATTCTTTTATTTTTTTCTTTTGCTTCTATATCCCAAAGCGCACAATCAATTGCACATCTAGCACTAGAAGGTTTCATATAGTCTTGTAATTTTTTTCTTGTAATTCCATTTTCAATAAATGTCTTAATTTTTGATAATTCATACAAAGAATTATTGATATCTTCTCCATATCGATAGTAAGGAGTACTTTCTCCTCTACCAATAATATTGTTTTTTTTTATAATTGCTTCAATCGTTATAACTTGGTTGGTGTCATTTCTTCTATTTGAAGTTTTAAACTCTTCTTTTAATCTCCATATTTTTTTTCTAAAATTAAATTTAATTTTTGATTTCATAATTTAAAACTATTTGAAATTTTTTTTATATTAATATTGATAATTAAAATTCCTACAAAAATAATTAAAGAGCCAATATAAGTAGAGATTTCAGGAAATTCACTAAAAAATAGAATTCCAAAAATTGTAATAAATATAAATCGTAGATATTCGAAAGGAGAGATAAAACTTATATCTTTATATTTCAATGCTTGGAAATAAGAAATTTGAGATATATTACCAAATAAAGCCATAAGTAATATTAAAACAAAATTAAATGTATTTGGTATTACTATGTAACTAAAAAAAACTGTGCCAAAAAAAACAAATAAAAATAACTGAAAATAAAAAATAACTGAGAAATAATTTTCAGTTTTGCTTAAGCTTTTTAGATAAATCACGAGGAAACCCCACAAAATAGCAGACATTAATGCATAGTAGTGACCTTTTTCAATATCATTAAAGCTAGGATCTAAAATTATAATTACTCCAATAAAACCTAAAAAAATTGCAACAATTCTTGAAAGTATAACTTTTTCTTTCATAAATAATGTTGCTAAAAAAGTAGCAAAGATTGGAGCTGAATTACCAATTGCTGAAACATCTGCCAGAGAAGATAATGTTAGGGATGTAAACCAAAAATATAAAGCAAGCGCATTAATTATTGATCGAATCAAATGAATATGAATTTTTTTTGTTTTTAATTCTCTAAAGTCAATTTTTATAAAAAAAAATAATGATAAAATGAATCCAAAAAAACCTCTGTAGAATAGTATACTAAAAATATTCATATCCTCAGATAACAATTTAATTAAAATGATCATTAAAGAGGCAAAAAAAATTGAAATTAAAATAAATGCCAATCCAATGAATCTTGATGGCATTAAAAGAAAAATTATTCTAGTAAATTTCCAGCTTCGTTTAAAGCGTCTACAACCCTATTTCTACCTCTAACAAGTTGATTTTTTATAAATCCATATTTATCTTTAGGAGCTTCAGCAAACTCATCACATAGAGATAAGACAGGTAATTGAGGAATTGGTACAGCAGGGTCATGAGAAAACCTTGGATTTCTAGCATAATTAAGAGGGACTAAAATTCGTGCTAGTTTCATAATTATAGCATTAGCTTTTCCAGGATCTAGACTGTCATTATTAATTTTTTCATAAAAACTTTTAATCTTATTTTTAAAATCATCTGCAGCAGAAATAGCTTCACTTAAATCAAAATTGTCACCACAATTTTTTTGATAATTATTTAAAACTTTTTCAAATTCATTGGCTGAAGCCTGCCAATTGAAAGGTAAATATTTGCATGTGCTTAGTTCAATTATACTTGCTGCATAAACTTTAATATCTCTTTCTAAATTCTTTTTATCAGCAATTTCTAATATATCATTTTCCGTATGCCATGCTATATTACCTCCACAACCTCCTACGGCATAATAACCCTTTTCTTTTCTAAGTTCAGGAGTCATTGTAGAGCTCAACATAAAAAAGCTACTAATTCCGATATTATTAAATGAATAATCACCAGCTCTGTGAGGTCTTTCACATACAGGTGTGATATTAGCTACACCTTTAATAATTTTGTGAACATAGTCCTCAGCTTCAGTCATTACTGATAAATGATCAAATGTATCAGCCCACCTACATCCAGGTGAATCACAATTAATTTGTGCTACACAATTATTGCTTAGTTCAATTCCAAAATTATCTGCATACCATGTACTGCCCGCATATCTTCCTGTAGAATGTCCAGGCCACCAAACTATTTTTACTGATCTATTAAGCTTACTTTTATTCTCTTGAAGCAATCTAGCTATTTCTAGCATTGTTGCATCTCCAGTTGCATTATCTCCAACACCTACGTCCCAAGAATCATAGTGTCCATGTAATAAAATGAAATCTTTGCTGTTGTTATCACTTTTAATAGTTACCTCAGGTATTTTTTGATTAAACCATCCTTCCTCAAGCTTGGTAAATAGAGTAGCCTCTTCATTATTTTTTGATAATTCTATCAGCTTTTTTCCATCATCTAAATTTACTGCAACAACAGGAATATTAGGTTTGTTTTCTAGATTATCGTATTCCGGCATTCCCCATATAGATGTGCAAATTCCCCAATGTATATCAACTCCAGGGTTTACAGCTATTACGCCAACAGCACCTGCTTTTTCAAAATCTTGAATTTTACCTGGAAAAGCAAAACCTTCAGAAATAATTATTTTTCCTCTTACTTTATCTGGTGTTGATGCTTCTTTATCTTGAGATTTATCAAATAGATTTTCTATATCTTTTTTAAAATGGGCTGGAACATAATGCAATTTAGCAGTTATACCTTCTTCACAATTTATACTATAAGCTGGTGGTTTAGCATGAAGCGTATCTCCGCTACTTAATTTAACACTTGCTGTATAAGGTATGCTTAAGTAGAGCTCAGGATTATATACTTTATATTCAACTCCAAACTTATCAAGTCTGTTGGTAATTTCATCACATGATTTATTAACATCATCTGGTTTCCATCTTGCCATTTTTGAATAAACTTCGACAAGATCCCAAGCGTTGTCTACATTAACTTGTTTTAGTATTTCATCCATATTTAT
>CACJZA010000006.1 GCA_902597795.1 uncultured Alphaproteobacteria bacterium | reverse complement strand
AATATTTAATTTCATTTGAAGTCATTCTTTTTGATTTTTTGTTTTTTGATTGATTAGTTTTTTCCTGCTTTAATCGCCATTTGAAAACATTATCAAAAGAGGATGTTTTCAAAAAAATAAGTTCATCAAATAATTTAAATAATTTTTTATATTCTAATTTTAATTTATTATTATAGAAATTTCTCCATTGATATTTTGGATCTTTAATTTTTTCTAAATTATTTATATTTTTATGAAGAATTTTTTTTGGAATTTCTGAACTTCCACAACACCAACCTTCTAAGAAAAGAATATCACATTTAGTTTTAGTTATTTTAGTTGATTTAGTCGTATCATCAATCAATTTATCAAATAGAGGGGTTGTGATAGGGTATTTACTTTTATTGAATTGTTTTATATTTTTAAATAATTTTTCAATATCATGTGTTCCTGGAACACCTCGAGTTTTTAACAATTCATGTATTTTTTTTGATAATTGTAAACGTTGTTTTTTTGATAAATAATAATTATCTAAACTAAGCAAAAGAATTTTCTTATTATAAAATTTTTCTATAGTTTTAGAGATAATATTAATAAATGATGATTTTCCAATACCCTGAGAGCCTCCAAATAGGAATTTTTTTGATTTACTAGAGCAAATATAATTTATGATTGGAATTAATTTATCTTCTATGTACTTTTTGGAATATTTTTTATTATATGTTTTGTGTATTTCTATTTGAATATAGTCTATTAAAGCACTCATTTAATATTTATTTATAAACAAAATACTTATACATGAAATTTCTTTTTGATTTAGGTGGCGTTTTTTTTGATTGGGACCCTCATTATTTTTATAAAGATGTAATTGAAGACAAAGAAGAAAGAGACTATTTTCTCAATAATATTTGCAATGATGAATGGAATATCCAACAAGATGCTGGAAGACTTATAAAAGATGCAGAAACTGATCTAATAAAAACTTATCCTGATTATGAAGATAAAATTAAATTATATTATAAAAATCATCATAAAATGTTTAGAAAAATCTTTCAGTATTCAGTTGATGTTTTAGATGATTTAAAAAATAAAAAATATGAGTGTTATGTTTTGTCAAATTGGTCTTGGGAAACATTTCAAGATATGGATAAAAAATATCCATTCTTAAATAAATTTGATGACCTAATAATATCTGGAAAAGAAAAATTGGTTAAACCTAATGCTGAAATATATAAGTTAGCTAAAAGTCGTTTTAATCTAATTCCAGAGGAAACTGTGTTTATTGATGATAAAAAAGAGAATATTGAGGCCGCAAAGAAACTTGGTTTTTTAACTATACATTTAACTGACCCTGAAATAATAATCCACGAAATTAATAGATTTATTTAATTTAAGCATGAATGAAACTTTTGATATTTTAGTTATTGGTGGAGGGATTAATGGTGCTGGAATTGTAAGAGATGCATCAGGCAGAAATTTAAAAGTTTGTTTAGTTGAAAAAAACAAAGTTGGTTCAGCAACCTCGTCCTGGTCTACAAAATTAATACATGGTGGATTAAGGTATCTTGAGAATTATGAATTTCGCCTTGTACGTGAATCTCTAAAGGAAAGAGAAGTAATCAAAAAAATTGCCAGTAATATAACAACACCATTACCTTTTATTATACCTTATCAAAAATCTTTAAGACCTAAATGGTTAATTAAATTAGGATTATTTTTATACGATAATATTGGTGGTAAAATAACTATACCAAAATCTTCAACTGTAAATATTAAAAAGGAAATGCCAAATATTTTAAAAGATCAATTTAAAATTGGTTTCCAATATTATGATTTACAAGTTGATGATAAAAAACTTGTTCAGTTAAATGTTGAAGATGCAAAGAAAAAAGGTGCTATAATTATTCAAAATAGAAAAGTAATAGATGCAAAACGAAATAAAAATACTTGGGATATAACTTTAGATGATAATACTATACTTCAATCTAAAATACTTATAAATGCTGCCGGGCCTTGGATAAATGAAGTCTTAAGCAATGTCATTAAATTAAATTCAAAAAAATCAATTCGACTTGTAAAAGGTAGTCACATAATAACTAAAAGTCTATATAGTCAGAAAAAAGCTTTCACTTTACAAAATGAAGATAACAGAATAATTTTTGTCATACCTTATAAAGATGAATATTCTCTTATTGGTACTACCGAAACAGAGGTTGTTTCACCAGAAAACCCAAAAATTGATGAAAGTGAAATTGATTATTTATTAAATTCAGTAAATAAATATTTCATTAAACAAATATCGAGAGATGATATTGTAAATTCTTATTCTGGAATTAGACCACTTATTGAAGATTTCAAAGAAGCATCAAAAGTTACTAGAGATTATATATTCGACTTAAATGAGGATGGTTCACAGGCACCATTATTAAACATCTATGGAGGAAAATTAACGACGTATAGAAAATTAGCTGAAAATGTTCTTTTAACTCTTAATAAACACATTCCAATAAATAAGGAAAATACTTGGACTGCTAAACAAAAACTATAATTGGTATCCCTCTTAAATAACTTTTCAAATTTGGTGGGCAGAAAAGTTTTATAAGAGGAATACTTCTTATAGGAGGAAATAATATGAACCCTCTGCCCATCATTATTTTAGTTTAAATTTATGATATTTATTGAAAATTTTTAAAAAAGGGATGTATTGCCCCTTATATTAGAGGCAATATTCAATACGATTCTATTATTTAAATGCTTGTCCTGAACTATCAAATAATTGGCATCTTCCAGCAGGAAAACCAACTTTTACAGTATCACCAACTTTAATTTCTGAATGTCCTTCAGTTTCAGCAACTAATGGCTCTCCATCTTTTTCAAGGTATAGGTAAGTAACGTCACCAAGTTTTTCGACAACAAACACTTTACTCTCCCAAGATCCATCTGCATCACCATTTACTATTAAGTGTTCAGGTCTAATACCTAGAGTTACTGAATCACCCTCTGAGGAGGATGCTGACATTTTAGAGACTGATATTTTTGACATTCCCATAATATCAACTTCTGTAGCATCAGAACTTTTGCTTAATATCTTACTTGAAATAAAGTTCATTTTTGGTGAACCAATAAATCCACCTACGAACATATTATTTGGTCTATCATAAAGTTCTAATGGCGATCCTTTTTGTGAAACGATACCTGTATCAAGAACAACAATATCATCAGCCAAAGTCATAGCTTCTGTCTGATCATGGGTAACATAGATCATTGTTGCTTCTAGTTCATTATGAAGTTTTGCTAATTCAACTCTCATTTGAACCCTTAATGCAGCATCAAGGTTTGAAAGTGGTTCATCAAATAAGAAAACTTTTGGTTTTCTTGTAATTGCTCTTCCAATAGCAACACGTTGTCTTTGACCACCTGAAAGTTGTTTTGGCTTTCTCTGAAGATAATCTTCTATTTGAAGAATTCTTGCTGCCTCATTAACTCTTTCATTAATTTCATCTTTTGATCTTTTTTCCAATTTTAAACCAAAAGCCATATTATCAAATACAGTCATATGCGGGTACAATGCGTAAGATTGAAACACCATTGCAATATTTCTTTGTTTTGGTGGTAAATCATTAACTACCTGACCATCAATCGAAATTGTTCCTGAATTTATATCTTCAAGACCTGCTATCATTCTTAACATAGTTGATTTTCCACAACCACTTGGTCCAACTAGAACTGTGAACGATTGACTTTTGATGTCTAGAGAAACATCCTTAATTACATGGACGTCTCCAAAATATTTATTTACAGTATTTATATTTATATCCGCCACTTCATCCTCCTTTGAGCGATTTTTCAAGTGCTAAGATCACAATAATCTTATAATATTTTAGAATAAATTAAATTTTAAATCTATAAAAAATTTAACCTTTTATACTGCCAGCTGTTAATCCAGACATAATTCTTCCTTGTAAAAGAAGGGTAATTATTACTAAAGGAACTGTAACTATAACTGAAGCAGCCATAATACTTCCCCATGGCACCTCATACTCTATAGTTCCGTTGATAAGAGCTATACCTACAGTAATGGTTCTATCACTATTTGTAGCGGTAAAGGTCAGTGCAAAAAGAAATTCATTCCACACCGCAATCATTGCCATAATTGCTGTAGTAAAGATTGCTGGGGTCATAATTGGGAGAAAAATTTTTCTTAAAATAAGAAATGAAGATGCACCATCTACAATTGCCGCCTCTTCAATTTCCTTAGGGACTCCTTTCATGAAAGTAGTTAATACCCATACAGTAAAAGGTATATTAAACATAGTATATGTAAAACATAACCATAACAGAGAAGTCACACCCTTAACTCTTAGATCAAAAATATTAAAATAGAAATCTTTAAAATTTAAAAATAGCTGATACATGCCTGTTAGAACAGCTATTTGTGGAAACATTGAAATAGCTAGAATTACAAATAAAAACATGCTTCTACCTTTAAAATTTACTCTACTTAATGACCAAGCAGCAAAATAAGAAATTGTAATTGAGATTGAAACAGTAACAGTTGCAACAAATAATGAATTTAGAATTGTCTGAGGGAAATTATGCTCAAATAAAAGATAATTATAATTTTTTGGATTTATTTCTGTAGGGAAGAAATTTGGTTCAAAAACTGCTGAACTTCCCTCTAATGATGTCATTACAGAGTAATAAAATGGAAAAACACAAAATATAATTACTATCATTTGAAGACTGTATTTAAATATTTTATCGTAAAATTTATTCATTATTCCATTTCATCCAATTTATGTAATCTTGTTCTTTGTATAAATATAACTGCTATTACGCCTATAATTAGTGTCAACATAGTAGAGGCGGCTGCACCAAATCCAAAATGAGAATATTCAAACATTTCTCTTCTTGCATATACTGTCATTGACATAATATCTTTACTGCCAGCATTAATTAAGTAGATTAAATCAAATACTCGTAATGCATCCAATCCTCTAAATACTATAGCAACTGCAATAGCAGGAAGAATTAAAGGAAAAATTATATAGTAAAATTGTGTAATGCCATTAGTCCCGTCAACTTTTCCTGCCTCTAATACTTCGTTTGGAAGTGCTTTTAGTCCAGCATAAACTAAAATTGCAACAAATGGAGATGTTTTCCATGCATCAATAATGATAATAACAATCATGGATGTCTGGGGATCAGTTGTCCAAGCTTTACCCTGTTCAATAATGCCCATTCCAATAAGAATATAATTAAATATACCAAACTGATCTTGCAACATCCATTCAAACATTCTTGCACTAACTATTGTTGGTATTGCCCACGGTATTAAAACTGCAGCTCTAACAAACCATTTTAATTTATTTTCAATTAGCATAATGAGTGCAAAACTAATTCCTAATATAACTTCAAGACTTACTGAAAAAACACTGAAAACTATAGTGTTTCTTACAGAGTTCCAAAATAAACTGTCTGCAAGAACCCCGTACCACATACCTTCATAGTTTTCTAAATAGTTTATGAAACCAACATAATTCGGATCTAGAAAATTTTCTAACTCTGCATCAGTAAGGCTTAAATAAAGCGTACTAATTAATGGATATAAAGCAGAAGATAATAATACTATTGTTACAGGTATTAAAAAAATTAATGCTGTTCTTTTTCTTAATTGACTAACTGATTTCATACTTCGACATTAAAAAAAAGGGGATATAAAATCCCCTTAATTTTTTTATATATAATTACTACCAGCCTTTGCCTTTAATTTTTTTCAAAGCTTTTTCAAGCTCAGCAACAGCTGTTGTACCATCTTTTTTACCAGTAATAACTTCATGTGCAGCAGTATAAAATGCTACTGTTACTTGAGGCCATTTACCTGAAGTTTGAGCTGATGGTCTAGGTAATAGAGCTTGAGACGGACCTTTTAAAAGAGGTAAAAGAGTATACGTTTCAGCATGCTCTTTATTGTCATAAATCTCTATATATACTGGAGGCATTGAATATTCTGCAATAGTTGCATGTTGCGCATCTCTATTTGATAGAAATTTAACTAGATCAATAGCAACTTCTTGTTTTTCAGAATATTTTGACACTGCATAACCCCAGCCACCCATAGTACTTGTAGATTTACCATTTGGTCCTCTAGGTAGTTGGACAACATCAAATTTACCTTTTACAGATGACTCATCTTTGTTACTTAAGCTCCATGCATAAGGCCAATTTCTCATGAAAACAGCATTACCTTGGTCCCAGATACCTCTTGCATCTTCTTCTTTATAACCAATAACACCTTCTGGAGAAATTGTTCCTACCCATTTAGCAGCCATATCTAAAGCTGCAGCAGCGTTAGCATTGTTAATAGAGATTGTTCCATCTTTCTCAACAATCATTCCACCACCATGACTAGCAACCCACTCTAATGCATCACATGTTAGGCCTTCATAGGCATTACCTTGCCATACAAAGCCCCACATTTTGTCATTACCAGCAGCTCTTTCTTTATCTTGAATAAATTGAGCTGTTTCAGTCATTTCATCCCAAGTTTCGGGAACATCTCTATTATATTTTTCTAATAGATCAGTTCTATAATATAACATTGGTATACCTACACTATATGGTAAACCAATTATTTCACCTTTAGCTGTAGTATATGCTGAAAGAACATTAGGCATAATTTCTAATTGCTCATCAAGATATGGTTTAAGATCTATAAGTTGAGTTCCAAACTCACCAGCCCATACATTATCAACTTTGTAAATATCAACATCACTATTTTGTGCTGATAACCAAGTTTTATATTGCACGTATTGATCAGATGTACTTGCAGGCATTTCTAGAAAATTAACTTTATGACCTGTCTTTTTTTCCCATTCAGCTGTTAATTCCATAGTCATTTGTCCCTGAGAACCACCACCTTGCGCAAAATTTAATTCAATCGCAGTGGCATTAAATGAAAACAGAAATACTATCGAAGCAAAAATGGATAATATTGATTTCTTCATCATCATTCCTCCTAATTTTGATAATTAAAATAATAAAAAAATCTTATTTCGATTGATTTGATAATCAAGAAAAATTTTATTAATTAAGTCAAAAATTACTATTTAATCTTGACAATTTATTAAAATTTCGGGGTTTTCTGCATTTTCTGGAGTTAATTGTATTTCTTTAGGCCATTTAAAATGCTTCTTTAAAAGTGGATCCCTGTTTTTTTTCCTAAAATTTATGAGTTCTTTATTTAGTAATTTATAATCTTCATATTTTTTGTAATTTTTAATAGGTTTTCTTTCTAATGGATCTAGGAATAAATCATAAAACTCTTCTTTATCTTTTTTAAAATTCCTTAAACCATGTTTTAGTAAAAATGATTTGGAATAACTTTCATCAATATTTGATAGATTTAATTTTCTCCTATTATTTAATCTTTTTATTAATTTAAATCTTTTAGATCTAATACTCCTAGAAGGTTCAATCGAGGTATGAATATTAATTTCAGAAAAAACGTATTTTCTTTTTTTCCCTTTATATTTTTTATTTGGCAAAATAAATGAACTTAAATTTTTAGGATTTTTTAAATTTAAAACTTTGCAAATGGTAGAAAATATATCAACATTAGAAGTTAAATCATCATAAACAATACCTCCGTCAAATACATTTTTAAGATAGGCTACAAGAAAGATCCCAGTGCCATGGTCATTTAAATTACATTTCATACCTGGCCATGCAATTCCATGATCAGTTGTTAATAGTAGAAGAGTATTATTCAAAAGTTTTTTTTCTTTAAGTGTATTAAAGATTTTACCAACTCCATTATCTATTTTCTCTAAAGAAGAATAAAATCTTGCCATATCTTCTCTCATTTCTTTGTTATCAATAAAAAGTTCCGGAGGTCTAATCCAGTTTGGATTAAAATTTTTTGATATTTGTTTTACATATTCTCTGTGAGTATCAAAAAATCCTACTGATATAAAAAAAGGATTTTTATGATTATAATTTTTAATCCACTTTGATGCAGTTGAAGATATTTTTTTTGAATCATTTGTATTGGTACAAAATGATTTTTTATATCCTAGTTCATCTAAATTATTTTTATTTATTTCATGTTGAATTCCAAACAATGCTGTTTCAAAATTTTGACTTTTTAAGAAATTTGATAAATGCCCCTCATAATTATGCAGTCTACTACCTCTATGAGCTAGACCAAACATTCCATTTTGATGTGGGTATAAACCAGTCATTAATGCGCTTCTACTAGGCGAGCATGTTGGAGCAGCTGTAAAAAAATTTCTATATACACTTCCTAAATTAGCTATTTTTTGAATATTTGTAGTTTTAGCATTATAGCCATATGGTGATATATATCTACCCGTATCATGGGTATGGATCAAAACTATATTTATTTTTTTCATTTAATAAAGAATGGTGATGTCCAACATATTTGATTATTCTTCTGTTTTATTTTTACATATACATTATCATTCTTTTTTAATGGAATAATAATTTTTTTTTGGAAATTCCATTCACTATATTTTGGGATTTTATTAAATAAAATTGCAGGTGTATCAATATCGCCCAAATTAAAAGATATTGAACCTTTCAACAAATCTTTAGTTAAAACATTAAATTCTTTTTTATTAGTAACTAGATTAATTTGAGAATTAGGTTTTAATTTAGCAATTATTGTAAAACCATTCGTTTCATTTGTATAATTATTACTATTACCTGATGTAATAAATTTAAATTTTAATTTTCTCTTATTTTTCTTAATATCAGGAGTAAATAATGAATATTTACTCTTTTTATCAAGAGGGGAAACAATTTCTGGCCCCCTAAATTTATTTTCTAAATTAATTATTTCAATATTTTGAAAATTTATTTCTCCATTCCATAGAAATTCTTTATTTCTTTCACCCCAGCCAAAATCAATATTAATTAAAGATATATCTGCTTTATTTTTTATTTTTTTTTGGTTTTTACAATTAAATCTTTTAAATAAATATGTATTTTTTATAATATCTATATGATCTATTGAATATCTCCCTTCAATATTTAAATCTAATAAATTATTTTTTTTTATTTTAACATCAGAACCAAAAACTTTTTTATTTAGAAATATTAAAGGAATAATTTTATCTCCAGTTAAAGCAAATGTTTTTCTTTCTTTAATTGACTTAAAAATAGAATTTCTTTCTTTAGATTTTGCAAAAACCCCAAATCTTCCATGACCATAACTACCTGGAGATGCACTATGATGATCTGTATTAGCAATAAAGCCAAGTTTAATTTTTTTTTCTAAAGCATACTTAATTGTATTTTTATAGTTCCTAGGCCCCATTGAATGTAAAAAAGGATATTCAGCTTGATCATTTTCAGAACAGCCATGCATTGAATATAATTCAACAACAGGCGAAATATTTTCTTCAAATATTTCCCAGTTTACTCCTCGTCTACCTTGTTTGTAAGATAAGTGATGAGGCATGAATATATAATTATTTAAATTCCTTTGTTTAAATTTAATTTTAAGTTTATCAATTTGATCAACAAGCAGATCATGTTTTTTTAAATCCTTAAATACTATTGTTTGATCTCCATACATATTTGAATGCACTTCATATCCTGGATATATAATAATATCTTTTTCCTTTTTTATTTTTTCTAAAATTTTATTCCAATTATTTTTAAGTTTTCTAAAACCAACTTTATGAAAATCTATGATGTGTTTAATTGAGTCATCTTTAGTATTCATATCAGGCCATCCTGCATGCCCAGTAATCGATACAAAATCTAAAGATAATTTTGAGAATTTAATTGCTCTTTCTAAACTTCCATGAGCATAAGAAATATTACAGTGATTATGTAAATCTCCAAAAAGTATCAAATCTTTTTTTTTAATTTTTCTTTTCAACGAGTTTTCCTTTACTTTTAATTGATTTTTTCATCATATGTATTATCTTTAGCGACTCTAATCCATTTTCAGCTGAAACATCAGATTGTCCATTCTTTAAATAATTTACATAACTTTTAAGCAATCTAATATCTGCACCAAAATGTGATGTTTGATGATATTTATCTTTAGCAATTATACGTTTAAATTTTTTTCCTTGCTCATGGTATATTTCAATCACACCAGTAGATCTAATCAATTTCAACTTCCCTTTGACTCCAATAACCTCTAATACTTCTTGATCCTTGGCTGCTGGACCAAAACAAGAAAAATTAATATTTCCAATTACTTCATTTTCAAAATTAATATTACATGTAAAATGAGAGAGAATATCACTTCCTTCTGCCCAAACACATTGATCATCAATTTGTCTTAAACCATCAAAATATATATTATCACTTTTAAATTTTTTTAAATTTTCTCTGCTATCACCCTCAGCCTCATATCTTCTATATTCACATTTTTCAGAACAATCTTTACATCTTATATTCTTATTTTTTTTTGGAGAAAAATATGAATGTCTACTTCCAAAACTTGTTAAAGATTTAATTTCTGAATTTGCAAACCATCTTAAGACATCAACATGGTGAGAACATTTATCATTAATACCACCCCCAGAAAGTTTATCATATCTATGCCAAGTTTGAAAATATCTCGTATATGGTACAAAACAGTCAAGTTTAATAAAATAAACATCTCCAATTATTTTTTTATTAAAAATTATATCCCATGCTTTGATCCATGATGATTCATATCTTCTAGTAAATGACATCAAAAATTTAAAATTGTTATCCTTTTCTAGTGAGACTATTTCTTTGGCATGTTTTAAGTTTACAGATATGGGTTTATCTAGAATAGATTTAATATTATTTTTTGCAGCTAATTTTGCATGTTTTAGATGTTGGTCAGTATGTGAAGTAATAATTAATCCATCTAATTTTTCATTATCAATTAGCCTTTTTGCATTAGTGTAACTTTTTATATTTTTATTATTAATTTTTTTTTTAAGAGTGTTACATTTTTCTTCTATAAGATCACAGATAGCAACAATTTTTAATTGTGTTTTAAAATATTTGTTTATTAAAAAACATAAACTTGAGCCTCTTACACCTAGACCTATTACACCTATTTTCATTATCATTTATATAACTAAACATTTACCCATTTACCATCTTTGCTGCTTTCAAAACATTTATCTAATATATTTTGAATTTCTGCTCCTCTTTCAAAATCTGGTTCATGGTTTTTATTTTGAATAATTGACTCAATAAATTTCTCGAAGTTTGTCAATGTTGGAGGACATGAAATCTCATCCCATTTTAGCTTATCTTCTTTAACTGTTATTTCTCTTTGAGTGTCTTTAGAAATCATGTACCTATTTCCTTCAGTAATTGGATCTTCAAATTCTATTTTTACTGCACCCTTATCTCCAAAAATTTTGAGTTCGAGCTTATTTTTGTAACCAGTTGCAAATCTTGTTGCATTTATAGTGCCTATTGCTCCATTTTCAAATTCAACCATAGACAAAAATGTATCATTTGCATCTAAAATATAATCTTTTATTTGTACCCCTTTAGATTTGAATGTTTTTAAATGTGAATTTAATTTTTTTATTTTACCAATTGGAAAAGAAGCAAAGTCAAATATATGCACACCCACATCACCCAATGTTCCCATACTCCCATGCTTCGTTGATAATCTCCATAGCCATTTATCATGCTCTTTCCAGTTTCCCCAATAATTTGAAGTCAACCATGATTGATAATAATTTGCATCCATATGAAAAATATTTCCAATTTCTCCAGACTGGACTGTTTTACATAACTCTTGAAGTCCAGAAGAATTTCGATAACTAAAATTAACCATATTTATTAAATTTTTACCTTTAAGAGAGTCACACATTAATTGAGCGTCAGCAAAATTTTCTGCTAGAGGTTTTTCACAAAAAATATGTTTGTTTTTATTAATTGCCTTTAGTGATATTTCTTTATGAAAAGCATCTGGAGTCGCATTAGAAATAGCATCTACATCGGACTTCTCTAAAAGTTCATCTACGTTACTAAATCTGTTTTGAATATTGAATTTATCACAAAATTCATTGAGTCTATTTTCATTAATATCACAAGCAGCTACAACACTAGAATTCTTATTATTTATAAAGGCACTTGCATGCCATTCGGCAATACCTCCTGTGCCAACAATCCCTACTTTAATCATTTTCTATAAGTATGATCAGTTTGAGGTCCTTTTATTTCGATTGGCTCAACAGGTTTTTTTCTTTCTAGATTATTTATTCCTCTTCCAAAATAATCAATCCACTTACCTGATGTTTTCTCTGGCGCCAACCAATGAACTGAATTTTTAATAACTTTTTGCACGTCATTATTGTGATATACAGGATACGCTTCATGACCAGGTCTAAAATAAAAAATTCTACCATTTCCTCTCTTGTAGCATAACCCAGATCGAAAGACTTCACCCCCTTCAAACCAACTTACAAATACTGTTTCATCAGGTGCTGGAACTTGAAAAGGTTCCCCATACATTTCAGTCATTTCTATTTCAAAATATTCATCTAAACCCTCTGCAATTGGATGCCCTGGGTTGCAGACCCAAATTCTTTCTTTTTCACCTCTCTCGGCCCAACGAAGATTGGCTGTTGTTCCCATCATTCTTTTAAATATTTTAGAATGATGACCAGAATGCAACACTAAAAGTCCCATCCCCTCTAATACTCTTTGTTGAATTCTGTCTACTATATTATCTTCAACCAATTTGTGCGCTTTATGACCCCACCAAATTAACACATCAGTTTTTTCTAATAACTCTTCTGATAAGCCGTGATCTTTTTCTTCGAGGGTTGCAGTGGATATACTAAGTTCCTTATCTTTTGATAAAAATTCCTTTATGCATTCATGTATACCTTTTGGATAGATAGATTTAACTTGATCATTTTCTTTTTCATGGAGAAATTCATTCCAAATTACTAAATTTATCATTATCTAACTCTTTCTCCATGAAGACGATGTCCTAATAATGCTAACAATATAATTAAACCATTAAAGAATTGTCTCCATTCACCACTCCAACCTATAGCAATTATACCTATTTCCATGTAGGCAATAATTCCAACACCAAAAACTGCTCCTATAATAGTACCTAATCCTCCCCAATAAGGGGTTCCACCAACAAAAACAGCTGCAAGAGCTAATAATAAATAACCAAATCCCTGCGTTGGGAAGAAAGTGTATGTTATCATTGTTGTAAAAATTCCACCAATAGCAGATCCAATACCTACAAACATGAAAGCTTTGATTTTTACAGCATTTACATTAATACCCATCTGTTCAGCACTAACAGAATTATCTCCAACATGTTGAATGTGAATACCAAAAACATGTTTGTTAAAAAAATAGTAACAAAAAATTACAAATATTGCCGCCCAAAATATTTGCATTGGAAAACCATAAAAATTTCCAACTAGAAGAGGGTAGATCCAGTGATTCTCAACTTCCATAATTGTAATAGATCTACTATTTGTTAATAATAGTATTACACCTCTAAGTAAAAATAACACACCAAGTGACGCAACAAGAGAGGAAAGCCTAAATACAACAATTAAAGTTCCTACAAGAGCCCCAATAGCTGCTCCGGTAAAAACACCAAGAACAAAACAAATAGCTGGATCGACTCCATTTTTAACGAGTAAAGCAAATACGTAAGCTGCAACAGCGTAAGTAGAGGCAAAGGAAAGATCTATTTCACCAGATGCAACTAAAAAAACTAATGGTATAGTTAAAAATATCAAAGTTGGCATCATTACAAATACTGATTGATGAAGGTTTGGCCTTATCCAAGCTTCTGGCGCACCAATTAAAAAAATTACCATTAAAAGTACAAAGTATCCTATGCTTCCTAAAGCTCTTCCATTTCTGTGAAAGTAATTACTTAAGTATGAATTATTATTGCTCATTAGTGTGTCCTTATTGTATCTCTCATTATTTTCATAAGTTCCTCTGGAGTAGAAATGTCATTCTTATTTATTTGATGCACGACTTCTCCTCTATCTAAAATTACAAATCTATCTGATATGTCGTATACATGATAAATGTTATGGCCAATAAATAGAACTGATCTATTTGATTTTTTTACATTTAAGACAAAATCAAAAACTTTTTGTGTTTCGTTAAGAGATAAGTTATTTGTAGGCTCATCAAGAACAATCAATTCTGCTTTATTATAAATTGCTCTTGCAATTGCTACCCCTTGTCTTTCACCTCCGGATAAATTACCAACTGGAGATTCAGCATTTATTAATTTTGATGTAAAACCTATTTCTCTTATCAGTCTATTTGCTTCAAAAATTTGTTCTTTTTCTTTTATAAAACCAAATGGATATCGAAGCTCCTTCCCCATAAAAATATTTTTAACTATTGATTGTTGTGGAGTTAAAGCTCTATCTTGAAAAACAGTTTCTATACCAGACTCTCTAGCCTTAAGTGCATTCCAAGCGTTTACTTTTTTTCCTCTTATAAGAATATTACCTTCATCAGGACTATATACGCCTACTAGTGTTTTAATTAATGTTGATTTACCTGCTCCATTATCACCAATTAAACCTACCACTTCACCCTTGGTTACTTTTAATGATGCTTTGTTTAGAGCAGTAATACCGCCAAATCTTTTTGTAACTTTATCTAATTCAATGATATATTCCATAAATTTTGAAATGCTAACCCATCAAAATGGGTTAGCAATAAATTTCCCTATCTTAAGCCTGCGTCAGCAAGAGCTTTAACAGCTTGATAATTATTTGTATCAACAAAACCTGCACCAGTATCTTGGTTTATTGCACCAGTGCCAAGTACAGCTGTTTGACAAAGTGATAAAACTGGAAGATACCCTTGAAGGAAAGGTTGTTGATCAGATGTCAAATGAACATATCCTTTTTCAAACGCCGACATAATTTGTGGGCTTGTATCAAATCCAATTTGAAGTAACTCATTTGGTCCATAACCAGCAGCTTTGGCAATACCTTCTGCAACATTCATTACATCACTTCCAGAGTGAACAATTACTTTTGTTTCAGGATTGGCATTTAATGCAGCTGAGAAAACCGGAATAGTCATATTAGGGTCGGAAGCATAATTAGGTTGTCCATCAAGAACAGTAACTGTCATTCCGTGTTCTTCAAATATGATTCTTGCACCATCTTCTCTTTGAGCTCTAGCGTAATCTCCAATAGGAACCATTACTATCGCGTGATCTCCAGCTTTGAAACCAAACTGCCTAATTGCTTCTCTTGCAAGAGCTTTACCTTGAGTTGCTAAATTTGCTCCTACGTATCCGCCACCAAATTTTGCTCTTACACCTGATGGATCAACGTTTTGATATGTCATTAGAATACCCTTTTCAGCAGCTTGTTTTGCTAAAGGCATTAGAGCTTCATCTCCCGGATGTCCCATCATTGCAATAGCATCTACTCCAAGTCCAACTGATTCTCTAAGTTGACGGACCATTTTTTCAAAATCCCATTCTGAGTAAATAATTTCAGCATCTGCGCCCGTATCTCTTATTGCGTTCATTGCTCCTGCTGCAACTATTCCAGCAAAGCCACCAGCCTCAGGACCGCCAGCATAGAAATGCATTTTTACATCTGAGCACCATTTATCACCAAGATCTTGTCCAGTTGGAGCAGCATATGAATGCATAGAAACTGGAAGAAGAAAAAGAGTGATAAGAAATAATTTTATAATTTTCATAATTCCTCCCATGAATTAAATTAAAAAAGATATAATTAATATTAATAAAGTTTAACTAAAATTACTTGTGAATGTCAACTAGTAGAGTCTTTTACTTATTCTTTTAGTTTGTCCGTGGCTATAAACACCATCAACTCCGCCATCTCTACCGTAGCCTGATCTTTTATACCCACCGCCTGGAAGATTTTTACCATCTACAAACCAATCATTTTGCCAAATTATCCCAGCCTGAATTCGATCAGCTGTCCATTTAGCTTTTTGATCATTTGCCGTAAATACTCCAGAAGCTAAACCATATTTGGTTGAATTTGCTATATTTATTGCTTCTTCCTCATCTTCAAAATCAAATATTGATGTAACAGGACCAAATATTTCTTCTTGAGCTATTGTTGCATCAACTTTAACGTTATCAAAAATAGTTGGTTGATAAAAATTTCCATCTTCTCTATTTGCTTTATCTCCACCTATCGTTAAAGTAGCTCCAGATTGTATCCCTGACTTCACATAGTTTGATACTCTTTGCATTTGATCAGTTGAAATTAAAGGTGTTACTTGTGTACCTTCTTCATCTCCAGCTCCAATTTTTAATTTTTGAGTTTTGGCAACAAGTTTAGTCATATACTCATCCTTTATTTTTGGATGAATTATTACCCTAGACATTGCGACACATATTTGCCCAGCATTGGGTTCGAATATTCCTTTGACAGTACTATCAACAGCTTTATCTATATCTGCATCAGGATAAATTATTGCTGCAGATTTTCCACCTAGTTCAAAATGTGTAGGCACAATTCTATCAGCTGTTTCTTTCAAAATTTCAGATGCAACTTCAGGCGATCCTGTAAAAACAATATAATCACTCCCAGGATGTTGAACTAGTTTTCGTCCAGTTGTTTCACCATAACCATGAACAATATTTATTATACCTTTTGGAACTCCAACTTCTTCAAAAATTTGACCATAAAAGTTTGAGGATATTGGGCACAATTCAGGAGGTTTAATTACAATAGTATTTCCAACAATCCAGTTTTGTGCAACCATACCTGAAAAAATAGAAACAGGATAGTTCCACGGAACAATTTGAAGAGCTACTCCAAAAGGCTCAAGTACAACATAATTAAAAGTATCGTGTCCAGAAGGTATAAGTTTATTTTCTATTTTATCTGTTAATCCAGCATAAAAGTCAAAAGTATCGGCAGCACCTTTAAATTCATCAATGCACTGTTTAATTGTTTTACCATTTTCTTGACTAAGAATTTTACCGCCTTCATTTTTTTTCTCTCTAAGTTTTTTAGCAATTGCTCTCATCATATTAGATTTATCTTTTGCATTCATTTCAACTAATATTCTTTGATTGAATGCTTTCTTTGCAGCTTTAAAAGCTAAATCTATTTCTTCATCTAGAGCTTCATCTATGCTTCCTACAATTTTTTGGTTAGCAGGATTTAAAACTGGAATATTTTGTTTTGATATTGAATTAATAAATTTGCCGTCAATAAAATTTCTAAGTTCCATATATTTTTTAATAAAACTAAAGTTAATGAAGTGTCAAGTAGAGTTTAATTATTAGGAACCTGAACTGGAATAAAATATTCTGGATTTTTTGATTTTTTTATAACTGCAGGTATTATTTCTTTATATGCAGAGTACAATGTTTGTGGTTCAGGCATCTGATCTTTTATTACTTCATATAATTTAGGAAGATTATAGGATGGAATCATAGGAAACATATGATGTTCAATATGATATTCCATTTTCCAATATATAAAGCTGAAGATAGGGTTTAATCTTACTGATCTAGTAGAAAGGCGATGATCCTTCGTATTTTCCTGCAATCCCATGTGCTGGGTTAGACCCCAAATACTATTAAAAGTGGCAAAGAATTTTGGAACCAAAAATAATAATATAGGAAGTAATGATGCAAAATAAATTGAAATAGCAATTATTGAAACCCAAAGTGAAACAAAAATTCTTGAGCTATTAATACAATCCTTAATTTTATCTTCAGGAATACAATCTCTCATTACATCAGTTTTAATTCCAAGAGCGTGTTGAATAATTTCAACATAAAGTGATTTGTGAATAGTAAAGAAACCAATACCTGGAATAAAATTTATCAAAAAACTGAAAAGGGTGTGCTTAGAAAAAATACTTCCGTCTGCTTCATAATCATGAGGATCAACTGAAGCTGTATAACTATGATGAAGAGAGTGACTCCATCTCCATCTTACGGGTTCAAAATTATTCATAAAGCTTGCAATATGGTAAAACAAATCATTCAGCTTACGCGTTCTAAATGCTGTTCTGTGACCACACTCATGCCAAATAGCATCTGCACCTCCCCAAAACATACAGTAAGCTAGGTATACAGGAATAAACCACCAAGTTTGCCAGAAATAAGCTGAAAGTATGCCTAGTCCAGTTAGAGATAATGTAAATATAATAATATGCTTCCAACCCTCGTAATCTGTTCTCTTAGAGAGATTTTTAAGTGTTTTGCGATCTATATTTGCCCTAAACCACTCGTTTGATATATTATTAATACCAGTTTGTATTTTTTTATTATTAGACATTTTCAGAATATAATTAATAAAAAATTAATATTTTTCCAGTAATTTTCTCAATTTTATTTTATAACAAATAAGCAATATTTAGTTTATTTAGCAAAATAAAAGAAAAATCTTAAAAAAATGAATCTTACTATAGTTGGTACCGGTTATGTTGGGTTAGTAACAGGAACGTGCTTTGCTGAATTTGGTTATTCTGTAACATGTGTAGACAAAGATATTAAACGCCTTGAAATGCTCAAATCAGGAAAGTGCCCTTTTTTTGAACCAGGTATGGACGAGCTTTTAGACAAGCATATAAATAAAACAAAATTAATATCTTTTGAAACAAATATTAAAAATAACTTAGATAATACAGATATAATTTTTATTACTGTAGGAACTCCAACAAGAAGATTAGAGGATGAGGCTGATTTAAGTTTTGTTTGGCAAGTTGCTGAAGAAATTGCTGATAATATAAAAAAGTATTGTTTAGTTGTAACAAAATCTACTGTTCCAGTTGGAACCACAAGAGAAGTAAAAAAAATTATATTAAATAAAATTGATCAAAAACTTTTTGATGTTGTATCTAACCCAGAATTTCTTCGAGAAGGATCTGCAATCAATGATTTTATCAGGCCAGATAGAATAGTTATAGGAACAGAAAATAAAAAATCTGAAGATATTATGAAGGAATTATATAGGCCATTGTTCCTAAAAGAAACTCCAATTGTAGCTACATCTATTGAGACTTCAGAGATAATTAAATATGCTTCAAATAGTTTTCTAGCAACAAAAATAGCCTTCATTAATGAGATTGCTGATTTATGCGAAGTTGTTGGCGCTGATGTTCAGCAAGTTGCATACGCAATGGGTATAGATAAAAGAATTGGATCTAAATTTTTGAATGCTGGACCAGGATTTGGTGGTTCATGTTTTCCAAAAGATGTTAAGGCATTTACCTCAACTGCCAAAAACAAAAATATTGATTTATCAATTATTAATGCTGTTAATAAATCTAACCAAGATCGTATATTAAAAATATCAAATAAAATAGTTTCAAATATTGAGAATAAATCTACTATTTGTTTTCTAGGTTTAAGTTTCAAGCCCAATACTGATGATGTTAGGGATTCTACTTCCATGAAAATTGCATCTAATTTATTTGAAAAAGGATATAATGTTCAATGTTATGATCCTGAAGCAATGAATAATGCCAAAAAAGAAAATTCAAATCTTATTTTTTTCAATTCTGCTTATGAAGCTTGCGAAGGAGCATCAGCAATTATTATTGGAACAGAATGGAATGAATTTAGGGCATTAAATTTCAAAAAAATATCAAAAATCTTAAAAGAAAAAATAATTTTTGATCTTAGAAATATATATATTCCAGAAGATTTAAAAGATTTGGGATTTAATTACTATGGCACTGGAAAATAAATTGAAAATTGAAAGTTTTGATAAAGAGGTCTTAAGAGAGTACGACATCAGAGGAGTAGTTGGAAATAATATTAATCAAAATACAGCCTATACAATTGGTAGAACGTTTGGATACACTGTAAGTAATAGATTAAAATCTAATGTAATAGCTACTGGCTATGATGGAAGATTAACATCACCAGATTTACACCAAGCTCTTTGTGAAGGATTAAAAGACTCTGGAGCAAAAGTTATTAATATTGGTATGGGGCCAACCCCTATGACTTATTTTGCTCATTATCATCTCAAAGCGGATGCTGTTATAATGGTTACAGGGTCTCACAATCCTTCAGAATATAATGGCTTTAAAATGGTCTTAAATAAGCATTCTTTTTATGCTGAAGACATCCAAAGCCTTCAAAAATTAATTGATCAAAATAATTTAAAATTAAAAGAAGGAGAGATTATTAATAAAGATGTTAAAAAGGAATACATCAATAGATTATTACAAAATATTAACCTCAATAAAAAAATAAAAATTGCTTGGGATATTGGAAATGGTGCAATGGGAGCAGTGATTAAGGAGATTACAATTAACTTAAATAACTCTGATAATATTTTAATTAATGAAGAAGTTGATGGAAATTTTCCAAACCATCATCCAGATCCTACGGTTCCAGAGAATATGGAGCAATTAATAAAAGCAGTTAAAGACAACCAATGCGACATAGGTCTTGCTTTTGATGGAGATGGAGATCGTTTAGGTGTTGTAGATAATTTAGGAAATTTAGTTTGGGCAGATCAATATATGTTATTACTATGCACGGAAATTGCAAATTTATATGATAATCCAAAAATAATTATGGATGTTAAATGTAGTAAAGTATTTTTTGATGAAGCAAAAAAACTGAACTGTGATCCTATAATGTCTAAAACCGGTCACTCACCCATAAAGGAAAAAATGAAAGAATTGAACTCTCCATTATCTGGAGAAATGAGTGGGCATGTTTGCTACGCTGATGATTTTTATGGTTATGATGATGCTATGTACGTTGCATTGCGTTTATTAAGAATATTATGTAGCCAGGAAAAATCATTAAATGAATTAATTAATGTTTATCCAAAAACATTTTCAACACCAGAAACAAGATTTGATGTTGATGAAACAAAAAAATTTTTGATTATTGACGAAATTAAAGATAGAATAAAAAATACAGATGGTAAAATAATTGACATTGATGGCATAAGAGTTGAAAATAATAATGGATGGTTTCTAATGAGAGCTAGTAACACTCAAAACCAATTGACATGTAGAGCAGAGTCAACCTCTCAAGAAGGTCTTAAATCTCTAATAGAAATTATCGAAAATCAATTATCTTTAAGTGGCGTAAATTATAAATTTACAATCTAACAAAACAATCACGGTTATATTTTTTTAGTCTTTTACAAGCTGTATATGCTTCTTTTTTAGAAAAATTTTCAAATCTAGATTCATAAAGTTGTTTGCCGCTAACTTTTACGAGAACTACATTTGAAATTTTATCTTTTGTAGAAACTGGATATTTACTTTTAATTAATTTAATTTGTTTTTCAGCATTATTTCTATATTTAAATGTTCCAACAACAATTGAATAATTATTTTTTTTAACCTCTTTTACTTCTACTTCCTTTTTAACAATTTCTTTTTTATTATCATTTATTTTTATATTTAATTCAGCAAATTCTTTATCCATTATAATTTTAAGAGATTTATCTCTTTGGCTCCCAGTATCGCCTCCAAAAATTATACCGATGAGTCTTTTATTGTCCTTTACAGCGGAAAAAGCTAATTGAAAACCAGATGCCTTTATATACCCCGTTTTAATTCCATCTGCCCCCTCATAACTGAGCATTAATTTATTATGAGTTTTGTAAGTTTTACCTTTGTAAGAAAACTTTGTATTACTGAACAATTTATATTCATTTGGAAAATTTGTAATAAGCTTATGACATAGTTTTGAAATATCTCTTGCAGTTGTTAATTGAGCTCTATTAGGAAGACCAGATGCATTCTTAAATGTTGTATCGCTCATACCAAGATTTTTTGCATATTGAGTCATAAGTTTTGCAAATTCTTTTTCATTTCCTGCTATGTTTTCTGCTACCACAGTAGCTACATCATTTGCCGATTTAATTATAAGTGCATTAACAGCATCTCTTACTTTAATACTTGAACCTTCTTCTAAATATAACTTGCTTGGTGATCTTGATGCAGCAACGCTTGATACACTCAATTGACTATCGTAGCTTAGCTTTCCTTTTTTGATATAATCAAATACAATGTATAAAGTCATTATTTTTGTAAGGGATGCTGGATAATTTCTGGTATCAGCATTGACTTCAAATAAAACTTCTTCGGTATCAAAATCGATTACTATAGCTGCTTTTTTGGCAAATATATTTGATGAAAAACTTATTATGAAAAAACTATTTAAAATTATGATTAATAATAAATTTTTTTTCATTTTTCTTTGATTAACATAAGATTTTCGATGCTTTCAAACATAAAAATACTTTAAAATATTTCAAAACATATTATTTAATAAATATGGCAAATGAAGATCAAAATAACAATAATAATGACGATTTTCAAAAGGGTCTGTTATTAGATACTAAACCAAAAACAAAAAAACCTTCTATGTATAATGTCCTATTATTAAATGATGATTATACTCCAATGGAATTTGTTGTAATGGTTTTAGAAAAAATATTTAATAAAAAACAAGAAGAGGCAACGCAAATTATGCTACATGTTCATAAAAATGGTATTGGAGTGTGTGGAACATTTACGTATGAGGTAGCGGAGTCTAAATGTAAATCGGTAATGGATATGGCAAAAAAAAATGAACATCCTTTACAATGTACAATGGAAAAAAGTTAATGCTGTCACAAAATCTAGAAAAAACACTAAGAGAAGCATATCAATTAGCAACTAACTATAAGCATGAGTATGTCACTCTAGAGCATCTTTTATATTCTCTTTTAGAAGATCAAGATGCGATAAGTGTACTTAAAGCATGTGCAGTTGATATTTCAAATTTAAAAGAAAATGTTGAAAAATTTATCATTAATGATTTAGAAAATCTTAAAGAAAATTTTACAGGCGAGCCAAAATTAACAAATGGTTTTCAAAGAGTTTTACAAAGAGCTGCTATACACGTGCAATCGAGTGGAAGAGAGAGTGTTACAGGAGCTAACATGATTGTAGCTTTATTTTCTGAGAAAGAAAGTCATGCTGTATATTTTCTTCATCAACAAAATATGAGTAGATTAGATGCGGTTCAATATATTTCACATGGTATTTCAAAAGCTAACGAAAGTTTTGAAAATGAAGAATTTGTAGATAGTCAAACAAATGATAATAATACACAACAAAAACCGAAAAGTGCTTTAGGTCAATTTTGTATAAATCTTAATGAAAAATCAAAAGATGGTAAAATTGATAAGCTCATTGGTAGAAGCAAAGAATTAGATAGAACAATTCAAATTTTATGCAGAAGACAAAAAAATAATCCTTTATTTGTCGGAGACCCTGGTGTTGGAAAAACAGCAATTGCTGAAGGTTTAGCAAAAAGAATTACAGAAAAAAAAGTACCTAAAATTATGGAAGACGCTGTAATTTATTCTTTAGATATGGGCGCATTACTAGCAGGTACAAGATACAGAGGTGATTTTGAAGAAAGATTAAAAGCTGTTCTTAAAGAATTACAAAAGAAAGATAAAGCCGTTTTATTTATCGATGAAATACATACAGTTATAGGGGCAGGAGCAACGAGTGGAGGCTCAATGGATGCAAGTAATTTATTAAAACCGTCTCTAGGAAATGGTACTCTTAAATGTATTGGATCAACAACATATAAGGAATTTAAAAATTATTTTGAGAAAGACAGAGCTTTAGTAAGAAGATTCCAAAAAATTGATGTCAAGGAACCATCAAAAGATGAGACTGTAAAAATTCTTGAGGGCTTAAAAACGTACTATGAAGAACATCATAATATTAAATATTCACCAGAAGCAATTATTAGTGCAGTTGAGTTATCGAATAAATATATCGGTGATAGAAAGCTTCCAGATAAAGCTATTGATGTTATCGATGAAGCAGGAGCTTCTCAATATTTATTACCAGAAGAAAAGAGAAAAAAAATTATTCTTTCCAAAGATATTGAAGCAGTAGTTGCTTTAATGGCTAGAATTCCAACAAAATCTGTTAATCAAAGTGATAAGAACAGTTTAAAAAATTTAGAGAGAGATTTGAAAAATTTCGTCTTTGGTCAAGACAAGGCCATCGAAGAATTATCATCTTCCATTAAGTTGGCAAGAGCAGGACTAAGAGAAGATGGAAAACCAATTGGCTCATATCTATTTTCTGGGCCTACAGGAGTAGGGAAGACTGAGGTAGCTAAACAATTAAGTAATACACTTGGTATTAAACTTCTTAGATTTGATATGTCAGAATATATGGAGCGTCATACAGTGAGCAGACTTATTGGAGCCCCTCCTGGTTACGTAGGTTTCGACCAAGGTGGATTATTAACTGATGGAGTCGATCAAAATCCTCATTGTGTATTGCTTTTGGATGAAATTGAAAAAGCCCACTATGATTTATTCAACATTCTTTTACAAGTAATGGATTATGGAAAACTAACCGATCACAATGGTAAGACGATAGATTTCAGAAACGTTATATTAATTATGACAACTAATGCCGGTGCAATTGATGTATCTAAAAACAAAATTGGTTTTAATGCAAAAAGATCTAACGATGATAGTAGTGATGCAATAAATAGAATTTTTTCACCAGAATTTAGAAATCGTATCGACTCAATTATTCATTTTAATCATTTATCTAAAAATATTGTACTTTCGATAGTAGATAAATTTATTATAGAAATTGAAGCACAACTCGAAGATAAAGGAGTTTCATTATCAATTAATAAAGAAGCAAAAGAATTTTTAGCTGAAGAGGGTTATGATGAAGTATACGGTGCTAGAGAATTAGGCAGAGTTATACAAGAAAAAGTTAAAAAACCGATGGCTGAAGAACTTATCTTTGGTAAACTAGCTAAAGGTGGACATGTTGAAATTACATATAAAGATAAAAAAATTAACTTTGAATTTTCTAATAAACAAGAAGTAAAAAAAGAATTAGCCTAATTTTTGAAAGGAAGATAATCTTCTAATTTTTCTTTTTGATTGTCAATGAGTTGACTTTCGTTATCAAGAAAATTTTGAATAGCTTTGCTAAATTCTTGATCTTTAATCCAGTGAGCACTCCATGTTTTTGTAGGCGCATAACCTCTTTGTAATTTATGCTCACCTTGAGCGCCTGCTTCTACAATTTGAATCTTATTTTGAATTGCGTATTCAATTGCTTGATAATAACAGAGTTCAAAATGTAAAAATGGCACTTCATATTTTGATCCCCATAATCGTCCATACAAATGAGTTTTACTTAGAAAATTAATTGCAGAAGCAACCATTTTATCTTCTTGATAAGCCATTATAAGCAATATTTTATTTTTAAAATTCTGTAATATTTCGAAGAAAAATTCTTTAGTTAAATAAGTAGAACCCCATTTTCTTCCTGTAGTATCCAAATAACAATCATAAAAAAAATTTATATGCTCTTCTTTAATATCATCTCCATTAAGTAATTTTACAGTTAAATTATTATTTTCAATACACTGTCTTTCTCGCCTAATAATTTTTCTTTTTCTTGAGGATAAGTCATTTAAGAATTCATTAAAATTTTTGTATTCATTATTGTTCCAATGAAATTGTATTCCTGATCTAACCATAATATTATCAATACCATTCCAATTTGATGCATCATTGATAAAATTAAAATGTAGAGAAGAAACATTTATTTTTTTTGCCTCTTGTATAATATTATTAATTACCTGAACTTTCTTTCCCTTTTTATCTTTTACTGATTTGTTTAAAACAATTCTATCACCAGTTACTGGTGTAAATGGTATTGCAGATTGAAGTTTTGGATAATAATTTATTCCATATCGATGATAGGCATCAGCCCAAGAATGATCAAAAATATATTCTCCGAAAGAATGGTTTTTTATGTAAAGAGGACATAATGAGATAATTTTATCATTTTCTTTTTCAATATAATGATATGATTGCCAACCTGTTTTGGTATTTGCACTATTACTTTTTTCTAAAGCATGAAGAAATTCATATTGTAAGAATGGATGATCATTTCCAACACATTCATTCCATTCAGAACTTTTAATGTTACTGAGCGAAGAGCAAAAAAAATGTTCACTCATTTTGAGTATGCTATTTAATTTTAATTATTGCGTCTATTTCAACAGAAATATTGAGAGGAAGAGCATTTGATCCAACTGCGAACCGTGCATGTCTTCCTTTGTCACCAAAAATACTAACTAATAAATCTGATGCTCCATTTATAATTTTAGGTTGATCAGTAAAGTTATCATTACAATTAACAAAACCCCCAAGTTTCAAAAAGGTATCTAATCTGTCCCAATCTCCATTTATTGATGTTTTTAAAGCAGCGATAATATTAATGCAGCAAATTTCAGCAGCTTTAATTCCTTCTTCCTCAGAAATATCTTCACCAACTTTTCCACTATACAAAATTTTACCATCTATTACTGGTCCTTGACCTGATACATAAACAGTACTATCTGAAAGTCTATAAGGTACGTAATTTGCAAGTGGTGTAGGCATATCAGGAATATTTAAATCTAATTTCTTGATATTTTCTTCAAAGATGTGCATTACATATATATAAAACAATTTGGGTGAAGGTAAAGAAAACAAATATGATTAAATTTAAAAAACTATTTATTTTCATCTTCATTTTCTCAATATTTTTAAAAGGGGAGATTTTAATGGCTGATGAAAAAAAAGATATTATCCATATGACACTTAAAGATGGTATTGTTGTAATTGAGACAAAACCAGACGTAGCACCAAAACATGTAAAACAAATCAAGCAACTTATAGAAGAAGGACAGTATGATGGGGTTGTTTTTCATAGAGTTATAGATGGGTTTATGGCTCAGACAGGAGATGTAGAATTTGGGAATTCAAGTAATAATAGTTTTAACTTATCAAGGGCTGGTACAGGTGGATCAAAACTTCCTGATATAGAGGCTGAATTTTCATCAGAAAACCATGGAAGAGGAGCCGTGTCAATGGCAAGAGCACAAAACCCAAATAGTGCTAACAGTCAATTTTTTATTTGTTTTAATGACTGCTCTTTTCTAGATGGTCAATATACTGTTTGGGCTCAAGTTACCGAAGGTATGGAATATGTAGATAATATCACAAGAGGTGAACCACCTGCAGATCCAGATAAAATAATTAAAATGGAGATTATTAAATAATTAAATGTTTGTAGCTGACTTGCATAATGATCTTGTGCAAAGAGTTATTGAAGGTGAAGATGTTACAAAACTTACATCGCATGGGCATACGGACATACCAAGATTATTAAAATCTGAAATTGATTTAGAAATTTTAATTATTTGGGTTTCAAGTAATTATAAAGAACCAAATTTTTTTAAAAGAGCTGACAAAATGTATGATGAGATTGAAAGAATTTCATCACACAAAGAAATTGTCATTCCAAAAAAACTCTCAGACATAAATGAGGCGATTAATAATAATAAGTTAATGCTTCCAATTTCAATGGAAGGTGGGGAGGGTTTAGAAAATGATATTAATAATTTATATCATTTTATAGAAAGAGGTCTTTTCTATTTTGGCCCAACTTGGAATCATTCTTTGGAATGGGTTTCATCAAATTATGATGAGACATACAATTCTTCAAAACTTAAAAGTCATGGTTTAAACAAATTTGGGAAAGAAGTAATTTCTATTTGCCAAGATAATAATGTGCTAATTGATGTTTCGCACATTGGAGAGAAAAGTTTTTGGGATATTGCATCAATTAGTACCAAACCTTTTATAGCCTCACATTCTAGCGTGTATAATTTGTGTCCTCATTTTCGTAATTTAAAAGATGATCAAATTGAAGCAATCAAAAAAGTAAAAGGTTTGATTGGTCTTAATCCGTATCCTTTTTTTATTGATAAATCTTTTAAAGAGAGAGAAACTAAAGAAAGAAAAAAATATCTTGATGAACTAAATTCTATTGAAAGAAAATATTCTAACAAAACTTCCCAGTGGATAGCAAAACAACATTTTCTTCAAAAAAAATTATCAGACATATGTCCAAGTATAGAAGTATTTGTTGATCATATTGAGTATGTAATTAATAAAATTGGAATTGATTATGTCGGAGTAGGTAGTGATTATGACGGCCTTGATTGTTTGCCAAATAAATGGAATGATTGTTTAAATCACATGATAATTCAAGAAAGTTTAGAAAAAAGAGGATATAAAAATACTGAAATTGAAAAAATTATGGGAAAAAATACCTTAAGAGTTTTAGAAGAAATCGATAATTAATAAAACACCAATTAAGACTAAAATAAATCCTGATATCTTTTGAATAATATGTTTTCTTCTTTGGAAAAAATCACCCATTCCATAATTTGTTACTACAATTGTAACTATAATATACCAAACTCCATCTATTACAGATGCAGTAATGACAAGAATTGAGTGCGAAAAAAAGGAATCATCAATTTTTACAAATTGTGAAAATACTGCTGAAAACCATATGAGAATTTTAGGATTTAAAATTGCTATAGAAAAACCTTGTAAGAATGAATTAAAATTTTTTTGATTATGTATATGTTCAATTTCTTGATTTTTTTTTAAAAGAAATTGGAAGCCAATAAATAATAAAAATATAATTCCAATAATTTGTATAAATTGAAATAGT
This sequence comes from uncultured Alphaproteobacteria bacterium, assembly GCA_902597795.1. GTDB lineage: Bacteria > Pseudomonadota > Alphaproteobacteria > HIMB59 > CACPNW01. Next base: position 41,712 of record CACJZA010000006.1, on the reverse strand, counting down.
ATTTTATTTGTTGTTAAAATAATTATAAGCCCAGTAACTGCAAAAACTGCGTACACACCCATACCAATCCCATGACCAACAGCAGTCATAAATCCAGCAAATCGGCTAATTGTAATACTATTTCTTATAATTAACGCTAAACTTGGGCCAGGTGACATTGCTCCTGCAACACAGACAGTAGCAAACTGAAGCCAAAATATAAAAGTCACTTAATTATTTGTTAGGGTTAAATATTTTTTGATTGTTTCTTGTAAGCCAAATTCAAAAGTATCACAGATGAGAGCATGGCCAATAGATACTTCTTTAATATTATTTATTTTATCTAAAAAAAACTTTAAATTTTCTAAATTTAAATCATGACCAGCATTTAATTCAATTTTTGGAAACTCTTTTTCTAAATAGTTTGTTACATTAATATAATCTTTAATTGCTTTTTCCTTATTTTCCATAAAGTTATGAGCATAATCAAAAGTATAAAGTTCTACTCTATCAGTTTTTATTATTTCTAAATTTTCCAGTGTTTTTATAGATGGGTTAATAAATATTGAAACACGAATATTCTTACTCTTAAATTCACTAACTATATCTGTTAATAAATTTTTGTTAGTTTCACAGTCCCAACCAAAAGAAGAGGTAAGAGCACCAGGTGGATCTGGAACTAAAGTTACTTGATCTGGTTTAACTTCAATTACTTTTTTGACAAAAAAATCTGATGGGTATCCCTCTACATTAAATTCTTTATTTTTAAATTTTGATAATAAGTTTTTTAAAGGTTCTAGGTCAGAAAATTTTGCGTGTCTTTCATCAGGACGTGGATGTACTGTAATTCCATCAGCACCATAGTTTAAACATTTATTACTAATATCAATTAAGTTTGGTAAATCAGCTCCTCTAGCATTTCTTACTAAAGCAAACTTGTTTACATTAACACTTAAGGCTGTCATGTTTATAAATTATATAACTTTTCCATATGTTTTAATCATCCATTCATGAACTTTAGGATGGTTATATACTTCTTCTCTCAATTTTTTTAACCTTTCATAAGGCTCTAATATATCAGTTGGTACACCATCTAAAAGTCCGGAGGTTAGCCAGCCAAGTAATCTCCATATTGCCAAATCAGCAATAGAAATCTTTTTACCAACAAAAAAATTAGATTCATTATTTATCTCGAGTAAATTTTCAAGAAACTGAAACCATTTTGGTAGATGTTTTGTTGCTAATATTTTTCTAGCCAATTCTAATCGTTCCTTCTCTTTATCTCTACTAGACAGAGTTACCAGATAGTTTATGTCTTGTGCCGTATCAATTATTTGATCAATTTTTGCTGCATCAAAATCATTATCTTTTGGATATAAGCCGGATAACTTTCCACAAAATCTGGCAATTGCTCCTGTTTGTGCAATTATTTTTCCATCAATATCCAATACAGGTAATTGCTTAAAAGGAGCTTTTTGTTTGTTTGGTAATAATCCCGTTGCCTTCAAGTCATCTATTTCTTTTCCCTCAACACGATAATCATTGAATGGAATGCCTCCAATAAATAAAGCTAATCTTGTAACTTCTGCTCTCCAAAAAGGGATTTTAAAATAGTATAGTGTAATTTCCATATTGATTATTTTATTTTTTTACATGATACACAGTTATGTTCAAAAAAAATATAGATATTTTTATCATTATTCTAAATATTATTTTCTTTTCATACTACGCTATTCAACTTTTAATATTTACTGATGAATTTGCTATGAACAATTTAGGTTTTTTTAATCATGCAGTAGCAGGTTTATCAGAAATTGTAGGAATAATATTTGTTACTTTTGTTTTAGCTTACATAATAATTATGTTCAGAGGGATAGAAAAACAACTACCATTTATTTTTTTAATATTTATTTTCCAAGTTTTAGTATCGTTAAATTTCTGGAGATATGTTTTTACGAATAGTCCTGGTGAAACAAGTCTAAACATTATTGCAACTAATGCAATTTTCTTTTCTATATTGAGTATTTTAAATTTATTTTTTATCTTTAGAAATTTCAAAAAAATTTAACATTGATCATTTATCATTTCATTTTTTCTCATAGGCATAGAATCAATCAATTTAAATAAGCGTATAAAAATTTTTTCATTCATACTATAATCTTTAATTGAGCCGTCGTATCCGATTAACCATATTCCATATTTATTTAGAAAAGTTGGTGTTTCAAATTCCTTATTTTTGAATTTTTCAAAGTATATAAATTTTAAATTTCTATCCTTTATTGAACATTTATTTTCAGAAACAAATTTTTGAGTAAAAAGAAATATTTGATCCTCTTTTTTTTCAAAGGAAATTATAACTATTCTTTTCTCCCAATTTAAATCAGATATTTGTTTGGCCATTATTTCAAAATGTATAAATAAAATTAGAATTATAATTGCATATTTCATTTCTATGGTGCTGATACCGAGAATCGAACTTGAATCTGACCGTTACCAACGGCCTGTAATAACCATTATACTATATCAGCACTTATATAATATTAGCATAAGCAAATTATTTACTCAAATCATTCATAATTGAATTGATTAGCCTTTAACGCTTCCTGCAGTTAAACCTCCAACCAAATATCTTTCAAATAAAAAAAATAATAATAGTACAGGCACAGTTATCATTACTGATCCAGCCATTAAATATTGTCTCGGTACTTCTTGATCATCAAGTTGAGTATAAAGACCTCTTGGTATAGTAAAATATTCTTGATTATCTAAAAACATAAATGCAAATAAGAATTCATTCCAAGCAATCATAAATACGTACAATGAAACAGACAAAATAGCCGGGACACTTAAAGGTAATGTAATTCTTAAGATGACCCCAACACGAGAACACCCATCAATAAGAGCAGACTCTTCTAGTTCATATGGGATACCTTTGAAATATCCTTGCAACATGTAAAGTGCAACAGGAATAGTTGTTGCCGGATAAACAATCATTAGACTAAACAAGCTATTTCTAAAACCAAGCTGACTGAATATAACATAAAGTGGAATTACAAGTACTATAGCTGGAACCATATATATTATTAAAATAGATGATGATATTTTCGATCTTCCTACAAATCTTAAGCGTGCAACTGCATATGCACCTGGAATAGAAAAAAACAAACTGACGAAAACTGTTACGAATGAAACAATAGTGCTGTTTAAAGCAAAATTTAAAAAGTTGTATTGAGTGATAACCGCAATATAACTAGAAAAAAAATCTGATATTGAATAAAAAAATGGAATACTTAAATCAGTTGGGTTTTGTAACAAAACCATTTGGCTTTTTAAGCTTGATACAAACATTAAATAAAAAGGAAAAATAATTATAAAAGAAAAAAATATTAAACTATTTGTTTTAAGAAATTTTAAAAAAGAAACTTCAAATAAAAAATTACTAAAATTTTTAGCTGTAAAATATTTTTGTAACAGTAGATTAAAAGCAATAAACACTGATATAATAATTACTAATTGATAGGCATTAATTTCTTTATTAATAAGAAAAAAATACGATAAAATTAAAGATATAATAAAAATAAAAATGTTAGAGACTTGATTGGTAATTATAATTCGTATTGCAAAAAAACAAACTGCATAGAGGAAACAATATAGAAAAATATTTTTATAAATAAATATATTTTTTGAGAGAAAAATTGATATTGAAACAAAATCTCCAATTACAGCTAATAAAAATATCGTAATTATTGAATATAAATAAATGAAAAAAAACTGATAAATATTATTTGTCATTCTTCTATATCCTTAGGTGCTATTTTTTGATGAATGAAAACAAAAATTGCCAGAAGAATGAATATAAGTACAGCTACTGAAGATGCAGTGCCCATATTTGAAAGTGCAAAAGCTTCATCGTACACCTGAACCGTTAATGTTCTAGTTCCAGCATTACCCCCCGTTAATAAAAATATATCCTCAAACTTATTAAAGTTCCAAATGAAACGTAAAATGAAAAGCAGGGAAATTACTCCAAGTAATTGCGGTAATGTAATGTAAAAAAACTGTTGTATTCTTGTTGCTCCATCAATATCCGATGCTTCGTAAAGATCTTTTGGAATAGCTTGTAATCTTGCTAGTATAAATAAAAAAGCTAATGGAAAATATCTCCAGCTCTCAAAAAGAATTACAATAAATAGAGTAAATGGAAAATCAAACCCAAAAAAATCAACTTTTTTTAGTCCTAAGAAAAAAATTGGCTCACTTATAAATTCGTTGTTTAATAAATAATTATTAAGAAAGCCCTTAAAAGGATCTAAAATGTAAACCCAGGTAAATGCTACTGCTATTACAGGAGAAACAAACGGAAATAAAAATAAACCTCTAAAAAATCCTTTTCCTAAAAAATTTTTTTCAAGTAATAAAGCAGCACTTATACCTAATAATAATGCTCCGATAGTAGCAAATAAAGAATATAAAAAAGTTACCTTTATATTTTCTATTGTTTCATTTTTTTGTAATATTTTTTGAAAATTTTTAATAGAAAATTTTAAGTTTGTTAAAATATTATCTGCATCAGCAACACCTCTTGGTTTGCTTTCTTTAGGATTGAAATTATCTATTTCAAAATTATCATTCGCTTTAAATTTAAAAATTATTTTTTCATTATATTTTGGTTTCCATTCTTCAAAATAACAACTTAATAAATTATTATTTACTGAACATCCTTCAGCAATTTCTACAGGTGAAATAAATTCTGAAATTTTATCAGTAATTTCTATATTAAATATTGGTTTTTTTTGTGAACTATTTTTGAATCTATATTCAATTAAAATATCATCTCCAGGTTCTATATCTTTAGTCTTAAGCTTTTCTTTTATGATAGGTTGTGGCGCTCTTAAATCACCAAGTTTAACTTCTTTAAAGCTTAACCAAAAATTTCCAAAAATCGGAAATAATATAATTAAAAAAACGATACTAATTGTAGGAATTAGCATTGTGTATGCTAATTTTGATTCTTTATTTAAATTAAACATTAATGAAAAGGCGACAATATATGTCGCCTTTAATACGATAAAAAAAAATTTTAGTCTATATCGCTAATTTGGCTATTGATAGCAGCTACTGCATCACTAGCAGATTTGTTGCCATCTATAACTTCTCTAACCTCACGATTTATAATTTGACTATTAATTACTTTTGAAGCTGCAGATAGCTGGCCTTCTTTGACCCCCCATCTTTCAGCAACATCTAGTCCTGCAACAATGTCATTGATGACTTGTGCATCATATAAATCTTTCAGAGGTGCTTTTCGATCTACACCTACAGGTAAGCTACTCCAAGCTTGGACAAATTTATCTGAGTCTGAAGCATCTCCTCTACGAACTGGAAATTTACCTTCAGGAGCGATACTTAAAGTTTGAACATAACCATCACCAACAGCATACTTAATCCATTCCTGTGCAACTTCAGTATTAGCAGAATCTGTAATAATCATAAATCTAACATCTGCCCATGCAGCACCACTAGGGTTGCTAGGACCAGAAAAGTTAGTAATGAAACCAGTTTTACTTGCTAATTCTGGTGAAGTTGGATCATCATTTATTGTTGGAGGTGCCGAGTCTCTAAGACCAGCTAATTCATCCATAATAAAAGGAGACCAAATTATCATAGCCGCTTTTCCAGCAAAATATAATTCACGAGATTGTTGCCAGAATAAATCTCCTGGAGGACTCGCTTTTGCTAGTTCTTCATAAAAATCAATAGCTTCAACACAAGCACTACCCATTTCGGCTATTCCTGAAGAATCAACAGGTGAACACCCATTTGCTAAAAGCACGTGCTCTAGTACCTGACTCATAAAGTTTTCATCAGTTTTTGTTGCTGCCACAAATCCATACATATTAGGTGGATTGTGAAGCGCATCAATTGCTTTTAGAATATTATCAAAAGTATTTGGTGCAGCTAAACCTTTTTCTTTAAAAAGATCTTTTCTGTAAACTACCATTTGAGTCCAACCATCAACTGGTACACCAGCAAATTTGCTATCATAACTTGCCATGCCTAGAGCTTTTTCACCGAAAGTAGATGCGCCTAACATATTAACTACTTCATTAGTAGCATCTACATCAATAATACCTTCTTCAGCCCAAGGTAAAATATACTGTAAAGTAGTATAGATTACGTCTGGCAAATCATCGGCAGCAAAACCAGCTACAGCTCTTTTACCCATTTCACTCTCTGAAATTGGTATAACAGTCACATTATGACCAGATGCCTTATTAAAGTCTACAGCCATTTGAACTTGCTTCATCATTCTTGCAGGCTGTTCCTCAGTAGTCCAATACTTAATAGTGTCAGCCTTTAGCGAAAATGATAAAAACAAGAAGCTAATAAAAATTGATATAATTTTCATTTTTACCCCCATTTTTTTTAAATAAATTTGTAAAAGATATTACATAAAAGTTTCTGAAAATTATTATTAAAAATTAATAACTTATTTAGCTTATTTTTATTTTTGCTTTAATATTTACAAAACAATCACAATTTCTAACAAAAAAAATTAAAATTATACAAATAGTATTATCCACAACAAACTTAATTAATTTCAATTTGCTTTAATGATATTAAAAAGGTCTTTAACAAGAATTATATTATATTAGCTTATTATTATTTTTACTCATCAAATAAAGTAACAAGAGACCATTGATTGCCCATATAAAAGAAAGAACATACATATTAAAAGTTAAGCCAAAATATTCTGCCATATATCCAACTATTACTGGACCAAAAATAAAACCTGCAAATCCTAATGTTGCTAAATTTGATACTGTCAAATTAATTGGTTCATTCGAACTCTTAATTGCTTGTCGGTAAACTACAGCAATAAAATTTGCAGTACCAAAACCAAATAATATCATTCCTGGAATTATAAAATTAAGATTCATAGTAACTATTGATAACCCTAATATAATACAAGAAAATAAGCTAAAGTAGCCTCCAACTATTTCTTCATTAAAATAATTAATTAATTTACTCGCAAGTAATCTAGCAAAAATTTCGCCAACATTAAAAAATAATATAATCATCCCCCCTAAGTATAATGGAGCCCCAAGATCTTTTGTTAGCCAAACAGGAGACCAATCAATAATTATGCCTAGAGTAGCAAAATTCATCATCAATAAAAAACCATAAATAAATATATTTCCTGAAGGCATTTTAAACTTTATATTTTTTTGAATAGGTTCAATTTCTTTTTTCATTCCAAATATTAAAATGATCAGAATATAAATAAAGAAAACTGAACCAACTATAATAAAAGTAATTCTTGGATCTGAGATATTTTGAATAAAAAAAGCTGCACATAGTGCTCCAAAAAGTGATCCAGCACTGAAACATGCTTGAAATAAAGGTGTAACTATTTTTGATGTTTTTTCTTCAATTATAGAAATTTGTGTCTGCATTGTAGGAAATAAAAGACCAATAGAAATTCCAAAAGGTATCCATGAAATTAAAAATGTATTATAATTTGGTACGCTTACTAAAAGAAGTGGGCAGAATGAAAAAATAATGATACCTAAAATAATAGTTCTAGTAGTGCCAATTCTAGGAACTATCATTCTGCCTGACATTTGATTAGAAAAGAAATTGAATATTCCAAATATAAAAATACCAAAACCTAATTGAGATTCAGAAATGTTTAATCTGTCAATATTCCAAGGAATATGTACAAAATATATTCCTATCATAAACATTAATAAAAAGGCTACACCAAAACATGCATTTCGTTCTTCATTAAAACTATTCATATGATCTAAATTAAATTGATTTTACATTGATAAAAAGAAAAAGCGGACAAAAATAGTCCGCTTTATTTTTATGAAATGGTCTCTGTTTTAGCCCCCGCTATTATGGATGGTCCATCAATTACATCATGTTCTTTAGTAGTAAAGTTATCAAAGTTTTCATGAGTGGATAAAAATTCAAATATTGGACCATTTTTATATTTCTCCAGACTATCTTCATCTTTAAAAATATAAACTCCTCCATAAACATTATCATTTTCATCACCGATGAAGTATTTAGATATTAAACCTTCTACACTACGGAAATCCATAGCATCAATATGCGCTTGAGCCTTGAAATCATCAACACCCAAGTTTTTAAGATTAAAATTAATAATTAAAATTTTCATTCTTTCCATCCATTTTCAGCTAAAACTCTTCTAAGATTAAATCCATCCCAAATTGTTGAGCTTAGCATTTCCTGGTGATTGTCCCACACTTTATCTCCATTCAACTTATCCTCTGCTTTTCCATAATCAGCCATATTGTTAAATCTGGCACCAAAAGCGTATTTACCAAAATCGGCTCCACTTAAAGTTCCAACAGTACATCCTGTTGATCCATTATCCATCCAATATTTAAAGAAAGTTTCTGACTCCTTTAGAACTAACTCTCTATTTGGGTGAGAAAATTTCCAGATAGCAAAGCAGCTTTTAACACCATTGAATGGCATTTCGTGCATTAAAGGTTCATAGAAATTCATTCTAACATGTTCACTCATTCCAAAATAAGCTTCCATCTCTGAACCAAATTCACTATCTGTACTCCAACTATCATCCATTTCACCAAAGTGTTGGTAATTATTATATCCAATATCAATATTATATACTGATGTATCTGCACCTTGATGTGTTGCTATTGAAGTTCCTATAGCACCATATTTTTCTGCATACTTTGAAACAATATTATATCCTGACATTGCTCTATCATTACTAATTTTATATTGCCAACTTCCAACGATCATTTTAACTCCTTTTTTGAAATTAAAAAAAAATTATAATATAATTATTACTAAAATATTAAAAATATTTTTTTTAAAAATAAATTTTAGGTTATTACTTCATGGTAAACTTAAAATTTTGAAATAAATATAATTTTTTTTGTAAAATAAACTTAAAATGATTATAAATTGATATTTAATTTAAATTATTTTTTTATGGATCTTAATAAAATAACACTTGGATACTGGAGTACTAAGGGGCTTGGATCTGCATCAAGACAAATGATTATTTATGCAGGTGTTCCTCTAATAGCAAAAATTTATAAAGTGCTTCCTAAGGAAGAAAATAATCAGATTATATATGAGGGAAGTTCTTGGCATGATAATGATAAAATTAATTTAAAGAAAAAAAATAGTTTAATTAATTTACCATACTTAAAATATTTAAAGGATGATAAAGAATTCATAATATCTCATTCCATTACCTGTCTAACTTTTTTGGGTAAAGAATTTGGTATGTTTGGTGGGACGCAAGAGGAAGAGCTAGAGTGTGAGCAGTTACTTCAAGAAACCGTAGATCTAAGATCAATTGTAACAAGATTTGCTTACACCCATTTTAATTCTAAAGATGAAGAATTACTAGCGGCTAAAGAAGTTTACAATAACGCATTTGAACATTCTAACTCTGGTAAACTTCAGAAATTTGAACATTGGCTTTCTTCAAAAGATAAAAGCAAAACAAAATTATTTTTAGTAGGTAATAAAATTTCTTCTCCAGATTTTAACCTTTTTGACATTTTAGATCTTTATTGTGAGTTTTTGCTTTATTATAATTTTGTTGAAAATGCAGATAAAAATAATGTTTTTGATTTGCTTAAATATCCTCTGATTTCTGATTTTTTTAATAATTTTAAACAACTTCCCAAAATGCAAAAATATTTTGAATCTGAATTATATAAACTTCCATTTACAAACAAAGGTGCAAAATTTGGATCAGGTAAAAGTGGTATTACATGGAACTCAATTATTGATACTGATACAACACCAGATGAAATAATTGTTGAATAAATATATAAAATTTATAAAGTAATCTTATGGAAGAGGTAAATTTTTGGTTTTCGATAGGAAGTACTTATACTTATTTAACAGTCAACAGGTTGCATGAGGTTTCACAAAAAGAAAACATTAAATTTAATTGGCATCCTTTTAGTGTTCGAAAAATTATGATGGACATGGATAATATTCCATTCACACCGCCAGCTAAAAAAATAAAATCAGATTACATGTGGAGAGATATTGAAAGACGAGCAAAATTTTACGGTTTTGAAGCTAAGGTACCAGCACCATATCCATTAAAAGAATTTGATTTAGCAAATCAAATTGCCATTCTTGGAATGAATGAAGGGTGGGGAGTTGATTATGTTTACAAAACATATCAAAGATGGTTTCAGCAAGGAAAAGAACCAGCTACACAGCCAAACTTAAACGAAATATTTAAAGAGCTTAACTTAGATCCAGAAGAAACTATAAAGAAAGCTAATGAGCAGGAAATAAAGGATAAATATCTAAGCAATACTGAATATGCCTACAAAAAAGGAGTTTTTGGGAGTCCTTCGTTTATATATCAAGGCAAGGAAGTATTTTGGGGAGATGATAGACTTGAAGATTGTATTAAATGGATTAGGTTACAAGGTAAGTAAATTAATATGAAGTTTCTAAATTTTATTTTTCCAAAAGGCCAATGGTCATTAACTAGAGTAGCAATACTATTTCTGATATTTATGATCCTTGATTTTATTGTTGTTTATTACAAAATTATATAAGACTTAAATTAGTGGCTAGTGATTTATTATTTTCTCTAAGAGATGTAGAAATCAAATTTGGCAAAAAAGTTATTTTCCAAGATCTAAACTTAAATTTACACAAGGGTGATATGATTGCGCTTGTTGGCAAAAATGGTGTTGGCAAAACTACCTTAATGAAGACTATTTATGGTGATCAAGATTTAGATGCAGGAGAATTATGGAATTACCCTGGTCTTAAAGTTGGATATTTTAATCAGAAATTTGAAAAACTAGATAATAAAACCATTGAAGAGAATTTTTCAGATTTACTTAACGAACAAAATAAACATTTTGTTGATATATTTTGCAATAAACTCAATTTAGACAAATTTGCTAATGTTGAAGATCTTTCAGGAGGTCAAAAAAGAAAAGTTTATTTAATTAGGTCTTTATTAAAAGACTCTGATGTTTTGTTATTAGATGAGCCAACCAACCATCTAGATTTGCAATGTATTGAATGGTTAGAAAGTTATTTACGAAATTTTAATAAGACAATTATATGTGTCAGCCATGATAGAACTTTTCTCAGTAATTTTACTAATAAAGTTTTTTGGATAGATAGAGGAAAATTACGAGTAAGTCCTAGAGGGTTTAAAGATTTTGATAAATGGTCTGAGGAATTACTCGATCAAGAATATAGAGAATTAAGAAATAGAAAACAATTTGTCAACATTGAGCTCGAGTGGGCAAACAAAGGAGTAAAGGCGCGAGTTAAGCGTAATGAAAAACGATTAAAAAGAGCAAAAGAATTAAAAGCGCAATTAGAAAAAGATGAAGCATCTTATAGAAGTGCAATTAAATCTTTAAGACCTCAAGTTTCTAAAAAATCTACAGATCAATCAAAATTTATTGCTGAACTTCAAGAAGTTTTTGTGAAATATCCAAATCAAAGTGAATTTGTTTTTAAAAATCTATCTATTAAAATTTCAAAAAATGATCGTATCGGTCTTTTAGGTAATAATGGCAGTGGTAAATCAACTTTTCTTCGTACCATTCTTAATGAAATAAAAATTACTAAAGGTAAAATTAAATTGAAAAAAAATTTAGAATTTTCTTATTTTGATCAGATGCGTAATGATCTTAATGGCAGAAAATCTATTAAAGATATTTTAGTGCCCTCTGGGGGAGATTATTTAAAAGTTCAGGGAAGAGATAGGCATGTTTGTAGTTATGTGAAAGATTTTCAGTTTGATCCTAAAAATGTCAATCATACGATACAAACATTATCAGGAGGAGAGCAAAATAGATTACTTTTAGCAAAAGTATTAGCTAATCCCAAAACTGGACTTATTTTAGATGAGCCAACAAATGATTTAGATTTAGAAACACTAGATCTATTAACTGAAATGTTATCAAATTATAATGGAACGTTATTAATTGTATCACATGATCGAGATTTTTTAGATCAAACTGTAAATAAAATTCTACATTTCAAAGAAGATGGAAATGTATCATTGTTCTTTGGAGGATATAGTGATTTTTTAAAATCTGAAAATCAACAAGTTGTAAAAAATAAAGAAACAAAAAAATCACATCTAGAAAATAACAAAGCAAAGAATTCTAAACCTAAACTATCATACAAGTTTCAATATGAATTAGAGCAATTACCAAACCAAATAAAAAATATTCAGCAAGAATTAGAAGATATTAAAAATGAATTGAAGGATATAAACTTATATTTGGAAAATTATGAACGCTATCAAGAAATAACTTCTAAAATGGAAGTTCTTAATAGTGATCTCAATATAAAAGAGAATAGATGGTATGAATTAATTAAAATGGAAGAGGATCTAGTTAGTAATTAAGTGACTATTAGTAAGCACTGGTATTATCAGATTTAGTATCTACATCTTTCAATTCTTTTAATAAACTTTCAGCATGTGATGTCATCATTCTAAAGTCAGAAAGTAAGGTCGTAAATTGAAAACCGCATTCCATCATTTCTTTCATATACTTAACTGATCCATTATGAATACCAGCAATTTTTCCTTTTTCTTTTGCCTTTTTTGCAATCATTTTAATGTTTGAAAATACCGGATCTTCACGAACATCAAATTTAGGTGGCAAACCATAAGAAGAACTCATATCCGCAGGCCCAATATAAATACCAGTTAAGTTTGGAACCGAAAGAATTGCATCTAAATTTTCGACTGCCTCTTTTGTTTCAACCATTGCAAAACTTACTATATTTTTATTCGCATGCTGGTGATAATCTGCTCCATATGCAATCTGAGCTCTCATTGGACCAAAACTTCTTTGACCAATAGGAGGATAATAACAATAAGAAACAAATTTTTCGCAATCTTCTTTTGTATTGATCATAGGAGCAATGATACCCTGAACTCCAAGATCTAACATTTTCATAATAATGCCAGGTTCATTCCAAGGCACTCTTGTCATTGGCACTGTGTCACTATTTGACAATCCCTGAACCATTGCGATAGCAGTAGAATAATCATTTTGTCCATGTTGCATATCAATTGTAACAGAGTCCCAACCCATTTTACCAAATGCTTCTGCAGTAAAAGAATTAGGTATAGACAACCAAGCATTAACTGATGCTTCACCTTTATTCCATATTTGAAATAATTTGTTTTTCATTAAAATAATATCTTAATATTTTTTATATTAAATTACTATTAAAAATAAATTCTAATTTATTTAATCAGTACCTAGGTATTATTGATTGAAATATATTAACTTGAAGTGATACTGAATTTCTTTAAGGTATAACCATTAAATGGAGGAATTATGATAAAAACAATAATAAGTTTTGTTTCTGCAATAATTTTATCGGTTTCCTTTTCTGCATTTTCAAAAACCAAAGTTACTTGGTCTATGGAATCTAATGCAGATAGAGATCCTATATTTTTAGAAAAGTTACAAAATGCTTATAATAGTGCTCAAGATAAGTATGAATTAGAAATACAATTTGAGCCAAATGAAACGCGTATAGAATCATTACGTACATCAATGCTGGCTGGTATGGGTCCTGATATTGTCGAAACACCTGGTCCTTCTTATGTAAAAGAATATCAAGAAGCAGGTATGTTGGAAAATCTTGATTCATATGCTGACGAATTTGGGTGGAAAGATAAATTAATACCATGGGCATATAGTTCAGGAGTTTTTGAAGGAAGTTTATATGCTATTCCTAAAACTCATGAGTCAATGGTAATGCTTTATAACAAAACTCTTTTTGAGGAAAATGGATGGAAAGTTCCAACTACATTAGAAGAGTTAGAGGATGTAGCTGGTAAAATTAAAGCTAAAGGAATGGATGTTTACACATACGGTTCTTCTGGTTGGCAACCAACCCACGAACATTTAGTTGGAATTTATTTAAACAATTATGCTGGTCCTCAAGCTGTTTACGAAGCAATTACTGGTGAAAGAGAATGGACTGATCCAGTATTTGTTGAGGCTTTAGAACTTCTTAAAAAACATATGGTTGATGAAGGCTGGTGGTCTGGTAGTTTAGAAAACTACTATGCTATTGGATGGGATGATTTCCATGCACAATTTGCTACTCGCGGAGCAGCAATGATGACAATTGGAACTTGGACATTCCAAGCAACAAGTTTAGGTATTGGCCAATCTGGTGATGAATGGGGTTGGGCTCCTTTACCATCTCTGTCATCTAACTCTGGCGGACCAAACTTTATGATTGCAATTGGTACTACAATGTCAGTAAATGCTGCTGCAAAAAATAAAGATGGTGCAATTGATGTTTTAAATTGGATTATGTCTAATAAAGATGTCGTAATTGATATTGCTAGTGACTTCCAATTTGGAGAGTTCGTAGTGCCACTTTTACTTGATGAAAGTGATATCCCAAGCACTATTTCTCCTCAAGTAACTAGTTACTTAAATGAGTATGCTAGAATTACAGGAGAGGGAAATTATGGATATTGTACATGGACTTTCTGGCCAGCTGAGCCAGGTGTTCATATCTGGAAAGATATGGAGGTTGTATGGGCAGGTGATATATCTGTAGAAGACTTCATGTATGATCATCAAAAAATGTGGGATAAGGCAAGAAAGAAAAATGAAACATTGCCTGTTCCATTAAGAGACTAAAATATATTTTAAAACGAAGCTCTTTGAGCTTCGTTTTTTTATAATTTTCTTTTAAATATAATTTAATGAATTTTTTATCTAATAAAAGTTACATTGCTTGGTATTTTGTAATACCAGTAGTATTTATTCATTTATTTGTAATAGGAATTCCATCTATTTTAAGCCTTGCGTTATGTCTCACTGATTGGAGTGGTTTAGGTAAAATAAATTACGTTGGTTTTGAAAACTTTATAGAACTCTTTGATGATAGATATTTTAAGAAAGCTATTTTTCATAACATTTTATGGACAATTATTTTTTTAACTGTTCCTGTTTGTATAGCACTTATGTGTGCATATTTACTTACTGGAATTAAACGCGGTCAAATGTTTTATCGTTTAGCATTCTTTTTTCCTTATATGCTTGCAAGTGTAGTAAATTGTCAAATTTGGAAATATCTTTTCCATCCTATTCATGGATTAGGTGGTTTTTTTGAGTCTATAGGAATAGAAGCTTTGGCCTCTTCTCCTTTTACCACAAAAGAAACTTCACTTTATGCAGCTGCTTTTGTAGATGGCTGGCATTTTTGGGGATTTTTAGTTGTGATTTATTTAACTGGAATGTATCAAGTTGATAATCATTTATATGAAGCAGCCGATATAGAAGGTGCCAGTAAGTTTCAAAAATTTAGGTATATAACTTTACCTATGATTAGACCAATATTTATTTTTAGTCTTATGATCATAATTATTTGGTCTGTTCCTGTATTTGATTATGTTTATATTTTAACTGGAGGTGGACCAGCTTACAGCTCAGAAGTTGTTGCTAACTATCTTTATACCCATGCCTTTGTAAGATTTAATGTAGGTTATGCATCTGCGGTCGGAACGTTAATGTTTATTTATGTAATATTTATTGTTGGAATATTTGGTCTTTTAAGAAAATTGGGCTGGGAAATATAAATGTTAGTTTCAAATTTTAGAAGAAAAGAAGCAATACCAAATCATTTTATATTAATTTTATTTGCACTTTTAGCAGTACTTCCAATTTTAGTTTTATTTTTTAATTCTATTAAACCTTTTAGTGAGTTTGGCTTAAATCCTTTAGGTCCTCCATCTGAAATTAGGTTACAAAATTTTCCTGATGCTTGGATTGCTGGAGAATATACAAAAATTTTTTTTAATTCAGCAAAACTTGTTTTTGGATCTGTTATTTTATGTTTAGCTGTCTCTTCACTGGCAGGATTCAGTTTAGCAAAATTAAATCCGAAAGGATCAGCTGTTATCGCGATATATTTATTAGTTGGTATAAGTATACCTGCTCAACTTTATATACTTCCTTTGTTTCTACTATGGAAAGAGTTAAGTTTATTAAATACACATATTGGATTAATAATAATTTACTCTGCATTAAATGCTCCTTTTGCAACATTTTTAATTAGATCTTATATGATTAGACTACCAGATGAATTATTTGATGCTGCAAAACTTGATGGTGCAAATACATTTCAAATTTTTTTTAGAATAGCATTACCATTATCATGGCCTGTTATATTAACTGCGGGATTAATAATTGGATTAGCAGTTTGGAATGAATTTTTATTTGCCCTTACCTTTATAACGGATCCAAATTTTAAGCCAATGGCTACAATTCTATTTTCATTTCAAGCTAGATTTGAAAATAATTATGCTTTACAAAGTGCAGCTGCAATCATGATGGTAGCACCAGTAGCTATATTATTTATGTTGTTCCAAAGAAGGTTTATTTCAGGATTAACAAGTGGAGGCTTAAAAGAATAATGACTTTTAAATTAGATAAAAATTATGAGGAAAAAGTTTACGCAGGTGTATTGGGTAAAATAATTGGCGTATTTCTTGGGCGTCCATTCGAAGGTTGGTCTTATGAAAGAATAATGAAGGAATTGGGACCTATTAATTATTATGTAAATGAGAAATTAGATTTCCCGTTACCTGTCTCTGATGATGACATTACTGGCACATTTACCTTTCTACGTGCTTTTAGAGAATGTAATTACAGCAAAAACATTACTGCCAAAGATATAGGTAAAACGTGGTTAAATAATATTATTGAAGATAAAACAATTCTTTGGTGGGGTGGAAAAGGACACTCAGCGGAGGATACAGCTTTTCAAAATTTAAAACAGGGTATCGATGCTCCCAACAGTGGTTCAATTAAAACTAATGGTAAGGTAATTGCTGAACAAATAGGGGCTCAAATTTTTATTGATGGTTGGGCCATGGTAGCACCTGGTGATCCGGAAAGAGCAGTTCATTATGCAAAACTTGCTGCAAGTGTTAGTCATGATGGAGAGGCAATTTATGGAGCACAAGTTGTAGCTGCTCTAGAGTCAATAGCCTTTGTTGAAAGTGATTTAACAAAGTTAGTTGAGCAAGCTAAAAAATTTATTCCAGATAATTCGGTAATATTTAGATTAATATCTGACATACAAGAATGGCGATCAGGAAATTTAGGCTGGGAACAAGCAAGAGAAAAAATTGCTGAGAATTACGGATATGATAAATATTTAGGTAACTGTCATATGGTGCCTAATCATGCTTTAATTATTATGGCTTTATTATTTGGAGATGATGATTTTCAAAAAACTATGATGATTGTGAATACAGCAGGTTGGGATACAGATTGTAATTCAGGAAATGTTGGTTGTATTTTAGGAATTAAAAATGGAATTGAAGGACTTAAAGCAGGTCCTGATTATTTATCTCCTATAAATGATATTTTATATTGCCCCTCTGCATCAGGAGGTGAAACTCTTACCGATGCACTGACAGAAACTTACAAAATTATTAATACAACTAGAAAAATTAATGGTTTAGAAGAAAATTTCCCTAAAAATGGTGCTAGATTTCATTTTGATATTAAAGACTCAACACAAGGTTGGCGTTTTAGAGTTGGAAATAAGTTTTGTGAAACAAAAATTAGTAATGTTGAGTACAAATCTATATTAGGTGAAAGAGGTTTAAAAATTTCATATAAAAATCTTGAAGAAGATTTAACTTCGGAAATTTATGTAGAAACATTTTTTCCTGAGGTTATTTTAGATTTAAAAGGAAAAAAAAGAGACGATTTTTTTCATTATGATTATATTTCTTGTCCTACTATTTTTCCAGGTCAAAAAATAACTTTAGAAATAGAAAATATATTTTCTCATGAAATTGCAATTACATTGTTCTCTAAATATTGGGGCAAAGATGATAAACTTCAAAAAAATTTTTCAAATATTTTTAAGATAAGTGGCAATGAAAAAAAACAAATATCATGGGAAGTGCCTGACACTAACTCAAACCCTATAGGTCAAATTGGCTTCAATATTTCATCGAATGAAAAAAAAGAAGGAGAAGTTATTCTTAACTATGTCAATTTTGAAGGAGAACCAAAACAAATATTTAAAAGACCTGATCACGTAGAAAATTATCAAAGAGGTAAAGAAAAAAAAGAGGGCTACTATGGTGAAATTTGGAGAAATGCTTGGGTTCAATCATTAGACAAATGGGAGAAGAGAGGTAAAAATTTTAGAATTTGCCAAAATAATGGTAGGGGAATTTTATTTACTGGAACTGATTTATGGAGAAATTATTCAATTGCATCAGATATTATGTTGCAGTCTAGTAACTCTGGGGGGATAGTTTCTAGAGTTCAAGGTGTAAATAAGTACTACACCCTTGAAATTTGTAAAGGAAATAAGTTACGTATTGGAAAGATGAATAATAATTATCAAATATTAAAAGAAGAGGAATTTGAAGTGGAATTTTTTAAAGAATATAAATTAAAAATGACAGTAATAAAAAATAAAATTATTGGACAAATTAATGATAAAGTAATTATTGAGGTTGAGGATGATAACTCTCCTTTTCTTAAAGGTGGAGCAGGTTTGGTTGTTGATAATGGCACTTTAGTAACAGAACAGATAGTCTTAAATTAAAATATGAAATATAGAAAATTTGGCTCTTTAGATTGGAATGTATCTGAAATAGGTTTAGGCTGTTGGCAGATTGGCGCTGATTGGGGTAATGTGAATGAAGAAAAGGCAAATGAAGTATTACAATCATCATTTGAAAATGGAGTAAATTTTTTTGATACAGCTGATGTTTATGGTGATGGCAGAAGTGAAAAATTTGTCGGAAATTTTATAAATTCTATTTCTGAGAGAATTTATGTAGCAACTAAAGCTGGTAGGCGTATTAATCCACATGTTGCAAATGGTTATTATGATAAAGATTTAATGGAATCTTTTGTAGATCGATCTTTATTAAATCTAAATATTGAAACAATTGACCTTTTACAAATGCACTGTCCGCCAACAGAAGTTTATTCATCAGATCATACTTTTGAAATGTTAGATTATTTAGTAAATAAAGGGAAAATACAAAATTATGGTTTTAGTGTTGAAACAATTGATCAAGCTTTAGAATGCATTAAAAACCCTAATACAAAATCAATTCAAGTTATTTTTAATATTTTTAGACAAAAACCTGCAGAAGAATTATTTAAAATTGCAAAAGAAAAAAAAGTAGCAATCATAGTTAGAGTTCCTCTTGCAAGTGGCTTGTTGACAGGAAAATTTAATAAAGATTCTACTTTTTCTTTAGATGATCATCGAAACTATAATATCAACGGTGATGCATTTGATGTTGGTGAAACATTCTCTGGAGTCAATTATTCAAAAGCTCTGAAAGCAGTAGCAGAACTCAAAAAAATAATTCCAAGTGAAGTAACTCTTTCTCAATTATCTCTTAAATGGATATTAATGCATGAAGCTGTGAGTGTTGTAATTCCAGGTGCAAAAAATAGAGACCATGTAAATCTAAATACTGCCTCTAGCGAAGTTAATGAAATTTCTTCTTTAATGAATGAGATAAATAATATCTATACAAAATATTTCTATGATGATGTACATCATCGTTGGTAATAAATTTTGTGTTAGAAGAAACTAAGACATTTAGAAGAGCAACTCTTGCATCAATAATAACATCAACTTATCCTATGATTGTGGTCGGATGTTACTTTGGCATAACACCGTGGAATATGAATAGGTTGTCAATTGATGAATCTGATTTGAGTGTTTCAATATTAATTTTTGGAATTTTTTTTGTATTATCAAATCAAATTGCTGGAAGAATATTAGTTCCAAAATATGGCACAAGACGAGTAATGTCTTTAGCTTTTCCTCTAATTACCCTTTCTTCATTATTATCGATAACATCTTCATCATATTTATTTTTTTTATTAACTTTCATTCCAGCTGGGATAGGATGGGGCGCTTCTGGACCAATTGGAGGCATACATAGTCAACTAATCGAAAAACATTTTAAGAAAATTATTACTCCTTATTACGCTATGGGTTTCAATATTGGTATACTTGTAGGTGGAGGTTTAGCTGGTATGATAATGCGCTATAACTTTGAGCCTTATATTATTTTTCTTGTTTTATCTTTTTCTTCAATTTTAGTTGCATTTTTAGTTCTTAATCTGGGACTGCCTAGTAATTTAGATTTCAAAGGTAAAGGTGAAAAATTTAAAATTCCCGAGTCAAATGTTCTTATATTTGGTTTCTTGTTATTTTTTGTTTTTGGTTCTGGTGGTATAATTATGGATTGGTCAACATTGTGGTTATCCAAGGATTTAAATACCCCTCTTTATCTTGCAAGTACGGGATTAATTTTTTTTAGTATTGGTGGTATTTTAGCTAATTTATTCTCTAACACCTTAATAAATATATTTACTGAAAAAGTTGTAGGATGTTATTTTGTGATGATTGGTTCATCAATATTGCTTTTGTCCTTATTTACAAATAATTTTTACATTATACTAGGTGTTTTATGTATCTATGGATTTGCAATAGCAAACTTAGTTCCTATAGTTATTCGCCAAGCTGTTAAGCAATCTAATGAGAGCATTCCTATGACTGTAACTAATCTAATAACTATTGGATTATCATCCACAATGATTATGCCAGCAGCTATTGGTTTTCTTGCAGAAACATTTTCCCTTACTTTAAATATGTATTTACTATGCATTATAGTATTTACTTCTGGAGTAGTTTTTTTACTTAAGTTTAAATAAAAATTATGAATAAATTAAAAATTTCCCAAGTTCAATTTCAAGCAAGCCATATACCAGCTTTAAATGCAGAAACTCTGGAAAAAAGTTTTAATAATACATTAAAATATAAACCTCACTTAATTTGTTCACCTGAATGCTCAAATATTATTACTAATGATAAAAAATATTTAACATTTAATGCACCCTATCAAAACACATGCCCAGTTTTGAAGATGGCAAAAAATTTTGCTAAAAAAAATAAAGTTACTATAAATCTTGGCTCTTTACTTTTAAAAGTCAAAAATCAGAGAAAACTAATCAATAGATCTTATTTAATAAATAATTATGGAGTTGTAGAAAAAACCTATGATAAGATTCATATGTTTGATGTCAAAATCAATAA
Source organism: uncultured Alphaproteobacteria bacterium (assembly GCA_902597795.1). Classification (GTDB taxonomy): domain Bacteria; phylum Pseudomonadota; class Alphaproteobacteria; order HIMB59; genus CACPNW01. The sequence continues at coordinate 20,568 of CACJZA010000006.1, read as the reverse complement.
TAAAGAAAAACATCAGGAGTCATTTTTATTTCGAGCTGGTAATAAGATAACTTATGCAAAAATTAACAATATTAAAATAGGAATGACTATATGTTATGATTTACGATTTCCTTCTTTATACAGGCAACTAGCCAAAAAAGATTGTTCAATTATTTTAGTACCTGCAGCTTTTACTAGACCTACTGGTAAAGATCATTGGGAAATATTAAATCGATCAAGAGCAATTGAAAATAATGTATATATTGTAGCAACAGGTATGTGTGGCAATCATCATATGAAAAGGAAGACATACGGTTATTCACTTTTAGTTAATCCTTGGGGAAAGATTATAAACAGTGCTAAAAATAAACCTTCAATACTTAATTCAACTATTAACCTTTCCGATGTAAAAAAAATAAGACAAAAAATTCCTTCTTTAAAATATGACTAATTTTAAATCTTTAGTTTCAGGTGTTGGTAATTTGACTAAAACGACAAAATACTATGATGATTGGTCAGAAAATTATGATGAAACACTAAAGTCATGGAATTATCAGGCGCCCAAAAAAAGCATAAAATTTTTAAAGGAAACACTCAACATAAAACCAAAAAATATATTAGACTTAGCATGTGGAACTGGTTTATTTGGTATTGAGTTAAAAAAAATCTATCCAAAAAGTAATATCTATGGCACTGATATTTCAAAAAAAAGCTTGAAAATTTCATCAGACAAAAAAATTTATATAAAATTAAAAAATAAAAATTTTGAAGAATTACATTATTATAATACAAAATTTGATTTAATATCTTTGATCGGTTCTATGACATATTGTAAAAACTTTAAAAAACTTTTTGCTAACATTAATAAAAATATTAAAAAAAAAGGTTTTGTATTATTTACACATAGAGTTGATTTATGGAAGCAGCAGGATTTTTTTAATATTTTAAAAAAACATCAAAAGACTTTCAAAATCACTAAAATTTCTAGGCCATTAAATTATTTACCTTTGAATAAAGATTTTAAAAACAAAATAAAAATCAAGATAGTTTTGTTACAAAAATATTAAAAATTACAAATTTTTAATAAAAAAATTTGAGCCCCAACCTAGAATCGGGTATTTGTTAGAAATGTTTATATTCTATCCATAAACAAAGAATGAAAAGAAGGGATATTCGCCGTGTCCCTTCTTTTTTATACACTAGTTAAAATTGATTTGGCAAGAGGTTAGGTTGATTTTTTTGAATTAAAACTGTCCATTTTTCTAAGAGTTTTTTTGCTTACATGATGTTCAATACCTTCAGCATCTTCATATGCCGTATTCTTGTCTAATCCGAGATTTATTAAAAAATTATAAACTATATTATGTCTCTTTTTTGATTCACTAGCAATTTTTTGACCTTTAAAAGTTAAGAAAATTGATCGATAAGGTTCTCTTTTAATATAACCCTGTGATTGCAGCCTTTGTATTGTTTTATTTGCTGTAGCTTGTGCAATACCCAAGCTTTCAGCAATATCAACGATACGAGCTTCTCCTTTAGAATTAAGAAGTTCTGCAATAAGTTCTAAATAGTCTTCAGTATTTTCTGTTTTATGTGCATTTCTAACTTTACTGAAAGACATTCTTATATTTAACATAAAAAATGAAAAAATTAATAGAAAATATAGCCATAGCTATATTTATTAGCTATATATACATACTATGAATGCTCTAATTAATGCTATTAATGAAAAAACTAAAATAATTCTCGAGAATGATGGAAGATTATTAAAGAAATCATTTTTTGGTTTATTATTATTGTCTCTGGTTTTTCAAGGAGGGGAGTTTGGAGAAGTTATACGATCGTCAATTATAGATGCTTATATCCAGGTATCTGTTTTTGTAGGATTTACTCTGTTTGTTTTTATTGGATTAGATAGTTTAACAAAGTTTGATGTAAAGAATTTTTTATCTAAGACACAAAAGTTCCATGTCGGTATAGCTGCTTTTTTAGGTGCTATACCTGGTTGTGGTGGAGCTATAATAGTTGTGACGCAATACATACAAGGACGTATATCTTTTGGTTCCTTAGTAGCTGTATTAACGGCAACCATGGGAGACGCTGCTTTCTTAATACTTGCTATTGAGCCTTCAACTGGTTTTTTAATATTTGGAATTGGAATACTTGTTGGATCAATTTCTGGCTATGTAATTGATTTTTTCCATGGCACAAATTTTATGCAATCTGAAACAAAAATAAAAGTTGAATTTGAAAAAACAAACAAAACTTTTGTATCAAATTTTAACTTCTTTTGGCTTTTTTTATTTATTCCTGGTTTTGTTTTAGGAATTTTAGTTGCGTTTCAAATTGAATTTGTTTCTCCAATTTATAATTCATTATTAGTGTTTATTGCTTCTGCTGGCGCAATACTCTCAATATTTATGTGGTCATTAAATCCTTTAAGTGATTTTCAATGCTCAACTGACAAAAGTAGGGGCTTATTATCAAGAGTAGTAGATACAACTAATTTTGTAACAACTTGGGTAATTAGTGGTTTTCTTGTCTTTGAAATTTTTATGTACTTTACAAGTTTAGATTTAAAAATTTTTTTTGATTTATGGCTACCATTTGTTCCGTTAGTTGCAATTTTATTTGGTTTCTTACCAGGATGTGGGCCTCAAGTTGTGGTAGCAACGTTTTATCTAAATGGCTATATTCCCCTTTCTGCGGAATTAGGTAATGCAATATCAAATGATGGTGATGCTTTATTTCCAGCAATAGCTCTCGCGCCTAAAGCTGCAATTTTAGCAACTCTTTATAGTGCAATACCTGCATTAATTGTTGCCTACGGATATTTTTATCTATTCGAGTAAAAATTGAAGAAAAATTTACTTTCTAAAATTTGTATTGTTTGTAATAAACCTTTCAATTGGAGAAAAAAATGGGAAAGAGATTGGAAAAATGTTTTATATTGTTCTAAGAAATGTTCTAAAAATGCTTTAAACAAAAAAAGTAATAAATAAATCTTATTTGTGACAGATAAATTAATTAAAGAAAAAAATATTAATCATCAAAAAGATGACTCAAAAAAAGATCTACGTTTAACAAGATTAAAGAGGTTAGAAAAACAACTCAAATTAAATATTTTAAAAAGAAAAAAAGCAATTAATAAAAATGGATAAATTAATTATAAAGGGAGGCTATACAATTTCTGGCTCTGTAAATGTTCATGGAGCAAAAAATTCTGCACTTCCTATTATAGTATCTTCTCTGTTATCTGAAAAAACTTTAAAACTCTCAAATGTACCTAATGTGGTTGATGTTCTAAATTTAATTAAGTTACTAAAAAATTATGGTGTAAAAATTGAACACAAAAAAAATAAATTAAAAATAAATTCCTCAAAAATTAATAATCTATCAGCAGATTATGATGTTGTAAGAAAAATGAGAGCTTCTATATTGATTCTAGGCCCCTTACTTTCTCGATTTGGTGAGGCTAGAATATCTTTACCAGGAGGATGCGCCATTGGAACTAGACCAATAGATATACATCTTACCGGTTTATCAAAACTAGGAGCTAGTTTTGAAATTCAAAATGGCTTTATTGTAGGCAATGTTAAATCGCAATTGGTTGGTAATAGTATTAAATTACCTTTTCCAAGTGTAGGAGCTACTGAAAATATACTGATGGCTTCAGTTTTGGCAAAAGGTGAAACTAAGATATCAAATGCCGCAAGGGAACCAGAAATAGAGGATTTGTCAAATTGCCTTATAAAAATGGGTGCAAAAATAGAAGGTTATGGAACAAAAACTATTCTTGTGCAAGGTGTTACAAATTTAAAAAAAGCAGAACATCATATTATTTCTGATAGAATTGTAGCCGGTACATACATCATTGCGGCTTTGATGTTAAATTCAGCTTTAGAAATAAAATATGTTAATACTATTTATTTAAAATCTTTAATTAATGTTTTAAAAAAAATGGGTGCAAAATTAAAAGAAACTAAAAATTCAATAAGAGTTTTTAAGGGAGCAAAATTAAAATCCACAAGTATTTCAACTAGTCCATATCCAGGCTTCCCCACTGATTTACAAGCTCAGCTAATGTCTCTTATGTGTCTTAGTGATGGGAAGTCAAAAATTAAAGAAACAATTTTTGAAAATAGATTTATGCATGTTCCTGAACTGAATCGATTAGGCGCAAATATTACAGTAGAAAAAGATGTTGCAACAATTATAGGTAATCAGACATTTAAAGGAGCACAAGTAATGGCTAGTGATTTACGAGCTAGTATAAGTTTAGTTTTAGCTGCAATGAACGCAAATGGTCAAACAACACTAAATCGAGTCTATCATCTTGATAGAGGTTATGAAAATATAGAAAAAACATTAGGTAGTTTGGGAGCAAAAATAAAAAGGAAGAAAAATTAACTTTTTCTAGTTTTTTCTTTGATCACAATATAAAAGCCTGCAATTTATGAGCAAAATAGTCATTGCAGTACCTAGAGGTAGAATTACGAAAGAATGTAAAAACTTGTTACTTAAAACTAGTTTTGCACCTGACCCTTTACTATTTGATAAAGATACAAGAAAATTAACTTTTAAATCAAAAAAAAGGAATATTGAATATATAAAAGTAAGAGCCTTTGATGCGTGCACTTTTGTTGCTTTTGGAGCAGCACAAATTGGTATAGCAGGTGAAGATGTAATTAATGAATTTGATTATTCTGAAATATATGCTCCACTTAATTTAAATATTGGTCATTGTCGAATTTCTGTAGCAGCTCTTAAATCTTTATTAAAAAAAGAGGATCCAGAAACATGGAGTAATATAAGAATAGCAACTAAATACCCAAATATTACTAAAAAATTTTTCTATAATAAAAGCATTCAAGTTGAAATTATAAAGTTAAGCGGCTCTATGGAATTAGCCCCTTCTTTAAACATGTGTAGGAGAATTGTTGATTTGGTTTCTACTGGAAAAACATTGAGGGAAAATGGTTTGACTGAAATTGAAGAAATAATGAAAATTCAATCTAAATTAATTGTAAATAGATCAGCTTATAAGACAAATATGAATGAGGTTTCAAAAATTATTTCCGAAATAGGAACATTTGTGAAATGAAAATAATAAATTTTAATAAAAATTTTTATAATCAACTTCAAACAAAGATTGAAAAAAGAAATTCATTATCAAGTAAATCAATTGAAAAAGATGTAAAAAAAATTATTTATGATGTAAAAAAAAATGGTGATAAATCATTAATTAAATATGCAGCAAAATTTGATAAAATTAAAATTAATAAAAAAAATCTTATTTTAAATACCTCTAAAATAAAACCGAAATCAAAAATTAATCCACGAATTTTTAAAAGCTTTAAAAAAGCTATTAAAAATATTTCTTCTTTTCATAAAAAACAACTACCCAAAAATATTGTCTTTAATAATGATGGATCAATATTGAAATCTGTATGGAAGCCTATTGACTCAGTAGGTTTGTATGTTCCGGGAGGAAAGGCTTTTTACCCTTCATCTTTAATAATGAATGCAATACCAGCAATCATCGCTGGAGTGAAAAGAATTGTTTGTATAACACCGCCCACTAAATCAATTAATCCATATTTTGTAAAATTAATCAAGCAACTAGGTATTAAGGAAACATATTTTGTAGGAGGTGCTCAAGCAATTAGCGCGCTAACATATGGTACCGAAACAATTAAGCCAGTAAGTAAAATTTTTGGCCCTGGTAATGCTTATGTAGCAGAAGCAAAAAAACAATTATTTGGAAAGGTAGGAATAGATTTACTTGCAGGTCCCTCGGAAATAATTGTTGTTGCTAACGAAGGAAATAATCCAGACTGGGTAGCTTCTGACTTGATAGCTCAATCAGAGCATGATGAAAATGCGCAGTCAATTTTAATTACGGACAATAAAGATTTTGCAAATAAAGTCTTAAATTCAATTAAAAAATTAAAAAAAAATTTGTCAAAAAATAAAATAATTGAGAAAAGTCTTAATAATAATGGAATTATTGCATTAGTTAATAATATAGAACTTGCTTCAGAAATTATAAATTTTGTTGCACCAGAACATTTACATATTCATATTTCTAACAATAAAAAATTATTATCTAACATTAAAAATGCTGGTGGTATCTTTTTAGGTGAGTATTCTGTCGAAGCTTTTGGAGATTATATTGTAGGAACTAATCATGTATTGCCAACATCAGGAGCTGCAAAATTTTCATCAGGGTTAGGTGTTTTAGATTTTATGAAAAGAAGCTCTATTGTTGAGATGAATAAAAAATCTTTTAATACTCTTTCAGAAGATACACAAAAAATGTCTGAACTTGAAGGGTTAGATGGACATAAATTATCAGTAAAAATTAGACAAAAGAAATAATATTTACTATAAGTCTATAAAATATGCCAAAAGAAGGATCCATTGAATTTCAAGGAGTTGTATTAGAGCTTCTTCCAAATGCAATGTTTAAAGTAAAATTAGAAAATGATCATGAAATTCTAGCTCACTCATCAGGTAAAATGAGAAAAAATAGAATCAGAGTATTAGCTGGTGATAAAGTAACAGTAGAAATGACACCTTATGATTTAACAAAAGGTAGAATTACTTTTAGATGGAAGTAAAAAAATCCAAAAAAAATAATATTATTTCATTAAAAAAAAATTCTAAATGCCCTACATGTAAAAAAATTTCTAGAGAACCTTTTATACCTTTTTGTTCAAAAAAATGTGCCAATCTTGATTTAATGAAATGGCTTACAGATGAACATGGATTGCAAATAAAATCTGATTAAATTTCCTATTTTTAATTGAATTTAATTATAAATACTTTATCTGATGTTTTGTGCCCAGGTAGCTCAGTTGGTAGAGCAGAGGACTGAAAATCCTCGTGTCGGTGGTTCGATTCCGCCCTTGGGCACCACTTCCTTAATTTACTCCCTCGTTTGATACAATTTTAAAAAAATCTTTATAAATTTTTAAATGAAAGTTATAAATTACATATAATTAGATGAGAAATTATGAATTTTATTAAAGAATTATTTCTATTCTTATCTGTATTATTTTTATTTTGCCTAAAACCTTTTTATGCCAGTGCCTGTTCAGTTAAAATTGGATCATTTGACTGGGACAGTTCCAACATACATTCGGCTATAGCAACATATATATTAGAAAATGGGTATGGTTGTGATACTCAAGTCACCAAAGGCAGAACTAATCCAATTTTAGAATTATTAATTGATAACAAAATTGATATTATTTTTGAGCACTGGACAGATAATAATGTCGCCTTAATTAATCCTGAATTATCTTCTGGTAATTTAGTTGATCTCGGTATCAATACTCCAGCATCAGAACAAGCTTTTTTTATTGATAGAGTGACTTCTGAAACTTATGGTATCTCAAGTGTTGAAGATCTTAAAAAGTCTAAAATATGGGAATTGTTTAAAGATCCTGAAGATCCTTCTAAGGGAAGAATTATTAGCTGTATTTTTGGTTGGACTTGTTACACGATAAACTACGTTAAAATAATGGAATATGGTCTAGGTGATCTTTATAATATGTATGATCCAGGCACTGCTCAAGGATTAGATAAAATAATTTTAGATGCTTTTGCAAATAACAAACCCATAATTACATATTATTACACCCCAACTAGCTTAATGGGTAAACCTGAAATTGATATGGTTCGTTTATCTGAACCTGCATACAACAAAGCATGCTGGGAAAGTATGATGGCTGTTGTAAACAACATAAAAATTTATGGTACTAGTGCATATGAAACATCTTGTGCAAATGAATATAAGGACATGACTCTTACAAAGTTAGCAACAGGTAATTTTTATAATAATAATCCTGATATTATATCTTTTGCAAATGCTTATACAATTACAACTCCAATTGTTAATAATCTTTTAGCATATTACGTTGATATTTCGGATAGCAATTTAGAAGAAACTGCAAAGTATTATTTAAAAAATTATTCTGAATGGGAAACTTGGATTCCAAATGATATAGCATCTAAAATAAGAAATACGCTATAAAAATAAAAATATTAAAGAGATAAATCTTCTTTTGTTAAATCCCAAGTAAGCGTAAAGACATCATCAACGCTAACAACATCATTGCTAGCAGTTAAGCGAATATCAAGCGTACCAAATGACTCAATAGGTATACCTACAAAACTATTTGTAGAGGGAAGAAGTGCTAACCAAGATGGCAGCGGGCTTCCATCAGCAAGTTGAGCATGATAACGTGTTCTACCCTTACCTTCTAGATAAAATGTTTCATCGCTATATTTAAATATGAAACCTCCACCACTAAGAGAAGAATAGGCAACTAGATTATCATTAGATTTTAATTGTTTTAGGGTTGGGTTCTGTTCATTTAATGGTTCCACTACTAAAGCTGTATATTTTTTGGTCCATCGATTAAGATTATCTTCTATTTCTTTTGCTAATTCTAGCTCATTCATTTCAAATGCATTTTTTGGAACAAAATTCATACCAACAGAGGAGTATAAAGATCCTAAGCTATATTGCATTTCTGCAAAAGCTATATCATTTCTTAATTTTGCAACAAGTAAGCTAGCCTCTTCACGAATTATTTCAAGTTCTCCAAAGCGTGATATTTTTTGTGCATTTGAAATTAGATCATTAATTCGTTGTGAAACTTCCAAATACTGTCTGGCATTACTATACTCTCTTAAGGTTTGCACATAATTTATATTAGCAATATGGACTTGAGATAAAATAGTCATAGATAAAGCTAAGCGTTGTTCTTTTATGATTTCTTCATTTAATTCATTGATCTCACTATTATTATATAGTTGAAACACGTTTAAAAGATTTACACCTAGTAAAGCACCATATTCAAAGTTATCTTTATTGTATAAATATTTATTGGAGTCATAAGTCCAATTTGCATCAAATCTTAAAGAAGGAAAAAGTGATAACATTCGAGCTCTTGCTTCTTTTGAATTAACACGTTCTTGATATGCAATTTCTAATAATTCTGGTCTAGAAAATAAAGCGGTCTCTTCTTGTCTCTTAAGATCCATTCGCAGTTCCGTAAGTGGTTGAGCAGTAGGAATTAGAACATATTCTTCATCTGGAAGTAATCCCATTAAACCAGCTAACTCAACTCTTGCGTCCATTAGAGCACGTTGTTGAGTATCAAGTATTTGTGCTATATCTAGTAATTCTTTTTGATAAAGCAAAGCGTCCATAGGAGAAGATAATAGAAGAGTTTCAATATACTCCATGTCTTCCAGAGCAGAATTCACTTTATCCATTAATGGGTTGATTTGATCTAAAAGGTAATCAGCAGAAATTGTTTTCCAGTATGCATATATAATTTCTCTCGTTAAATTTTGAACAGCTTTTCTTTCTAACTCTTTAGAGATTAAATAACGATCTGCTTGCTGACCTGCTCGAACATAAGACAATCCAAAATCAAGCGCATTCCAAGTAAAACCGACTTCTGCTGTTCTTTGATTTCTTTCTGACGAAATAGTATAGGAGGGATCATTGCTAAGTTCTGCAGGACCAGTTTCTCGATCACTAATTGCTAAACTTGTTGAACCAGGAAATTGATTTAAGTGTTTATATCCTGCATTGGCAGCAAATTGAGGAAGCATATCAAATTTAACAACATCAATCTGACCTTGACTCAGTGCAGACTCCATCATTTGAATACGAAGATTGCGATTATGTTTAATTCCAATGGCAATAGCTTGGTATAAATCTATTTCTTTAACAATATTTTCTGTTCCAGCTTTTAATTCATCATAATCTTTTTTTGATTGTGATTTTATAGTTTCTTGATCTAACCCAGTAGGCGTTCTGCTTCCACAACTTGTAAGGAGTAACAATAAAGGGATAGCAACAAATAATTTAAAAATAAAGTTTAAATCAAAAACGTATTGTTTAGATTTATCTATGAAAACTGTCATAATTTTATCGAGAAAGTGCATTATCACAAAATGAATCATTGAATAGAACTTTAAGACCCAAAATGGGTCATTACTATGTTTCATTTATGTTAATTTTGTTTTAATGCTTCGAAAATGCACCAAAAAACACCAAAACAATTGGTTAACTCAGGTTTAAAGTTCCAAGCACTTGAGCCAAGAATTATGTTTGATGGAGCAGCAGTTTTTACTGCTGCAGAAGCAATAGATCAATTAGAAAATCAAAATTTAACACAAACCCAAACAGATATTAATCAAAGTGATAGCGTTGAAATATTATTAAAAAATAAAGATACAAAAAAAGAAATAGTTTTTATTGATAAAGGTGTTGATGACTATCAAAGTATTGTGAGTTCTATTGATAGTTCAAAATCAATTTATTTAATAGACACACAAGAAAACGGTTTTGAAAAAATACAAGACGTATTAAGTAACCAGACTGATGTTGATGCAATTCATATTGTTGGTCACGCAAACGTCGGACAAGTCGTATTAGGTAACTCAGTATTAAATACTGAAACAATAAATTCTTTTAAAAGCAATCTTGAATCAATTGGTGAAAGTTTAACAAAAGATGGTGATATACTTTTTTATGGTTGTAACTTAGCAAAAGGTGAGCAGGGAAAACTTTTTGTTCAACAAATAGGAAATATAACCCAAGCTGACATTGCTGCATCTGATGATATTACAGGTGAGGGTGGTGATTGGCTGTTAGAAGTTGAAAAAGGAATTGTCGAAGCAAAAAGTTTAGAGGTAGATCATTATAATTCTTCTTTAGTTACATTAACTGGTGTAACATCGAGTAGTGGTTTTGTTGTCGAGTCAGGAACTAATTTACGAGCTGGGCAATCAGCAGCAAATACTGCTTCCTCTGCAAGTGCTCACTCCGATGGAGAACAACCTTTTGTAATAGCTTATGAAAGAGAAATCACTTCTGGCACTTATACATCCTACAATCAAAGTATTACAGGTAATGGTTTTGAAGAAAGTAATAGCGGTGTGGATACTGCTGGACCTGACATAAGTCAAAACAGAACATCATTTAGTGCTTCTTCTTCTGCTCCTTTAAACTCATATTTAATTTATGCATCTGAAAGTTCAGGACGAAATACTGTTAGATCAATTACATTCGATGGAGAGATCAAAGGTATTTGGTTCAACATGGAAAATATAATTGCATACTCAGGTGTAGATAAAAGTGGTGCCACTTATCAGACTATTTCAGAGCACGGTAGTTCAAGTCAAAATGCTTTTAGTACGGAAAAACTAAAAACAAATTGGGGAACGAATATCACAATTAATTCAAAACCTATGGACGGTAGTCAAAAATATAAAAACGATTGGTTTGGTGTTGATACAGATTCCAACACTTTATATGTAGGTTTTAATAACAATGCAAAACATGGTGATACAATCAGGGTATTTACACAGGCTAGTAATACAGCACCAACAGCTGTTAATGATACAGATGCTGTTCTTGCAGGTGCAACTGTTAATAAAACAGGATCAGGGGATGGTGCAGATGATGTTTTAAATGATGATAGTGACTCTGATGGAGATACAATCACAGTTACTCAAATAAGACATAGTAGCACTTCCAACTCTGCAGTTAGTTCAAGCAGTACTTATAATAGTAGTGGCACAACAGTCACTGGAACATACGGTCAATTAACTATTGGAGCTGATGGTACATACACCTATACGGCTAATCAATCAGCAGCTGATGATTTAGATGCAGGTGATACTGAAGATGATGTTTTCACTTATACAATATCAGATGGCACTGCAACTGCTACAGCTACTTTAACAATAACAGTAACAGGAACTAATCAAGCTCCAGTTGGAGTTGATGATACAGATACTGTAGCAGAGGATGCAACAGTAACAAAAACAGGGTCACAAAATGACGTCTTAAATGATGATACAGATGTAGATGATTCAGCATCTTTAACTGTAACACAAATTAAGAAAAGTGGAGGGTCTAACTCAGCCGTTTCTTCTAGCACTACTTATAGCAATGGTACCTCTGTAACTGGAACCTATGGTACTCTTGTAATTGGTGCTGATGGTTCTTATACATACACTGCAGATCAAACGGCTGCTGATGCATTAGATGTAGGTGATTCAGTAACAGATACATTTGTTTATACACTTTCTGATGGAACAGCTACTGATACTGCAAATCTAGTTATAACAGTTACAGGTGTCAACGATACACCAACTGCACAAAATGATGTTGGAGTAATTGATGAAGGTGAAACTCTAACAGTTACAAACGGAGCAAATGCAAATGTTTCTGGTAGTTATGATGCTGATGAGGAACATTCAGGTGATCTTATAGATACAAGTTCTAGTTCACACCAGGATAGCGATCCTGATGCTTCTCCAACATTGAGAATTTCTGCAATACAACCTAGCGGTGGTTCATCCTCTTCTGTTTCTAGTGGAAGCTCTTATAATAGTAGTGGTACTTCAGTAACAGGTGCGTACGGTACTCTTACAATTGGGGCAGATGGATCTTATAAATATGCCGCTAACGACAGTATATCTGGTTTTGATGCTAATGAGACTTTAACTGATACTTTTACCTACACTTTATCTGATGAACATGATGCTACAGATACGGCAACATTAACAATTACACTTAAAGGTCAAGATAATGAAGCTCCCTCTGCTACAGATAATACAAATGCTGTAAACGAAGATGCAACAGTTACTGTTACTAATGGAACAAGTGGTGTCACAGGTGATGTTTTAATTAATGATACTGATCCAGAAAGTGATACTCTTACAGTCACAAAAATTAAGAAGAGTGGAGGATCTGATTCAAATGTTTCTTCGGGAAGTGCGTACAATAGTAGTGGAACTTCAGTAACTGGTACCTACGGTACATTAACAATTGGTGCTGATGGTTCTTATACGTATGTGGCAGATCAAACGGCAGCTGATGCATTGGATCTTAATGATACAGTTACTGATGTTTTTGTTTATACAGTTTCCGATGGTAATGGTGGTACTGATACTGCAAATATAACAATAACAGTCACTGGTATAAATGATGATATTGTAACCGTTAATAATACAAATTCCGTTAATGAAGATGCTACAGTTACTGTTACTGATGGAACAACTGGTGTAACAGGTGATGTTTTAATAAATGATACAGATGCTGATGCTTCAGCCTCTCTTAATGTTACTCACATAAGAACAAGTAGTGGATCTGATTCAACAGTTTCATCTGGAAGTGCTTACAATAGCAGTGGTACCTCTGTCACTGGAACCTATGGAACTTTAGTAATTGGTGCTGATGGTTCTTATACATATACCGCTGATCAGTCAGCAGCTGACGATTTAGATGCGAGCGATACTGTAACAGATGTTTTTGTATATACCGCATCAGATGGCACATCTTCAGCCACAGCTAACTTAACAATAACTGTTACCGGAGTAAATGATACACCTGCTGCAGTGAATGATACGGATAGTGTTAATGAAGATGCTACAGTTACTAAAACAGGATCTGAGGATGATGTGTTAAATGATGATACAGATGCTGATGATGATGATACATTTACTGTAACACAAATTAAACCAAGCGGTGGTTCTAATTCTTCAGTTTCTTCAGGTAGTTCTTACAATAGTAGCGGCACTTCAGTTACTGGTACCTACGGTACATTAACAATTGGTGCTGATGGTTCTTATACGTATGTGGCAGATCAAAGTGCAGCTGATGATTTAGATGCAAGCGATACTGTTACTGATGTTTTTGTATATACAGTTAGTGACGGCACAGCAACAGACACTGCCAACTTAACTATCACTGTTACAGGGATCAATGATACACCTTCTGCAACCAATGACACTGATAGTGTAAATGAAGACGATACTGTAACCAAAACAGGTTCTCAAGATGATGTATTGAATGATGATACAGATCCAGATGATTCTGCTTCTCTTTCAGTTTCAGCAATACAACCAAGTGGGGGTTCGAATTCAACTGTTTCTTCTGGGACCACTTATAGCAATGGAACTTCTGTAACTGGAACATATGGTACTCTAACAATTGGTGCTGATGGTTCGTATACATATGTTGCTGATCAATCAGCAGCTGACGATCTAGATGCAAGTGATACTGCAACAGATGTCTTTACCTATACTCTCTCCGATGGCTCCGCAACAGATACTGCAACATTAACAATAACAGTTACAGGTATAAACGATGATCCGGTGGCAGTAAATGATACGGATAGTGTTAATGAGGATGCAACAGTTATAAAAACAGGATCACAAGATGATGTAATCAACGATGATACTGATGCTGACGATGATGACTCTTTTACAGTTACAAAAATTCGAAAAGATGGAGGATCAGATTCTAATGTTTCCTCAGGAAGTACATATGATAGTAGTGGAACATCAGTCACTGGAACTTATGGTACCTTGACTATCGGAGCAGACGGTTCTTATAAATATATTGCTGATCAATCTGCAACGGATGCACTAGATGCAGGGGATACTGTTACAGATGTATTTATTTATACAATAGATGATGGTGATGCTACCGATACAGCAAATATTACAATTACTGTAACTGGCGTAAATGATGATCCTGTTGCGGTAAATGATACGGACAGTGTTAATGAAGATGAAACTGTTACTAAAACAGGTGCGCAAGACGATTTATTAAATGATGATACGGATGCAGATGATAATGCTAGTCTATCTGTAACAAATATATCTCACTCTAATGGAAATACAGGTACTGTTGCATCAAGCTCAACTTATGCAAGTAATGGTACACAAATTGTTGGAACTTACGGAACATTAACAGTAGGTGCTGATGGCTCTTATACGTACACTGCTGATCAAGATGCTGCAGATAGTATTGCTGATGGCTCAAGTGAAACAGATGTTTTCACTTATACTCTTTCAGATGGTTCAGCGACAGATACAGCTACAATAACAATTACTGTTAGTGGGGCAGATAATGAAGTTGCTGCTGTAAATGACACTGGAGCTGTTGATGATGACAGCACATTAAGTGTTGGAAATCAAAGCGCTGGTATTCTATCGAATGACACAGACAATGGAAGTGCTGCACTATCGGTAGGAGAAGCTTCAGTCAGTGCAATTCGAACAGGTAGAGAAAATGCCAGTGGGACTGACGGAACGATTGGATCAGCACTTGTTGGAACTTATGGATCTCTTACCCTTAACTCAGATGGTACATATGATTATACTGCTAATACTGATGCTGCCGAAGCACTTGCTCCAGCACAAACAGCAGTTGATTATTTTACTTATACTATATCGGATGGAACGAGTACCGATACAGCTGAATTACAAATAACTGTTACGGGTATTAATGATGCGCCAACATCTTCCACACCTGCAACTATATATGCAACAGAAAATCAATCAGTAACTATTCAGACAAAAACATTCTTTAGTGATCCTGATCCAAGTTCTAATTCTTATGGTCAATTAACTTACTCAGTGAGTGGTTTACCTGCTGGATTAACTATTAATTCAAATGGTAAAGTTACAGGTATAGTTACTCAAGGTACTTATACATTTACTGTCACAGCTACTGATGGCGGTAACTTATCTACTCAACAAACATTCACTCTAGAAGTTGCTAAAAGTACTGACGTTGATGCAGTTCCGGAAAAACTTAAAATTAATAAGAAAAATATTGAGAAAAAAGTAAAAAATAAAACTGTCGTATTTAAAGAGAGATCAGTTGTAGAAGTAGCTAATCTTGAAGTACCAAAGAATTATTCATTTAATGGTGGAATGCGTGTAGTTGATGTAGCAGTTGAAGATTTAGGTAATACTACAACTGATGATCCTACACCAATGAGTAAAAGTTTTCTTAATGAAGGAACAATTTTAGGCTTTGCTATTGGAGATGATTATAAAATAAATGTTAAACAATACACAGCAACAATGGAAAACGGTTCAGCCGTTCCTGACTGGGTAAAAGTAGATCCAAAAACTGGTCAAACTCTTGTTCAGTTTCCTGATAACATATACTCAATTGATATTAAGATAATTGCAATTGATAAAGATAATACAACAAGAGAAATTGATGTTACTCTTGATCAATCATCAATAAAACCAGATAAAAGTCTAAAAAGAAGTTTAGAAAGTTTTATTGATAGAAGTGCAACTTTAAAATCAGAAGTATTTATTGATAATAATGGAAAAATGCAGTTAAATGCTCTTAATAAAAACCAAATTGATTTAAATAGAACAGCTAATCTTAATAATAGTGAAATCGTAGATATTGAGAATAATTCCAATACTAATTCTACTTTATCGACTTTAAAACTAGCATCTATTGATAAAAATTTAGATAAAATTACAGTTAAAATTGCCGATGATAAAAGAAATCAAGTTGTAAAGTATTCATTAAGTATACCTGAGCAAGGATTAACTTTGGGTAATCAAATACCAAACTGGTTAAAAATTAATGCTGAAACAGGTGAAATAGAAGCTACGCCTCCAAAAGATTTGGAAAATATTAAATTACAAATTATAGCTGAGGATGAAGATGGTACTTTAAGAACATTAGAAGTAGATCTAGATTTATCTTCAAATGATCAATCAAAATTACCAAGTAAAACTGTAATAGATAAAGAATTAGAAAAGTTTGCTTCTCTACAGGACCAAATTCATGTTAAATACAATGATTATGAAAATTACGGAGATAAAATTGTTAAAATTGCTAGCTAATTCTATTTTAATATCTTCTTTATTTATTAGTAATGCTTTAGCTGAAAAGAGAGAATCACGAGCATTAGTTGTAGCTTCACAACAAGCTGTTTTATCTAGTGAATTAGCAGCAAAAATTGACAATATTCCAGTTAAAGAAATGCAACGTTTTAAAAAGGGTGATCTCTTAATTCAATTTGATTGTAGTTTATATGAAGCTCAAAAAGATGTTGTAAGTGCAAATGCGAATAGTGCCTTAATTAAAATGGAAAGTGATGAGCAAATGTTACAAATGCGTACAATAGGAAAATATGACCTTGAGCTTTCCAAATCAGAATATGAAAAAGCTAAAGCAGAATTATTGATTGCTGAACTAAATTTAAAAAGATGTAAGATTTCAGCACCATTCGATGGAGCAGTTGAAGAAATTTTAGTCAATACATTCGAAACTATTCAACCTCAAGTTGAGTTAATGAAAATAATTCAAACTGATGTTTTAGAATTAGAAATGGTTGTATCAAGTGAATGGATTTCATGGCTCACTATAGGACATCCAATTGTGGTTTATATTGATGAAATTCAAAAAGAATTTAATGCTACCGTAAGCGGTATAGGCGCAAATGTTGATCCGGTAAGTCAAACAATACAGTTAAAAGGTACAATTACCGATGCTAGTCCTGCTCTTCTTGCTGGAATGAGTGGTCGAGTTTTATTTTGAGCGAAGACAAGTTAACTAGTCTTTCTCGTATTTTTTCATTCGAAAAAAAATTACGTGAAGCCAAGAATTTGGTTGAGCTTCGTTACATAATAACAAATGAATTAAGAACAATTAGCCCATATGTATTTGCTTTTTTTGGAGAATGGAAAGGCAAAAGCAAATTCAAAATAGAGACTGTATCTGATGTCACAGTTGTTGAAAGAACATCTCCAACAGTTTCTTTAATTCAGAAATTAATGAGAAAAAAAATAAGTGACACTTCTTATGAAGTGCATAATTTTACATCTGACCCAAAAACTCTATCGCCAGCAAAAGGAGAAAAGCCGTTGCCTTCAAATTTTTTATGGGTCCCATGTTTCTCGGTTCAAAAAGGACCTGAAGCTGCAATGTTGCTGTGTCGTGAAGATGAATGGAATGAAGAAGAAATAGAATTTATAAAACATTTAAGTTCGACAATAGGGCATGCTTTTGGCTCTCTCTCAAAAAACAATAGTTTTATTAACTTTAAATTTTTGCGTAATTCATTTTTACAAACTGTTATATTTTTTGCTCTAATTGCTAGTATGTTTATACCTGTTGAATTATCAACAATTGGAAAAATGGAAATAATCCCTAATGAACCAAATTATATTAACTCACCTTTAAACGCTGTAGCCCAAAAAGTTTTGATTGAAAACAACGAAGCAATTGAAATCAATCAACCAATTATACAACTTGAAAAAACAGAGTTGCAAAATGATTATGAATTATCAATTCAAGAATTAAGAATAATTGAGACTGAATTGTTACAAGCTCAACAGTCTTCTTTTAATAGTTCGGAAGATAAAGCCTTGCTCGCAAGACTACAGGGGCAAATTAAATTAGCAAAAGAAAAAACTCTTTATCAAAAAATTTTACTTGATAAAACTTTGGTTACTTCACCTGCTAATGGTATAGCTATTCTAAAAGATAAATCTCTCATTATTGGTAAGCCTTTTCAAATTGGAGAGACAATAATGACGATAGCGGATCCAAATAAAATTTTAGTAGAGATTATGGTTCCTGTAAAAGATTCTATTACCATTAAAAGAGATGCAAGAGTGAATATCTATTTAGATTCAGACCCACTTAATGTTTTAGAGGCAAGAGTAATTAAATTTTCTTACGAACCAGAAATGACATCCCAGAATATATTAGCTTATCGTGTTACAGCTAAGCTTATTGCAGATAATATATATCCAAGAATTGGATTAAGAGGTTCAGCAAAAATTTATGGTGATCAAGTTAGACTCTATTTTTATCTTTTTCGAAAACCAATCATTTTCCTTCGACAAACATTTGGTCTATAAATGTTAACACCATCTATTAGAGAAGATTTACAATTATTTGAGGGTACGCCATTGGAAGATGGCTCTCCAACTTGGTTAATATTTGATACTTTAACAAATAAATATTTTACAATAGGATTAAATGCATTCCGATTACTGAATTATTGGAATGCCGATGTAGATACTAAAACTTTTATAAAAAATGTTGAACAAAAAGGAGTTAATTTAAAAGAAGAAGAATTGAACGATTTTATTTCTTTTTTAAAAGTAAATGATCTTATATCCCATCATAATTCTGAAGATACAAAATTCTTAATTGAAAAGTATAAAAATCAGAAAAAACATTTCATTTTATCAATAATTCATAATTACTTATTTTTTAAAATCCCTCTATTAAAACCAGATACTTTTTTAGATCGCACTTTAATGTTTGTGAAAATTATTGGTTCAAAATTAGTTCGTTATATTGTTTATGTTTTAGGTTTAATGGGTATTTATTTTGTAATTCAAAATTGGGATCAATTTATAAATACTTTTCTTTATTTTTTTAATTGGAATGGATTTATATTTTATGCATTTTCACTTGTATTGGTAAAAGCAATTCATGAATTTGGTCATGCATATGTTGCAAAGAACTATGGATGCAATGTCAATTCTATGGGCATTGCATTTCTTGTCTTTTTCCCTTTTTTATATACGGATAACACCAATGCTTGGAGATTGAGAGATTATAGTAACAGATTACGTATTAATTTTGCAGGTATTTCAACAGAATTACACCTTGCGTTATTGGCAACTTTTTTTTGGTCTATTTTAGAACCAGGTACATTAAAAAGTATTGCATTTTTCATTGCTACAACAAGCTGGGTTTCTTCTTTATTGATAAACATAAGCCCCTTTATGAGGTTTGATGGATATTATGTTTTAGCAGATTTTTTAAGAGTAGAAAATTTACAACCACGTGCTTTCTCACTTGCCAAATGGAAATTAAGACAAATTATTTTTGGTCTTAATCACGAACAACCAGAGAAAATGAATACTAATAAAATAAATTTTTTAATTTTTTATGCATGGTCAACATGGATATACCGTTTCTTTTTATTTATTGGGATCGCAATATTGGTCTACCATTACACATTTAAAGTATTAGGAATTATTTTATTTGTTGTCGAAATAATCTGGTTTATTTGTCTACCTATTTATAGAGAAATGGCTTTATGGTGGAAAATGCGCAGCGATATTGGACTCTCTTTTAATTTCATTAGAACAATATTATTTATTTCAGTTTTATTTTTCCTATTATTTTATCCTTGGAAAAATTATCAAAAAATTCCAGCTATTCTCCAATCAGAAAATTTTATATCTATATATGCTCCTGAAGAATCACAAATAAAAAGAGTGCACATTGAAGAGGGTGACAAGGTTCAAAAAAATCAACTTCTAATTGAACTTACTTCACCATCACTAAATTATAAAATTAATCAAACAATTGGAAAGCTTGAATTAGCTGAGTTACAAATTAATAATGCATTACAAAGTAAAATAAATAGAGAGCAATTATTATCACTTAGAAGTAAAAAAAATAAACTAGAAACTGAAATTTTAAATTATAATAAAATAGTATCATCCTTAAATATCAGAGCTCCTTTTAATGCTGAAATTACTTTTTTACAAAAGTTTAAGAAAGACCAATGGGTTAATCAAGAAGATCCTTTGCTATCTCTCGTTGATAAAGATACACAAACAATCTTTGCTTTTATTTCTGAAAAAAATATTGCAAAAATAGATCGCACAAAAGATTTATTTTTTATTAGTTCACATATAGATAGTCCTAAAATTCCATTATCAATTAAATCTATAAGTAAATCACCAGTAAGT